>NZ_JAEUYX010000009.1 GCF_016798225.1 Anaerococcus sp. mt242 | reverse complement strand
TTGGCATGAAAAAAACCCCT
The DNA here is from genome assembly GCF_016798225.1 of Anaerococcus sp. mt242. Lineage (GTDB taxonomy): Bacteria > Bacillota > Clostridia > Tissierellales > Peptoniphilaceae > Anaerococcus. Next base: position 60,053 of record NZ_JAEUYX010000009.1, on the reverse strand, counting down.
CAATCCATATTCCGGATTTTGGGGTTCAGCTCAGTATTTGCCAGCTATGGTTGCTTTTTTTGAGTAATTATAAAATTACATCGGTATGTTTACGCATTTGTCTACCAAGCCTATATTTTTTAGGAGATCTTGCATGAACTTGGTAGACTTTTTAAATAATTGTAAAAATAGATTACTTTATGAAGTATCTATTTCCACTAATTTCATAAGCTTATACTTATTTCCATTAGTCTGTATGTAGATTCGTCGAATCTTCTCATATAAGTTAAATAATTTACACTTATCCTCTTTATCTTTATATACTTTCCAATAACCACTATAAAGGTAATTTCTGCCTTTATTTTCAATAAATCCCCTTACATCTTCATAGGGATAACCGAGAAAAAAACCTATTTCATGAGGAAATTCATTTTCTAAAAGTCTCTTTTTTAAGCAGCTAGTACAAGAATCGATATTACTTGTATCATAACCACAGGTTTTTAAAAAACACTTTGTTTTCTCATAGCTAAGAGACTTTTGCAATAAGTCTTTTCTAAAGCATAAAATTGAAGATGTCCTCTCTCTTTTTGCGATAATATGAAAATAGATTCCGTACTTATTAAAATCATCATTCCAAGTTTCTATAAGCTTATCCACATCATAATCTATATTAGATACAGTAAATAAATTTGATGGTTTGATATTTGCTAAAACTTGGCTACAATAAAGGGATAATAATTCATATCCTAAACTCATAACATTTCTATCAGCTTATCGGCTAAATCTTGACAAGATTTTATATCCTCTTCACTTGGACTATCATAGACTGCAAGACCATCAGCAGCTAAATTTATGCCATTATCTTTGCATCTTTCTTGCCAATCTAGCATCCATTGACCTTCATTCCACTCATAAGAACCAAATATTATAACTGCTTTATTTTCAAGTTTTCCTTCTACTGATTCAAACATTGGTTCAAATTCACTTTCTTCAAGAGATTCATCTCCCATAGCTGGGCAACCAAAAGCAAATCCATCATAATCAGCTAGCTTTGATTGATCAAAATCACTTGCTTGATAGATATCTAGATCAATTTGTTTCTCCTTTAGTCTATCCGCTATGGCATTTGTCATTTGCTCTGTATTACCTGTTCCTGACCAATAAATTACTGCTACTTTTGACATATTATTTCTCCTTTACTTTTTTTATTATCAAACTATATAATAGTGATAATCAATATCATTAATTAATTAAAATTTTTTGAAAGCCCGCAATAATTTATACGAGCTTTCATATATTTTCTAGAAACTCTTATATTTTATTTTTATTAAATCCTTTTTTAGGATTGTGGCCTGGGCAGTCTTTGCAACCACCAGGTTCATCATTTTGAATAAATCTCTTATATACTATAAAAGAACAAATGGCTAATATTATTATTAAAAGTATCCATGATTGTGTGTTCATAATCACCCCCTAACTTTTTGCAAAATTTGTATTATAATGTTTAGTTTCTTTTATTTGTCTAGAAGGTCTAAATATTAGATATAATAAACCAATTAGACAAATACCGGCTAGTACTGTGCTTGTACCTCTTCTTCCATAAGCTATTAAATTAGCAAATTGATAGAAGATAAAACTAATTACCCATGCAAAACCCATTTGATAAGCTACTGTTAGTAGAGTCCATTTACTATCTCCCATTTCGGTTTTAATAGCTCCAACAGCTGCAAAACAAGGCATACAAAGCATATTAAATAGTAAAAATGAATATCCACCAACAGGTGTTCCTATTGCACTACCAAATGCTCTTAAAAGTTCTGCACTTTCTTCTGTAACATCACTACCAATTCCTAAAACAACTCCCGTAGTTGAAACAACATTTTCTTTTGCAATAAAGCCTGAAACAGTTGCAACAAAAGCTTGCCATGTTCCAAATCCAAGTGGCTTAAATATAACCGCTAAGTATGACCCTATAACTCCAAGTATAGAATTAGATGCATCCTCTTCTACCAAGTTAAATTTATAATCGAAGTTTGTCAATACCCATATCAAAATAGCTGAAAGTAAAATGATTGTTCCAGCTCTTCTTACATATGATTTAGACTTATTCCATACATCTTGAAGTACAGATTTTAATCTAGGTGCATGATATGGAGGCAGCTCCATAATAAACGGTGCTGGATCAGATGCAAATTTTTTAAATTTCTTTAAAATAACACCTGAGATTATTATTGCTGCTATACCTATAAAGTAAAAACTTACGGTAATCAATGCCCTATGATTTGGAAAAAATGCACCTGCAATTAAGGCTATTACGGGTAGTTTTGCAGAACAAGGCATAAATGACGTTGTCATTATAGTTATTCTACGATCTCTATCATTTTCTATGGTTCTACTTGCTTGGATACCTGGAACTGCACATCCAGTTGAAATCATAGCAGGAATAAAAGATTTTCCAGATAAACCAAATCTTCTAAATAGTCTATCCATAATAAAAGCAACTCTAGACATATATCCTATATCTTCAAGGATTGATAATAGTGCAAATAATACCATCATTTGTGGTAAAAAACCTATTACAGCTCCAAAACCCGTTAGCATACCATCGCAAACAAGACCTATCAACACTTCATTTATATCTATAGATTCAAAAAACGCTGCAGTTGCTGGTATGAGATTATCCTCAAAAAAACCATTTACAGCATCTGTTAGTAAGGTACCTGGAGAGTATTTAAAAACAGATAATGAATAAACTATAAACATAACAAGAGCAAAAATTGGAATTCCCCAAGCTCTAGATGTTACTACATTATCAATCTTATCAGTAGTTGAAAGTTTTGGTTCAGCCTTTTTTAACACCCTTTCACTTAAAGTTTCAAGCCTTTCATACCTTTCACTAGTGATAATTGATTCTGCATCATCATCAAAAAATTCTTCACACTTTTTACGAATATCAGAAATTTTTCTACTATCTTCAGTTGTTAGCTCAATTTTTTCTATCATTTCCTCATCATTTTCAAAGGCTTTGATAGTATAAAATCTTCTTAAATCATCTTCAACATATGGATCTACTATGTTTCTTATATCTGCTAATTTATTTTCTAAATCATATGAAAATTCTAAAGGAAGTGGCAAATATTCCCTATTTTCAGAATCTACTATTTCACTAATCAAGAGATCAATTCCAGATTCTCTACTGGCAACAATTTCTACTACTGGACAGCCTAATAACTTAGATAGAGCATCTTTATCTATTTCATCTCCCCTATCTCTTACAATATCCATCATATTTATAGCTAGAATTGTCGGAATACCTAGTTCTATTAATTGACTTGTTAAATATAAATTTCTAATTAAATTTGATCCATCTACTAAATTCACCAGTAAGTCTGGTCTCTCGTCTACTAGATAAGTTCTAGCAACTTTCTCCTCTAAAGTATAAGGAGAAAGTGAATATATTCCAGGCAAGTCCTGAAGGACAATATCATTATGTCCTTTTAAATTTCCTTCTTTTTTATCAACCGTTACCCCAGGCCAGTTTCCCACTCTTTGATTTGAGCCTGTCAGAGCATTAAAAAGTGTTGTTTTACCACTATTGGGGTTGCCCGCTAAAGCTACTTTAAAGCTCATACTTCCTCCACCATTATATTTTCAGCATCATGTTTTCTAATTGTAAGTTCATAACCCCTTAAATTTATTTGAATAGGATCACCAAGTGGAGCTACTTTTCTAACCAAAATTTCTGTACCTTTGGTAATACCCATATCCATAATTCTTCTCTTGGTTGGACCATCACCTAATATTTTTGCAATCCTTAAAGTTTCTCCAACTTCTGCATTTCTTAAAGTTTTCACTATGCAATCTCCTCTACCATTATTCTTTTTGCTATATCTTTTGATAATGCAAGCCTATTGCCATCTACTAAAAATATATAATTATTTCCATCAAATCTTTGGACAATCATTTCTCTACCTTTAGTAATACCGAGGTTAGACAAGTGTTTTCTTACCTCATCATTCCCTTTTAAGCTTATAACGCGGACTTTATCTCCTTGATTAAAAAAAGTAATTGGCATATAAACTCCTTTTCTAATGAATATTAAACATTCTTTTTTATAGTTTATTTTAATATTTCTACAAAACAAGTGTTTAATAACTGTAATATTAGTATAACATATTAAGTAATGATAATCAATATCAAATTTTATAATTTTTTTCGTCTTTAAAGGTCTAATTTTCAACCTTTTAAGATAAATCAACTAATAGTAATTATTATTTTTTCAATGTTTTATATCAAATTTAATTATGGAAGTAAAATTTTCAAGTAAATATTAATGATAAATCTGTCTATTTTTGAATAATATTTTGTTATAATTGTTATATATAGTTATATAGGAGATTAAAATGGATAATAAAAAGTTTACTTCTTATATGGGCATAGGCATTGCCATTTTAATGGTCATATCTTTAATTTATTTTATTTCAAATAGCAAAAGTAAAGATGTAGTAGATTATAAAATAGATGAAAATACCTATTACACAGGAACTATTTCTAAAAATAAATTAGAAGGTCAAGGCATCTTAAAAAGTCCATATGGAATTTATAAGGGAAATTTTAAAAAATCTCGTTTTGACGGACCAGGTGATTTTTCTAACGAAGATTTTACCTATAGTGCAAATTTTAATAATGAGTCTGGTAATAGTCAGATAAAAATAAAATTAAAAAACGGAAAAATTTATAAAAAAAATAGTAATGGTTTTGTTGAGGTAGAAGAAAATGAAAATTAAAGGTTTAGATTTTTTAAGGGTTTTTGCCATACTTTTAGTCTTAATCTACCACTATCTTCCAGCTATGATGCCTGCAGGATTTTTAGGTGTTAATATTCTTTTTGTCCTTTCTGGATTTTTGATAAGTTTTCATCTAATTGATGAATTGTTTAATAATAAAAAAATCGACTATCGAAAGTTTTTCACAAAGCGTTTTGTAAGAATTTTTCCAGGTCTATTGTTGATGCTTTTTTTGACTACTTTATTTGTTTTAACCATAAATCCTGATTATAGTGTAGGGTTTTTTGACCAGTTTTTAGCTGCAATAAGTTTTAATTATAATTTCTTTGAAATCCTACGCGGCGGATCATATGAGGGTCAATTTATAAGAGGGATTTTCATGCATACTTGGACCCTGGCTCTTGAAATCCATTTTTATTTGATCTGGCCATGGATTATGGGTTTTATTTACAAAAAATCACTTAAAAAAAGAGCCGTAAAGCGTAGATTTACTGATTTATTTTTGATGACTACTTTCTATCTTGCAATAATTGGTTTTGTTTTGATGCTAGTGCTTACAATTATAAAAAGTGTTGATACTGGTTTTGTCTACTTTTTTGATCTAACTCGTATGGGTGCCTTTATGCTAGGAAGTTTTTTGGCAGCCTTTGTAAAAAGATTTTCCTTTAAGAAAATTCCTTACAATAAGCCGACACTAGCAGGACTTGGTCTGATTTTACTAATGGCTTTTACTATGTCATATGATAGCAAAGTCACATATTTTGTAGGATTTTTGCTTACTGACTTGATAACAGGATTTTTAATCTTAGTTGCCTACTCCAATAAAAACTTAATGGAAGATAAGTTTACATCTAGGCTATCTGATTATTCCTATGGTTTTTATTTATTCCACTGGCCAGTTTGGGTAATTGTAAGCAATTTTGACAAAACTGCTAAGGGACTAATTTTAGCAATACTCATTACCATTGGCCTAGTCTTATTTAATTACCACGTTTTCGAGCCGATTTTTAGAGGAAAAAACATCCTGTCTTTAAAAGAAAATACTGCTAAATATAAGATAGACTATGAGAAAAACAGATTGATTTTTAGGTCAGTATTTATATTTATGATTATAACAAGCTTTAGCCTATCCTTTGCAATCTCAGAAAATGCTGGATCTATGATGAGCCTAGAAAAAGAAATTTTAAAAGAATCAGTAAATCAAGATATAGAAAAAATAAAACTTGATAAAAATAACCTTGACCAAACAATAAATAAAAATAATAGCGAATATATAAAATCATCTAAAAAAGAAAAATCTCTCACCCTTATCGGTGATAGCGTAATGTTGGGACCACGTGAGTATCTGACAAGTAATATAGAAAATTTATATATAAATGCTGAAGGCAATAGGCCTCTTGAAGATGGGGCTGGTATTATATCGCAAATGAATCAGACAAGTAACCTTGCTGATATAGTAATCATTGCCTTGGGAACAAATGCAGAAAAAATTCCAGGACCAAGCCTTGAAGAAATCGTAAAAGCTCTTCCAGATGGAAAAAGACTCATACTTGTAACCTGCTATGATAATAGATTTGACCAACCCCACCGAGTAAGTGTAGCAATGAAAGATATAGCTAAAAAATATGATTTTGTAACAGTCATGGACTGGGAGGATTATGCCATTAAGCATCCTGAATTTTATAATGGTACAGACGGTGTTCACTTCTACGGGCAAACACAAGCCTATGAAGCTTACCTAAAATTACTGAATGAAGCAATTGAAAAATCACTATTAAGTCCAGTGAAAGGAGAATAAAATGTATTTTTTCTTAAATGATTACAATGATATAGGAAGAGTTGAAGTCCTTGATGCCCTACTAAAGGCAAAAGATGAGTATAATTCCGGCTATGGTTTTGATGACCATAGTGAAAATGCTAGAAATTTAATAAAAAAAGCCCTTAAAAATGAAGATGTAGACATACATTTTGTACCAGGCGGAACTGCTGCCAATGTTTTGGGAGTTTCCTGTGGTATGCAACAAGAAAACTCTGTACTAGCAGTAAAAACTGGTCATATTGAAGACCATGAAGCAGGATCAATAGAGGCAACGGGTATTAAGATTGAAACCATTGAAAGCCCAACAGGTAAACTAAGCCGTGACCTCTTAGAAGAAAATTTGAAAGAATTTAATTCTGAGCTTGTAACTGTACCAAAAAAAGTTTATATTTCAAACACTACTGAGCTTGGTGAAGTCTACACTAAAAAAGAACTTACAGAAATTTATGATTTTTGTAAGGAAAATGATTTGTATTTGTTTATAGATGGGGCAAGGCTTGCTGCAGCCCTTGCCAGTGATAAATGCGATTATGAAATTTCAGACATTTGCAATTTGTGTGATATTTTCTACCTAGGTGGGACAAAAAATGGTCTTTTGCTAAGTGAAGCCATGGTTGTAGTAAATGATGAACTTAAGAAAAACTTTATCAACCTACAAAAACAAAAAGGCTATCTTTTAGCAAAATCTTTTGTAGTTGGCATCATGTATGAAACTGTATTTGCCAAAGAAGATGGCTATGTAAGTGGTGCAAGAATTGCCTTTGAAAAAGCAAAAGCTTTGGCAAAGGGAATATCTGATAAGGGCTATGAACTTGCCTATGACTTTGAATCCAACCAAGTTTTTGTAAAACTTTCAGATGATCAAGTTAATAAATTTAAAGAATTTTCTGTCTTTGATGTAGTTGGCAATGTCGATGGTAAAAATATTGCCCGTTTTGTGACAACCTATAGAACAAGTGATGAAGATGTGGATGGATTTTTATCTAATATATAAAAATAAACCCAAGGAATTAAATCCTTGGGTTTTGTTTTAATAATTGTCGTAAAAACTATTTTTTACTTCTTTTGCTTCAATAGATTTTTTGCCTTTATTTAATTTATCTTCTGCATCATCGGCAAGGTCTTCTACTTTTTCTTTTGCATCATGAGCTATTTCTTCGCCTTTTTTTGAAACATCTGATGCTAATTCTTTTGTTTTGCTTCTAGCATCATTTGCTGCATCTGCAATTTTATCTCTGTTTTTTGCTATTAGGTAAGCACCAGTACCAATTACAGCTGCTGCAAGAATAGCATTTCTTCTTTTTTCTTTTTCAATTTCTTCTCTTTCCCAGAAGTCAAGGTTGAAATCTGGTAGGTGATCTGTTGGATCGAATGTTTTTACTTTATAAGCTGTGCTTGCAAGTCCAATTAAGTCACCAACGTCTAATAATCCAAGTTTGTTATTCACTTTTAAAAGTGTTGTAAGTGTTTTTAATTTTCCCATAATTATCTCCTTTTGTTTAGATTATATATACCCACTTTAATAAATAATTTGACATTCTTCGCATTCCTCATCATCTTCCTCTGGAATATAGGTAAATGAAGAATTGACACGTTTTAAAGTAGGGATTTCACGAGTTTCGATAAGATTTTCCCCATAAATTATTTCTTGGTCAGAATATTTGTCTGGAAACATGGTGCATGAGCTAAGGCTTAGGCCTACTAGTCCAATTAATAAGATTTTTTTCATGTGATCCTCAGTTCGTATTTATAATAATTTGTACTTGTATGTCCTTAAAATAAATGGCAATAGATTTTTTATGATGTTTTTAAATTTTTATAACCTATGCGTTTGGATTTTCCCTAAGTAGTATAAAAAGCTTTACATTGCCTATATTATCAGTAGTTTCATCATACTGATAAAACTCTATATCAGCACCTAAACCATGGAAATACTTTTTATTTGGGAAATATTCCTCATAAGTATAGCGATAGCCTTCTTTTAAGCCACCCTCCCCCTCAACGGGCACTTCTAGATAGGAAGCTTCAGGAATTTCATATACTAAGAATTTATTTTTATCAATTGTTTCCTTATCTGATATTTCAAAACCTATAAAGTAATTGTAATCTTGCTCTAGGGCGTTGTATTCCATAAGTCCAAAGGCTGCCCCATGTTCTTTTAGTATATCTCTATAAGTTTTTAAAAAGTCATCTCTAATTTCTCCCGCATCTTCTCTGCTATCTATTTTAAAACTCTTGCCTGCTATTTTAAATGCGAGTTTTTTATCGACCTTAACTTGCATACTCTCTCCTTCAACTTAAAACTGTTCTTCTATGAAAGATTATACCCAAAATTGCTATTATTATTGACAAAAAATTTGCGAAAATTTTTCATATATATTATAATGATTCTAAATTAGTTATACAAATAACAATAATTTTTATACAATTAGCGGAGGATAATTTATGAACAAGAAATTTAATATTGCAACACTTATGCTGGTAACATCATTAGCATTTACAGGATGTGCAAACGATACTAATAAAGAAGCTGATAAGGCAAATGAAACAGCAGTTGAACAAAAGGCTAATGAAACTATCGAGCAAGCAGACCAAGCAGATAAAACAGAGGAAAAAACCGAAGAAAGCAAAGAAGGCGAAGTAAAAGAAGATAAAGCAGCTGAGGAAAATAAAGAAGAAGAAAAAACTGAAGATAAAAAGTCTGACGAAGAAAAAAATGAAGACACAGAAACTTCTGAAAACCCAGCTGTAGAGGGTAACATAGTACTTCACAGAGCTTATCCAGATGAAGCATCTAGATCATTTACAACAGTTGTTGTAGCAACAAGTGGAGATAAAATTGTAGATGCATTTATTGATGAATACCAATATTTTGGTGATGACGAAGGATATGAGGGTGTTCCAAACTCAGACAAAGAATTTGGTGATGGTGCTAAAGAAGGCAGAATCTTAGCATCAAAAATTGATAACAAAGAACCATATTCAGAAACTATGAAACAAGCTGGTGGAGAAGTCACACTTATGGACAACTACAATGCAGTTACTGACTTTGTAAAGGGAAAAACTATTGCAGAGCTTGAAGAAGTGTTAAATGATGATGATGAAAAAATCATGGATGCCATCTCTGGCGCAACATTCAAATCAACACCAAATCTTCTAAGATATATAGTAGATGCTGCAAAAGATAATTCATTTATAATTGGCGGACAAGCTGAAAATCCAGAAAATATTGAGCTAAGATATGTCCTAGGTGCCCCACATGGAGATAAGTCATTTGCAAATGCTGTTGTAGCAGTAGAAGATGAAAAAATAATAGCTGCAAGCATTGACGAATATCAATACATCGAAGAGGGTGTCACATCTCAAGGCGAAGGAAGTGATTTTGCAAATGACTATAAAAATAGCAAAACAGTACTTTCTAGTAAACTTGAAAACGACGACCTTTATTCTAAGCTAATGGCAGAAAAAGCAGGTTCAACAGTTACTATTAAAGAAAACTTTGAAGCAATCGAAAAATTTGTAGCTGGAAAAACTATAGATGAGATCAAAGAAACTATTGCCGGCGCAAAAGAAGGTGAAAAAGTTGAAGCAGTATCAGGAGCAACACTGGTAGATACAGCAGGCTACTTACAATTAATCGTAGATGCTTTTGAAAATCCAATAAATAAATAAGCAAAATAAAATGCTAGTACAAAATAGTACTAGCATTTTTTATTTATTCAATTAATGTATATCTTAAAAGCAATATTAACATGACTACCATAAGGATGATACCAATAATGGTAAAAGCATCTATTCTTTTCTTTAGGGCAAGGATTACAAGGGATAGGGATAATAAAAACATAAATAAGTACACTTGCAAAAACAAATATCCTATTGAGAAATATATAAAATATGCAAAAACTCCAAAACCAAAAGCTAGGAAAATAATTGCAATATTTCGGCTAGATTTTTTTCTATCTAGGATAAAGTCTAATAGACTTATAAAGCCAATATCTAGTAGTACAGGCCATATTAAATTTTTTAAAAGCGAAATTTGATCCATACTTGCCCCCTATTTTTACCATTATAACATAAAAAACCCCTGAGGAACATAAAAAACCCCTGAGGAAATCAAATCCCCATGGGTTAATTAATTTGCTTTTAATAAATCTGTTCTGATATAGCCTGTTTGTCCGTCAATAGAAATTCTTGACCAATTGTCAGATTCACCTAGTTTAAGGATATCATCACCAGGATTTACTGTTGTCATAACATTTGAATTTTCACTAGGAGCAACTCTCACATTTACAACATTTTCTACTGTGTAGTTAATCCCATCATCAGTAACTTCCTCATCAGCTTGATCTGTGTTTTGCTCTTCAGTATTTTCTGCTTGATTTTCTCCATTAGCTTGATCAGCTTTTTCAGTTTCTGTTGCTTGATCATTAGTGTTTTCTTCTAAGGACTCGTCAGTTACAGTTTGCGCCTCGCCCTCTGGGTGTCTAAGAGAAGTGTAATTATCATCGCTACATCCTGTTAGGGCAAGAGTAAGGGCTAGACCTGTTAATAGTTTTATCTTATTCATTTTCTCCTCCAAATAGCTCATCAATTTCCTCATCTGCGTACAAATAGTCTGTGATTATGATTCCAAGAATATTTGCATTTACTTTTTCAAGTTGTTTTAAGCTATCGCGGGTAACTGGGTTGTTGGATTTTTCATAGGTTGAAAATACAACAGCTGCATCTGCATTTGCAGCAAACATATTTGCTTCTGGTATATCGATGTTTGGTGAAAGATCGATAAATACATAATCATATCTATCACGCATTTGATCAAAAAATGATTTGATATCAGCTGGTTCTAGGAATTTATCAGCATAATCTCCTACCTCACCTGTGAAGATATATGATAAATCATCATGGCTGTTATCATGCATAATTGCATCATCTACTGAATAATCCCCTAGGATGATGTCTATAAATCCACGTTCTTTATCTTTTCCAGTTACACTTGGTAAGTGTGATTCTCTAAGATTTGCATCAACAATTAAAACTCTGTCTCCATCTTCTGCCAAATGTTTTGCTAGTGTATAAATATGATTAGTTTTATCTGTATCATGGCTTGAGGCAGTGAAAGCTAGGGTTACCAGTTGTGAGCCCATTTTTTCTGCAAGTCTATCCTCTAAATTATAAAAAGATTGGAGAAGAATTTCTCTTTTTTCGTTAGTTTTTTTTCTAAACATCTAATTCTCCTTTGTCATAGGAAGGAATTCTGCCTAAAACTTCGTATTTGCTAGATGAAGTTTCAGATAAATCAGCTGCTTTTTTTACTTCGCTGCCATCAATAACTTTTGTAGATCCACTTTCAAAACTTGTTGAGTCTACCTTGCTTGTTTTTTTTGTGGCTTCTTTTTTAGATGATCTAAATGTTTTTTTAGCTGGTTTTTCTTCTACTTCTCTAACTTCTCTTACTTCGCTAGTTTCGTTTTTATCATTTGTATAGTTTTTGGCAATTTTGTTATTATAAGAATTTATCATTATCATTCTTAAAACTGTCCAAAGGATAAATCCTATACCACCTGTCATAAGGGCATATCTTAGTGTATTATCAATGGTTGTAGCAGATCCATAAGAATATTCCATAACTTTTGCACCAGAATTATAAATATTATTGATAACTCTAACTGTATAATCAGCGTATTGGTCAGCTATGTCTTCTGCACGAAGTTTGTTTGTATCTGTAACAACAATATCAATTATAGATGTGTTTTCTATTGGTTTGATTTCTAGTTTTGAGTCAAGCTTGCCAACATTCCAATCAATGCCTAGTGTTTCAAGTGTTCTTTGTTTTATCTTTGGACTATTAATTGTTGCAGCATAGGTTGCAGCTGTGCCACTTGCTTCATTTAAATTTTCAATATTTGTAGTAACTACCTTTGATTGAGCTTGATATTCCTTATAGCCACCAAAATTTAGGCCAAAATAAGTAATCATGCCTATAATTATCCCAGCAATAATTGCAGATGGTATTGCTGAAAGTAATGATTTTTTATTTTCCATTTTCTCCTCCAAAATCTTTTGCTCCCGCAAGCATTAGTTTACGGGCTTTTTTTAAATCAATGACCTCTGTCATTTCCTTATGGCGTCTTAAAAATTGTTCTATATAAAGTCTATAAGTATTTGGGAAAAGAGCTTTTGAAAGTTTTCCCTTATCGTAGAAAAACTTCTCATCATATCCAGTAAACCAAGTTGATCCGTCATTGTAAACTTTTGCTATAAGTTTTTCACTTGTACGAACTTTCTTCCCAGCTCTTATAAAATCACTAATAAAAATACTATCCTCACCCGATCCATTTGGTGTGCCTGCCCCAAAATATGTCGAAATCCAAATATTTTCGCGTTTTTGCACTTCTTTTTTAAATGCAAAATGTACTGATCCATACCTTAATGAGTTATATATAGATAGATTTTTTTCATTTTTTACTTTTATAATTTCTTTGCCATCTTGATATATTATAGTTTTAAATACGAAAAAATCCACATCCGGATGGGCTTCAAATTCTGACAATATTTTATCTTTGTATCCATTTTCAAAGACTTCATCATCATCACAAAAAACTACAATGTCAGCATTTGAATTTAGCAAAGCAAGATTACGGCTTACTCCAAGTCCTCTTGTTGTAGTTGAAATCATTCTGATTTTTATACCATCTATACTTAACTCTTGATAATCATTATAATCAGTTTGATTTATTATAATTGTATCAGTTTCAAGGTTAAATTTCTTGTAGCAATCAATGGATTTTTCGTGCATAGTTGATATTAATACTTCAATATTCATTTTATATCCTAGTTGTCTCAGCCTTTTCCCAAGTAGGCTTGCTTTTTCCACTTGCTTCGTTATATGCTCCCTTTAGTTGAGCTAGCATCATCATTGAGTAATATCTTGGGAAATAAAATATTTTTGCTTTTGAATTAGTAAGTTTTCCAATAGCAGCAAGAGTGAAAAACGCTACTTGGCCCATAAAAAATATCCTATAAAACAATCCATGATTTAATAGGGCAAGGTTACTTACAACAAGCAAAATGTGGTTAAAGGCTTGCAAAAATCTTAAAGTCTTGTGGTTAAAGTGAAAGAAGCTAAACCAGCCGTATTCAAAAATATTTAAGCGGCGAAGATTTGTAAATAGATTTGTTAGAATCCTTCTTTGCATCCTAACTTTTCTCTTAAACTCATCTTTTGTAGTTGCCCCAGCCTTTTCAACTGCTATGGCAGCTGGATTATAAAGGGCTCTTTTGTGATTTAGTCCTGCTGCAAGTGGCATCTCATAATCGTGGCTTGATACAAGATCATAGTTTCTGTAATCTTTTTTTCTAACTGCATAAATAGCCCCATTGCCTGCTGCAATAGTAGAAATTTCTGACTCGATTTTTCTCATCAAAAGCTCCGCATCCCAGTAAGAATTTTCTGCCACAACCGATGCTATATCATCATCTTTGGCATAGATTAAAGATCCGCACACATATTCGATATCATCATCTGTGAAAAAACTTACTAGTTCATCAATGGCATCAGCTTTAAACATGGAGTTTGCATCTGAAAATACGATTATTTCGCCATTTGCAACTTCTACTGCCTCATCTTGGGCATTTGTTTTCCCCAAATGATTTCTAACTGTATTTAGCCTTATATTTTTATCCGGATGATTTTTTATAAAATCTTCGACAATTGGCACGGTCCTATCATTTGAAGCATCATTTGCAACTATCACCTCATAATTTGGATAGCTTGTTTGTATTATATTTTCTAGTTTTTTCTCTATTACTTTTTCTTCGTTGTAAGCAGAGATTATCACAGAAACAAATGGCTTTTTAGATAAGTCCTTGCCATTTTTCCTCTTTAAAATCTTTTCTAAAATCAAAAGAGTCAGTGGATAACCAATCATTGCATAAAAAATTGCAAATCCTGCTATATAAAATATTATTTTCATTTTTCTCCTCTATTCTGTGACAATTATATAAAAAATCTATGATTATAGCAATATTTCTTATATAATATGAGAGTATGATATTTTAAACGAGGTAATTATGGAAATACAATTAGATATTTTACAGTCACTAGGAGTGGCAATTATTGCCTTTATCCTAGGAGCTTTTATAAAAAATAAGATAAAATTTTTTCAAAAATTCTTTATCCCATCCCCCGTTATCGGTGGACTAATCATAAGCCTTATTAATTTAATTTTAAATCAAATAGGCTTTGGATTTTTTAAATTTGATGAAGTGATACAAGATTTCTTTATGAATATATTTTTCACTTGTATAGGGCTTGCTTGTAGCTTTAAGGTCCTTAAAAAAAGTGGCTGGCTTGGTATAAAACTTGCCTTTGCCATTATTTTGCTACTTCCACTCCAAAATCTTTTGGCAGTTGCCCTTACCCATATTTTTGGCATCAATCCCCTACTTGGAGTTGCCATGGGCTCTACTTCTATGACCGGAGGCATTGGCTCAGCGGTAAGTTTTGGTAAAATTATGGAAGGCTATGGATCGGTAAACAATACTTCTATAGGTGTGGCTGCTGCGACATTTGGTATTTTAGTAGGTTCTCTTGTAGGAGGCCCTGTTGCAAGTAGGCTAATCTCTCGCAACAATTTAAAGTCAATCGGCAAGAAAAATTTAGATGGGAATAGTAAAAAAATGCGACCTATCAATCAAAAAACTTTGATGAATGCCATTATAGTTATTGGCCTAGCTTCTTTTTTAGGGACATTTATAAATAAAATCTTGGCCATGACTTCCCTAAATTTTCCTTATTATGTAGGTTGCCAATTTGGAGGGCTAATCACCCGCAACATTTATGATCTGCTAAAAAAAGATTCTCACATAGATAATATAGAAATTTTGGGAAATATTTCCCTAAATTTATTTTTATCCTTGGCTCTTATAAACTTAAACATCAGTGCAATCTTAGGACTTGCCCTACCAATGCTTGTAATTATGATCGCCCAAGCAATATTTATTGGAATCTATACCTCCCTTGTCACATTTAATCTAACTGGCCGCGATTATGATGCTGCAGTTATGGTAGCAGGCCATTGCGGAGTAGGACTCGGCCAAACCCCAAATGCCATTGCAAATATGGAGGCCATTATAGAAAAAGAAGGCCCAGCAGATGTGGCAATGTTTGTACTTCCAATAGTATTAGCAATCGCCGTAAACTTATTTAACCCAATAGTGATTACATTTTTTATAAATTTCTTAAAATAAAAAAAACAAAAAGTACCTCATTTCCGAAAAATGAAATGAGGTACTTTTTAGTTATTAAGGCATTATTTTAGTATAGATGAATTAGACTTAGCCTTCATATTTTAAAAATTTTCTAGACATCTTTAAAAATACTATAATTTCAATTATACCTATTAGTAATATATAAAATACTTCATCTATATACATATAACTAAAATTATTCATTTTTAAAGCTAAATTACTAATTGCAATTATATTGTTCAAAAGGGGAAATATATTTTGAGCACATAGCATAAACCCTAAGATTGAAATCCCCACTGATATTAAAACTACTATAGATAGTGATTTTATTTTTATGCTAAGGGCTGACATAATAAAAATTATAGGAAGGGACAAAATTATACTAAATCCTACATAGTAAAAATAGAGTGTAAAATTTGTTGTTGGAAGATTACAGACAATTTTCCCAAAAAATATGAATAGTCCTAAAAAGTATAACTGAGCTATAGCAACAATTACAAAGGTAATAAAAGCCTTAGTGACAACAAAATTTATATTCTTTCTAGGGCTTGTTCTAATTAATTTTAATCCAGCCTTATGCTCTATGGACCATAAGCTAGACACAACTATTCCTATTAAAGGTATTAGAAAAAACATAAAGTAAAATAAAGATACTTGAGTCCAAAGACTTTGCCATTCATTAGTCAAAACATCGATATTACCTTTATAATTTATTACCCCAAATATATTTGCCAGTAGTGGAATAATAAGGATTGTTAGTAATAATCTTCTTAGTTTTAATTTTTTCATTTCTATATTTAACATATTTACTTCCTTTATAAATCCTTATTTAGCAAATAGCTATTAATATTTTTCAAAATCATAAATTCAACTATTATACATATTAAACTAATTATAAGAGTTAAGTAATTAATATCATTAACACTTTGAATAAATTCACCGCCTTGTTTTGTGTAAGATAGATTAAGTATACTTACAAACCAAGCAAATGGATTTATCTGTGATAAAACTTTAGAAGTTAGCATACAAATAATGCCAGACATTGCTCCTATTATTGAGAAAAACAAAGAGAAATAAACCTTATTACTCTTCATTTCTATTATCATAAATAAATTTAATAAAAATAAATTTATAGCGTATTCACTAAAAAAATAAATAACTAATCTTGTGATTGTACTGGTATCAAGAATTAAATTTGGATTTCGATTTGCTAAAAGCAAAATGATTCCCCACTCAATAATTTGTAAAATGCCAATTTTTATAGCTAGAATGGCAATTTTGTTCCCCAAAATATTTGAAATATCCTCACCAAGACTGGCCTGCAGCTGCCACATATTATTTTTTTCTTCCATCTCAATTACCTTTTTTGCAATTGTGGAGATAATAATAGGATTTATTAATAGGCAAGTCATAAAATAATTATCTAAAAGCATATATAAGGGATAGGAGCTTTTTCCAAAACTTTTTCCTAAAACTGCAACTAAAATAAATAACATGTGGATTGTAAATTCAATCAATAGCATAAAATTTAAGCCTAAACCCTTATTCTTTTTTATTTCTAAATTCTTCATATCAATTCCTTAATTTGTTTCACTTATAAATAGTTTTTCTAAGCTTTCTTTTTCTTCTTCCACCCTATATACATTTACATCATTTATAATGTGTTTTATGATTCTAGCAACTACTTCTTTATCTTTGTTACCAAGGACTAACTTATCATTTATAATGTTAGAATCATCTAGACCTAATAATTTAGCAGCTAATATGTTATCAGAAGTAACAATGGACATAACTGGTGGGTGGAGTTTCCTATAATCATCAAGTGATCCATTGTATACTAGTTTGCCATCTCTTAAGATACCTATGTGAGTAGATATTTTTTCAATCTCATCAAGGATATGTGAAGATATTAAAATACTTGTTTCACTATTTTTTACTATATTAGTAAATAAATTTCTCATCTCTTCTATACCATAAGGATCTAGACCATTAATAGGTTCATCAAGGATTAAAAGCTTTGGATTCCCTATAATAGCTATAGCAATTCCTAATCTTTGTTTCATCCCTAGTGAAAACTCTCTCACTTTTTTATTTGTGTGTTTACTCAAATTAACTAATTCTAATATTCTATTTATATCCTTTGTGCTTATGCCTTTTAATTTGCAAATAATTTCTAAGTTTTCATAAGCTGTAAGATGGTCATAAAATGAAGGATTTTCAATTAATGATCCAATACTTTTGTTTATTTCTTTTTGATTTTGTTCATTTATTTTTTTGCCATATAAGGATATAGATCCAGTATCCTTCTTTACTAAGCCTAAAATTGTCTTCATTAAGGTGGACTTTCCTGCACCATTTTTACCTATAAGACCATATATAGCTCCTTTTTCAATATCTAAATTAACATCATCTAATACAAGAACTTTATTATAAGATTTTTTTAAGTTCTCAATCTCCAATATATTTTTCATTTTATCTCCTTTTGTTTTACTAATATAAGTTTAAAATATTTAGATAAATCTAATATTTTACTCTCCTCACTTTTACATCACAAAATAACAAATTAAAATTTTATTTGATACAATTAATATGAAAAGAGGTAAATAATGAATTCATATGATAATGTATGTCTACTAATTGTAGATGATGAAATAGATCTTTTAGGAAGTATGTATAAATTTCTAGTTAAAAATAATTTTAAAAATGTACTTACAGCTAAAAATATAAAAGAGGCAAAATTTAAATTAGAAAATAACAAAGTCGATTTGCTTGTTTTAGATATAATGCTACCTGATGGAAGCGGTTTTGATTTGCTAAGTGAAGTTAGGAAAACTTCTAAATTACCTGTAATAGTACTTTCAGCCCTGGATGGTAGAGATGATATGAAATCCGGTTTTGACTTAGAAGCCGATGATTATATTATAAAACCATTATTGCCAGAAGACTTGCTTTGGAGAATAAGGGCTGTACTTAGAAGAAGTTATAAACAATATAATAAAGATAAAATTAATCTAAACGGAGTGATATTCGATAAAGAAAGAGCATTATTAATTAAAAAAACTACAGAAATACCACTTACAGCTAAACAATTTAAAATATTAGATTATATGTCTGAAAATTTAAACAAAATAGTATCCATTGATCAAATTATAGACCATTGTTGGGAAGATTCTTTTGGATATGAAAACACCCTTATAACTCACATTTATAGACTAAGAGAAAAATTAGAAGATGATCCATCTAATCCTAAAATACTAGTAACCATAAAGGGGCTAGGTTACAAACTTAAAGGTCAGCTATGATAAATTATTTATTAAAAGAATATAAGAAATTTATAAAACTGTGTATAGCTTTTATTTTGATTACTATTGTAACCATCAGCGCTATGTTATTTACTAGTTACAAACTATTTAAACAATATAATAATCCAGATCTAATATATGATTATATAATAGAAAATAAAAAAGATAATACCTATCTAACAAATGATAACCGCAAATATTTAAAAAACAAAGATATATGGGCTATACGATTAAATGAGAACGGAGAAGTTGTAGAAAGCTTTAATAAGCCATCAGAAGTAAAGAATAAATTTACTCTCTCCGATGTAGGACAATTTACACGATATTATCTAGATGATTATCCTGTCTTTACTTTTGTAGCTGGCGATGGTCTAATAATATTTGCTTATCCTAAGAAATCTTTAGATAAATTGCCCTTTAACTATTACAATTACGATGCATTTGTAAATAATTTCTATATAATCATATTTTCTGTAGTAATATTTTTACTTGTAATATACTTATTTTATATTTTTGAAATAAAGAAATTATATAAAAATTTAAACCCTCTCCTAGCTTCTATAAATAACTTATTTAAAGATGATTATGTAAAGTTAAATGAAAGTGGAGAATTAAAAGAGATTTCAAAGACTATAAATAAAGCTAATAAAAAATATATAAAAATTAAAAATAGTAGAGCAAATTGGTTAAGAGGTATAAGCCACGATATAAGAACACCTCTGACTAAATTAAGTTGGGGTCTAGAGGAAATAAAAAACAGTCAGAATCAAGATCAAATAGTAGTAATGAACAATCAAATTCAAAGTATAAGTAAAATCATAGAAGACCTCAACCTTACTGAAAGACTAGATATTATGAATAAGGAACACTTTGTTTATTCAGACCCCTTAGTTATTATAAGAAAGTTAATAGTTGATGAGTTAAATGAACATCAAAATAAAGATTTAAACTTTGAAAATTTGATAGACGACTCTATCAAATTAAAAATGGATGAACACCTATTTTATAGAATGCTTTTTAATATTGTGGAAAATAGTTTAAAATATTCTAAAGGTGAAGTGGCAATACTCGTTAAAAACAATGAAGAGAAATTTATAGTTGAAGTAACAAATCAAGATGGTTATATGTCTGATGAAATAATACAAAGATTATTTAAGTCCGATATCTCAAATATCGAAACTCATGGTCTTGGCTTATTCATTTCTAAGCAAATTTGCGAGCTTCACAATGGAACAATGGATATTGAAAATCTTTATCCAGGAGTTTTGGTTAGATTTACTTTTTCAATTTAAAAAAGAGCCTAGATTTTCAAGGCTCTTTTTTTCTATTTTATAATGCCAAAGTATAAAAATACTACGGCTGATAGGATTATCCTATATATTCCAAATGGAATAAAGTTGTGCTTGCTGATGTATTCCATAAATTTTTTAATAACTACATAGGCTACTACAAAGCTTAAAACCATACCAGCTAGAATTAATAGCCATTGAGACCCTGTAAAGCCATGGACATTTTTAACTACTTTTAACAAAGTTGCACCAAGCATGGTTGGAATTGCTAAAAAGAATGAAAATTCTGCAGCAGCTTCACGGCTTAGGCCTAAAATCATAGCTCCCATAATGGTTGCAGCTGACCTAGATGTACCAGGAATCATTGCTAAGGCTTGGAAGAATCCAATAGCAATGACAGTTTTATAAGAAACATTTGCAATATTATCATTTACAAAACCATCTCTATTTTTATTTCTTTTTTCTACAAAAATAATAATTAAACCCCAAATAAGAAGCATAGTTGCAACAACCATTGGGTTAAATAAATGTTCATCTATAAAATCATCAAAAAGTAGTCCCAAAACTCCAGCTGGCAGTACTCCAACAATAACCCTTTTCCAAAGTTCGATTGTTCTTTCATCTGGGTGGGTTAATCTATAATAAAATCTGGATTGACCATTTAATTTTTTGTAGTTTTTTGGAAAATATTTGTCTGTTTTTTCATAATCCCAAGGATTTAGCTTTCTAAAATATAAAACTACAACTGCCATTATAGCACCTAATTGGATGATGACATTAAAGGCATTTGAAAATTCTGGCGGGTCTAGTTTTACAAATTCATTTACCAAAATAAGGTGGCCAGTAGATGATACTGGCAAAAATTCTGTAATACCTTCAACAATGGATAAGATTAATACTTTTAAAAACTCAATCATTAAATTCCTCCAAGAACGAATGTTTTTGTCCGTGGAGTTGGTAGCCTACGACCATATCGCAATTTACATTTTCTCCAGACCTTAATATAGACATTTCAACTTCAGGATTTTTTTCCTTCATTTGCGCTATCATTTGTTTTATCATTTTTCTTGTGTAAGCTTCTTGGGATTTTGTTACTGTGCAGGCACAGTTTAGGGCAAAAAGCTCTACATAATCACGCCATTTAATAATATCTTCTTCCTTTACATAATAAAATGGGCGAATTAGTTCCATATTTTCAAAGTTTTGCGCCTTGAGTTTTGGTTTCATTGTGTTAAATTTGCCAGCATAAAGAACATTTAACATAATTGTTTCAATAACATCGTTCATATGATGGCCTAGGGCAATTTTATTACAACCTAGCTCTTTGGCCTTGGAGTATAAACTTCCCCTACGCATTCTAGCGCACATATAGCAAGGATATTCGCCTTTTGAGACTTCTTCGGCTATTTTGAAAACCTCGGTTTCAAAGATTTGCCCGTCAATTCCCAGATAATTTAGGTTTTTTTCTAGTTGTTCACGGTTTCTTGGGTCATAGCCAGGGTCCATTGATATGTAAACCACATCAAAGTCTACCTTACTGTGTTTATGTAGTTCTTCTATAACTTTTGCAAGTAAAAGCGAATCCTTCCCCCCAGAGATTGCAACAGCAACCTTGTCTCCATCATTTATCAGTTCAAATTCTTTGATTGCTTTGATAAAGGGGGACCAAATTTGCTTTCTATATTTTTTTATAATTGATCTTTCAATATCTATTAGTTCCATAATTTACTTTCTATAATTCTACAATACCAGATGGGATGTACCTATCTGCTACTTCTAAGTGTATATCTTTTCTTGTATCTAAGCCAAGACTTGTCAGATAGTTATCTACTGTAAGCCTTGATAATTCTGGTGTGTTGTTGGTTTCTGATAAGTGGCCTAAAAAAACTTTTTCTTCCTTACCCTCCAGGGCATCGGCCAAAACTTCTGCTGATTGATCATTTGATAAATGACCCATATTGCTCATTACTCTAAGTTTTAGAGGATAAGGATATGGTCCGCGTTTTAAGGCCTCTAGGTCATGGTTGGCCTCCATATAATAAATATCAGAGCCCTTTATCTCATAGGACATGTTTTCATCGACTATGCCTGTATCTGTCAATAGAGATATTTTTTTATTGCCCAAATATAGGATAAAACCCACTGGCTCATTTGCATCGTGGTGGACTTTTATGGGCATAATATCCATAGATCCAAAAGATAAAAATTTACCACTATCAAAAACTCTTATATTTTCTTCTTTTAGCTTTCCAACACAATTTTCTATGCCCTTCCATGTGCCTGCATTTGCAAAGATCGGGACATTATAGCGGCGGGATAAAGTTCCTGCCCCCTTTGTGTGGTCGGCATGCTCATGAGTTAGGAAAATACCGTCCAAGTCATTTGCAGTTTTTCCTATTTCATTAAGCAGTGTTTCTATTCTACGTGCTGAAAATCCTGCATCCACCAAGATTTTACTGCCCTTATATTCGATAAATAAGCAGTTTCCTGACGATCCTGATGAAAGGATTGCAAATTTATCCATTAAAACCTCTAATCAAATAATTTTTCTAAAAATTTTGCTACTCCTGCCTCATCATTTGAGCTTGTAACATAGTCTGCAGCTTCTTTAGTCTCTTCTTTTGCATTTGCCATAGCTATACCAAGTCCTGCTAGCTTTATAGATTCTATATCATTTGCCCCGTCGCCAAAGTAGGCTACATTTTCAAGATCTATATCTAAAAATTCGCAAAGTTTTTTAAGACTGTTGGCTTTTCCTGAAGATTTTTTAAGGATTTCTAGAGAATAAGTTTCATTTCTCATAGTCATATAGTCTTTTTCTAAAGCTTCTTTGTTTTTTTCATAAAACTTATCAAGCTCAGCTTCATCTCCCATAAAGTTGATACGAGCTACTTTTTCTTCTATATCATCAAAGTCTTTAAACTTCTGACGAGGAAGACGCATTACTTCTTGATCTGTTTTAAAACCATTATTTACTACTTCTTCATTGTTGTAAAGAACATCTTTAGTAAAAATCCCCACTTGCAAATCATAATCTTTCAAATATGAGGTGATTTTTTCATAATCCGATTTATCTAGTGGATTTTCTACAATAGCTTTCCCCGTCGCATTGCATCTTATAAAGGCGCCTGTATTACAAATTGAGTAGTCATCAAATCCTTCTAGTCCTAGGGCTTGGCGCACCCACCAAAAACCGTTAAAGCATCTGCCAGTTGCAATTACAACTTTAATGCCCTTATCATGAATTTTCTTTATAGCATCTATATTTTTTTCTACTACTTCCCTATCAGATCCCAAAAGTGTACCATCTAGGTCAATAGCAACTAATTTTATATCTTTATTCATAATTCCTCATTTGATTTTACATACAAAAAAGACTGATTGTAGTAATCAGTCTTTTAACTTTCTTTTCTATTTTTACTTTACTATTTTTAAGGCCTTTTTCAATTATCTTAATGTCTTTACAGCATCACTTACAGCATCTGCGATTCCTTCTTCAAAAGCTGATGGGATGATGTATTCTTCGTTTAGCTCATCATCTTTTACAAAGGCTGCTAGTGCTTTTGCTGCGGCCATTTTCATTTGATCTGTGATTTGTGGTGCACGAGCTTCTAAGGCTCCCTTAAATATTCCTGGAAAAGCTAGGACATTATTAATTTGATTTGGAAAATCAGAACGCCCTGTAGCTACAATCCTTGCCCCAGCTTTTTTTGCCACATGGTAGTCAATTTCTGGAATAGGATTTGCCATAGCAAAAACAATAGCATCATCATTCATATTTTTAATATCTTCTTCACCTAGTATATCCGGTGCAGAAACTCCAACAAAAACATCTGCTCCCATTATTACATCACTTATAGAGCCCTCTACATCATCTGGATTAAAGATTTCTGCTATTTGAGCCTTTACCGGGTTACCAGAATTTAGCATCATTTTGTTAATAGCCCCTCGGGAATCACATACTATAATGTTTTTTACTCCCAAATCACGGATAAGTTTTGCACAAGAAAATCCAGCTGCTCCTGCCCCACTCATTACAAGTTTGATATCTTCTGGCTTTTTATCTACAAGTTTTAAAGCATTTATCAAAGCTGCAACTGTTACGATGGCTGTACCATGTTGATCGTCGTGAAATACTGGTATATCAAGGATTTCTTTTAATTTCTCCTCTATATAAACACATCTTGGAGATGAAATATCCTCTAAATTTATGCCACCAAAGCCCGGGGCAATATTTTTTATTGTTTTTATGATTTCATCAGGATCTTGGGTATCTAGGACAATTGGCACTGCGTTTACTCCGCCAAATTCTTTAAATAAAACTGCTTTTCCCTCCATAACTGGCATAGCAGCCTTTGGGCCAATGTTTCCAAGACCTAAAACTGCAGATCCATCGGAAATAACTGCAATTGTATTTGCCTTTGAAGTATATTCGTAAGCCTTACTATCATCTTTAGCAATTTCCCTGCATGGCTCAGCAACTCCTGGTGTATAGGCATATGTTAATTCTTCAGCATTTGTTACCTTTGCTTTTACATCGGTGCCAACTTTTCCCTGCCATTCTCTGTGTTTTTCTAGAGCTTTTTCATAAACGTCCATAATTTTCTCCTTAAATTTTAAGCATCCTTTTTTACGATTATAACACAAAAAAGCAGGCAATATTAGAAATTGCCTGCTTGATATTTTATTTATTGTCTTCTATCTCCAGCCATTTTTCTAAAACCATTACATATTTTTCATGTTGATCTACAAAAGGCATGTGTCTGGAATTGGCAAAAAGCTCCCATTTTGACTTTTTAATATTATCATTCATAGTTTTTGCAATGACAGGTGATGATAAATCTTTGGCTCCACTTGTAATCAAAGTTGGGATCTCTATTTCATTTAATCTATCAGTCACTTCAAAACCAACTAGAGTTCCTGTTGGGGAGAATTCATTTTCACCCCAACCTACTACATAGGATTTTGATCCAGCTTTCTTTTCTCTTGTTAAACATTCTGGGTCATTTTCATCATATGGGCCTGCTGAATATCTTTCCATGAAAACATCCAGGGCTTTTTGATATTCTTTTGAATCATAGTCACAAGTTTTTTCTGCCTCTAGAAGTGGGATTCTATACTCATCATCCATATAGGTTATTCTTCTAATTTGCTCGCTTCTCCAAAGTTTTGCAGAAGATAAGGTTGATGATAAAATAATTGATTTTACACCATCTGGCTTGCTTAAGGCGTAAAGAATTAAAAGCATCCCGCCCCAAGATTGGCCTAGGATATGAACTTCATCTAATTTTAGATAATCTCTTAGAGATATTAATTCCTCCATCCAAACATCTGCATTAAATAAATCTTCATCACCATCTACAAATGAATTGCCACATCCAATTTGATCGTACATTACTATTGGCCTGTCATTTTTATAGGCAAAGTCATCAAAAACTTCAAAGTAATTGTGGGTTGATCCTGGTCCTCCGTGGATTAAAATCAGTGGGGTTTTTCTGCCTTCTGGATTTACAATTCTATAATAAGTTTTGTAATCCTTAAAAGGCATATAGCCTTCATTAATCATCTATATCTACCACTATTAAATCTTTTGTATAGTGATTTATTACTTCATTGCCATCTTCTGTAATGATGACTAAATCTTCTATTCTGACACCTATACCTTCATCCATTAGATAAATGCCTGGTTCTACTGAGAAAATTTGTCCTGGTTTTATTATTGCATCATTTACACTAGAAACATCGCCATATTCATGGTCTTCAAGACCTATTGAGTGGCCTGTTCTATGAGTAAAATATTTGCCATAACCTTTTTCTTCTATATAATCACGACATGCTTTATCCACATCACTCATCTTATTGCCTGGTTTTGCAGCTGCAATTCCTCGTAGATTTGCTTCTTTTACGATTTCATAAACTTCACGTGCCTTATCTGAAGCTTCTCCTATAAAAACTGTTCTTGTCATATCTGATGCATAGCCTTTATAAAAGCCACCAATATCTAAAACTACGCTATCACCTAGTTTTCCTTTAGAATTATCTGTTTCATGGTGAGGGTCAGCTCCACCTTTGCCGTAGGCTGTGATTGGCTCAAAGGAAACTTCTCCTATGCCATGGCTTTTATAAATTTCTTTTACCTTATCTGATAGTTCTTTTTCTGTAAGTCCCTTTGTAACCCAAGGAATGACTTCATCCATAACTTCATCATTGATTCTAGAAGATTCTCTCATAAGGTCGATTTCTTCTTTATCTTTTATCATTCTGACTTCATCGATTAATAGTGATGAGTTTACATATTTTTTGTCTGGGAATCTTTCTTGAAGTCTTAGCAAAAATCCAGATGGCCAAGTTTTATCAATCCCTATTTTGTCATAGTCTTTTATTTCTTTTGACAAATATTCGATAGGATCTTCGATATCGTTATACCAGATTAAATCTACTCCAAGATCGCCCTCTTGTGGGAAAAGCTCGTTTATAACAAGTTTTCTATCTCCATCTGTATTTAAATATAGGGCAAGCATTCTTTCACCAGGATTGATTTTTTTGCCGATTAAATAATAAATTGCAATTGGATCTGTAACGATAATTTGCTTAAGGTCTTCTGATTCCATCTTGTCTAAAACTCTTTTAAATCTATCAGTCATTGTATAACTCCTTAGTTATTTTCATCATCTGATTCAAAGGTGATTGTTTCTTCAGTTTTAATACTTTTCTTATTTATATTTTCTTTTTTTTCTATATTATGAAGTTTTTCATACTCTGCTCTATCAGCCGCGTCTGGTTCTACAAGTCTTTGTAATTTACCACTAAAAAACCATAAGATGGCTGCAGATATAATTGCAATTGCAGCAATAGTAAACATTACTTTATCAAATGGGAATTGTTGAGTAAAGTCATAAATTGCCCCATAAGATTTTCCTGAGAAGAATACTGCTAGAACCCAAACACTCATCATAGTTGTTATAAGTTGAGGTGGAGCATATTTTGCTATAAATGAGTTACCAAGTGGTGAAAATACCATTTCTCCAAGTGTTAGTAAGATACCAAATAAAATTATCCATATCAATGATGCTTGACCTGTTCCACGAGCGATTTCTGCTGAACCGAAAACAATGTAGGATAAACCTAGTAAAAATATACCAAGTGCTGTTTTTTGGAACATATTAAAGTCTCCTTTTGGAGAATTTGCTTTTTTTGTCCAATACGCACCTAAAATTGGTCCAAGGATAATACATAAAATAGCATTTAGAGAGTCAAACCATGCAGTTGGTACTTCAAATGATCCTATTGTCCAATCTGCTGCCGCAGTTTCTCCAGCCCAGTGAAATAGTACTGGTAGAGATGCTAAGTACCAGAATATCCAGAAAATAATTGAGAAAAATGAAACTAAAATTATAGCAAAGATTCTATTTTTCTCAAGTTTTGTAAGAGGTACTTTTTCCTCATTTTTAACTTCATTTGGATCCGCATTTTCATTGATTTTAAATGGTTTTTTACCAGCATTTCCAAAGTTTTTGTAGTTTGCAATATACCAAATAGCATCTATAAATACTATAATAGCACAAACTAAAAAGCAAAATCTGTAACCATATTTAGCTGCCAATATCCCAATAATTGTTGTTCCTATAAATGAACCTATATTTACAAATGAATACTGGGTTGAATATGCTGCATCAAGCTGAGTTTTGTCTTTAAAAAGTCTACCAATAATTGCATTATTTTGAGATTTAAAAAGACCTGTACCAATTGAAACTAAAATCACCATAGCATTTATAGCTCCAGCTGACTCAGCTTTCCAGGCTAATAAATATCCCACTCCCATTAAGGCTAAGCCAATTGGTATTAGATACCTAGCTCCAATCAAATAATCTGAAATATACCCACCAAATAAAGGCAGTAAGTATGTAAAAGCAACCAAATTTGCACTCATTCTAGCAGCTTCACCAGTGCTAAGCCCCAGACCCCCATCCATAATAGTTGCGGCCACAAAAACTGTCATCAGCCATTTTGCTGCATAAAAGGCAAAACGTTCAAATGAAAAGGCAATACAAGCTGCATAAAAACCAGCCGGTCTTTTGTTAGTAACATTTTTTTGCATAAATTCCTCCTATAAAATATTTTATTACTATTATCAACAAAGAAAACGTTTCTCATTGTATAGTAATAGTATAAAGCAATAAATAAATATGTCATAATACTTATCGCTTATATGTACTACTTTATTATAGCATATTATAAATAAATATAAAATATCAATGTTTTATATATGCCATACTTTATATTTATAGTATTTTACTATAGAAAAAAACACCCTTGGTCAGGGTGTTTTTTTACTTAGTCGTTTTTAAAAGACTGAGATTGTGTATTCTTTTGGTCCTCGCTTCGCTGCAGTTTTCCGTGCTGTGGCACGGGTGCTCTATTAGCCGCACGGGCTTGTCTCCTCGCTTCGCTGCGGTTATTTCGTGCTAATCCCAGAATTTGGGTGGAAAATACAAATTATTTTTCATTTCTGAGATGAGCTTTGCGAATCCAGAAAACTCGCGGGTGCTCTAGGGAAGCCGGGTCGGATTTTAATCGCTCAAACGCCGCTTGGCTTTTTGTCCTCGCTTCGCTGCGGTTATTTCGTGCTTAAGGCACGAGGCCTCTAGGGAAGCCGGCCAGGCTTTCCTAATACATAGGCATTTGTGGTGGCATTTCTGGTTCTTCTTTTGGTATATCTGCTACTGCTGCTTCTGTTGTTAGGATCATTCCTGATACGCTTACTGCGTTTTGTAATGCGCTTCTTGTTACTTTTGTTGGTTCTACTATGCCTGCTTCAAACATATTTACATATTGGTCGTTATAAGCATCGTATCCTTGGTCTTTGTCGGATTCTTTTACTGTTTGGACAATTACTGATCCGTCCATTCCAGCGTTTTCTACTATTTGTCTTAGTGGTGCTTCTAGGGCTTTTTCTATGATTGTTGCACCTGTTTTTTCGTCACCTTCAAGTGTTTCTTTTAGGTCTGCAACTTTTTTAATGGCTCCGATTAGTACTACACCACCACCTGCTACAATCCCTTCTTCTACTGCAGCTCTTGTTGCTGATAGGGCGTCTTCGATTCTATATTTTTTCTCTTGCATTTCTGTTTCTGTTGCTGCACCTACGTTGATTACTGCAACTCCACCTGCAAGTTTTGCTACTCTTTCTTGAAGTTTTTCTGTTTCGTATGTGCTTTCTTCTGCTTCGATTTGTTGGCGGATTAGGCTTACTCTTTCTTCTAGTGCATTTTTGTCGCCTTTTCCTTCTACAATTGTTGTATTGTCTTTATCAACTTTTACTTTTTTAGCAGATCCTAGCATAGAAATTTCTGTTTCTTTTAGGTCCATGTTTAAATCTTCAGAAATTACTGTCGCACCTGTTAGAATTGCAATATCTTCAATCATTGCTTTTCTTCTATCACCGTATCCTGGTGCTTTTACTGCTACAACATTAAATGTTCCTCTAAGTTTGTTTAAGATAAGTGTTGTAAGCGCTTCGCCATCTACATCATCTGCAATGATTAGTAGTGGACGTGATTCTTGAACGATTTGCTCTAATAATGGTAGTAGGTCTTGGATATTTGAGATTTTTTTATCTGTTAATAGGATATATGGATCATCAAGCTCTGCAACCATTTTTTCGTTGTCTGTTGCCATATATGGTGATAGGTATCCTTTGTCAAATTGCATACCTTCTACAACATCTAGGTAAGTATCAGTTGTTCTTGATTCTTCAACTGTAATTACCCCATCATTGCCTACTTTTTCCATAGCATCTGCAATAAATTTACCAATTTCTGGGTCAGCAGATGAAATTGTACCTACATTTTCGATAGCTTGTTTATCTACAATGTCGCGGCTATTTTCTTTGATATAATCAACTGTAACATCTGTAGCTTTTTTAAGACCTTTATTCAAAACAATTGGATTTGCACCTGCTGCTAAGTTTTTAAGACCTTCTTTGATGATTGCTTGAGCAAGTACTGTAGCTGTTGTTGTACCATCACCTGCCACGTCATTTGTTTTTGTAGCAACTTCTTTTACAAGTTGAGCTCCCATATTTTCAAATCTATCTTCAAGTTCAATTTCTTGGGCAATAGTTACACCATCATTTGTAATAGTTGGTGCACCATAAGATTTATCTAGAACAACATTACGTCCTTTTGGTCCAAGAGTAACTTTTACAGCATTTGCTAGTTTATCAATACCACGTTCTAAACCGTCACGGGCATCTTTTCCATAATTAATTTCTTTTGCCATAATTAATATTCCTTTCAAAAACTATTTTACAACTGCTAAAATATCAATGTATTTTACAACTATATAATCTGTATCATTAAGTTTTACTTCTGTTCCTGAGTATTGAGAATAAATAACCTTATCCCCTACAGAAAGAGAATCTTTTTTCTTATCATCATTTAAAATATCATCACTGATAGCTACAACTTCTGCATAAACAGGTTTTTCTTGCGCACTTTCTGGAAGCACGATACCTGATTGAGTTGTCTTTTCAGCTTCAGCTTTTTTAATAACTACTCTATCTCCGATAGGTTTTAATTGCATATTTTACTCCTTAGGTATAATAATTTAGCACTCACGTGTGCTAATTGCTAATTACATTTATAATGTACTACCTTTAGATAAAAAATCAAATCAATAAATTCGGGTAAAAATACTAAAAAGATTAAGGAGATTAAAATGTACAAAAAACCAAGTGATGACGAATTAAGAAAAAATCTTACAGAATTAGAATACGAAGTAACCCAAAATGCAGGTACAGAAAGACCTTTCTCATCAGAATATGATGACTTTTATGAAGAAGGAATCTATGTAGATAAAGTATCCGGCGAACCACTTTTTTCAAGCAAGGACAAATTTAATGCAGGATGCGGCTGGCCAAGTTTTTCAAAGCCAGTTGAAGGAACAGAAATAAATGAAAAAGAAGACCTTTCCCATGGCATGGTTAGAACAGAAGTAAGAAGCAAAAACGCCGACAGCCACCTAGGCCACGTTTTCCCAGACGGTCCACAAGAATTAGGCGGACTAAGATATTGCATAAACGGTGCTGCCTTAAGATTTGTTCCTAAAGAAGATTTGGAAAAAGAAGGATATGTGGAGTATTTGAGGATTTTTGAGTAGAAAAGGCAAAAAAAACTAGGAATAGCAAGTCCTAGTTTTTTTAATGTGGTCATTTTCATTTTTTCTCGAAAATAGCATTTATTTGCTTGTTTCAGTTTGATAAACTGGTATCTATAAATTATTATCTAGCCATATTTTTAGTTCATCGAAGCTGTAATCTCCTTTTAACGCTATTCCATCTTTAATAATTGAATTTGTACATTCCTTTTTGTAATCTTCAATCATTCTTCCAAATCCTCCTCCACCGTGTGTGCAAAAGGGAATGATTTTCTTTCCGCTTAAGTCAACTGTTCTTAAAAAAGACAGCACTGGTGGGGCAAAAGTCTTAAGCCAGTTAGGAGAACCAACAAAAACTACCTCTTCATTTTCAATCGCCTCCGCCCCTCGTATAAGAGGAGGGCAATATCCTCTTTCGATTTCTTCTCTCACTTCTTTTACAGCTGTATTAGATGAGAACGAATAAGGCTTTTGTGGTTCCAGTTCTCTTAAATTTCCATCAGTAATCAACGCAATATCTTCTGCTAGTCTTCTTGTTAATCCTGAGTATGAATAATATACAACCAAAGGACTCATTAAAATCACCTCCTTAACTTATAATTTTTTCCTCTAATATATTAGTACATTATAATATTTTAAATGTATTTTCTAAATAAATGTGTAGCTTTTTATTTACTCTTCTTTTATATCCTCTCAGAGATGAAATATCTTTCATATTTTTCACCCACAGAAAAGGTAGTGTGCTCGGCTTTAGACCTCGCTTAGTTCTGCGGACTCACTTGAAGCAAAGCTTCTACGTTCATCTCGCAGATGGCCGAGTCCAGGAGTTCGGACACAACTTCAATCAGCCACCCATGATTCTGTCCTCTCAGAAAGCTTAAAAGCTTTCTTCGCTTAGTTCTGCGGACTCACTTGAAGCAAAGCTTCTACATTCATCTCGCAGATGGCCGATTACAAATCGGCCACCCAAGATGATGGGACTATTTATGATAAGGATGCCCATTTATTATCCTAAATCCCCTATAAATTTGCTCAAGAAGGATCACCCTCATCAGCTGATGGGGGAAGGTCATTTTTGAGAAGGATAGTTTATAATTTGAGCGATTGCTTACTTCTTTTGCTAGCCCATTTGATCCGCCTATTACAAATACTAAGTTTCTGCCAAAGCCTTCTCTCATTTCATTTTCTATAAAGTTTGCAAATCCTATACTATCCAACTGCTTACCTAGGATTTCGAGGCTTACTACGTAGTCGCCATCATCGATTTTACCTAGTATTCTCTCGCCTTCTTTTTCTTTTACTTGTTCTATTTCTTTATCTGATAAGCTTTCCGGGGCTTGTTCGTCGTTTACTTCTATTATTTCTATTTTGTTGTAGGCTTGCATTCTTTTTAGGTACTCATCTATGGCTTCTTTATAAAATTTTTCCTTTATTTTGCCTACTGCTATTATTTTTATATCCATTTTTCTCCTTAAAAAAACTCAATCTTTTGATTGAGTTTAGTTTTGGTCTTGTACATATGATACGTATGAATCGTAAATTTGGCTATAGCCTTCGTTTACAAGGGCATCTTTTACATATTCTTTGATTTCATCTGTTCTAAACACTTTTCTTTTCATATTTTTCATATTTTTTTCTACATCTTTTAGTAAAATTTCTACATCTGATGTATTAATCTGTTTGCCATTTCTATCTGAAGCATTTTTTATAGATCTTATGACCTTATCTGCATTGTATTCTTCAAGATTTCCCCTTCTTTTTATTACATAAACCTTATCATCATTTGCTTTATTTAGAAAGTCTCTTACTACATCGATTTTTAGATTATCAATTTCTGTTACTATTTCGTTTATTCCGTATCCTTCTTTTTCGAAATACTCTAACACTTTTCTGCTTAGCTCACTCATTTTGACTCCTCCTTGGTTTTTGTAATTACTTTGCTTTCTCTATTTTCAGCAATTTTCTCTGCTCTATCCTTGGCTTCTTTTTTTGTGTCATAAAAGCCTTCTGCTTGGCTGGCTCCCTTGGATTTTACCTGCCATTTTTGCTCATCATAGTTAAAAGAAACTTCTACATCCGCATCTTGGAGCCTTGCTCCTGATTTATTTTTACTTTTTTTGTGGTTTTTTAAATCTTTTTTGCGGATTTCTTTTAATTCTTCATTGCTGGCATCATTTGCCCATTCTTTGGCCTGAGAAATGGCAATTGGAATTGCATTATCCTCATCATATCCTTCTTTTAGCATGGCATTGGTAATGTCAATCGCTTTGTCACGGACTTCTTTGTCCAGATTTTTCATGGAATTTGGGTAATTTCTTCTATCAAAGGGCATAGCCTCACCTCTTTTTTTGTATTTTTATATTTTTACCCATTTTACATATTATAATGGCGGCTTGGGAGGGTGACTACTTCTGTAATATCACTTGAAAGTCCTATATCACGCTTTAAGGCTGCAAAGGTTATGGAGTCTTTGCCATATTTTTTTCTAATATTATAAAGGGCAGTATCCACATCCTCATTTTTCTTAAATTTTTCGTGGTTTAAAAACACATCCATTTGGCTGCCTCCACCCTCATTGCGCAAATTAATTGCCCTAATGCCTACTGCCCTAACTGGAAATGACCAATTATATTTTTTCTTAAAGATTTCCATAGCACGTCTTACTAAAATAATGGAACTTTGGCTGGCCATTTCTAGGAGAATGGCAAAATTCCAGCTTTGAAGTTCATTATTTCTTACAAAAACTTCTACACCGCGGGCTTCAAGTTTGGCTTCTCTTAGCCTTCTTGAAACAGAAAATGAAAGTTCTTGCATAACATTAAAAACTTCCTCATCGCTATGTAAATCTCTTTTGCAAGTGGAACTATTGCCAATTGATTTGATGGACTCAGTATGATCTCTGTCCACAATTGGGCGAATATCTAGGCCATTTGCATATTGCCAAAGGTAAACACCATTTATACCCAAAAGACTTTTAAGCGTTTTTACTGGTGCATGGGCTAGATCACCTAGACTAAAAATCCCAATTTTATTTAGTTTTTTTTCTGTAGCTCGGCCTATGCCTACCATTTCACGGACTCCCAGTGGCCAAACTTTTTGCTTGAAATTGTCCTCAGTAATTACAGTCACTGCGTCAGGTTTTTTCATATCGCTGCCTAGTTTTGCAAAAATTTTGCAAAAACTTACCCCAATGCTGACTGTAAGCCCAAGCTCTTCTTTCATACGATTTCTAATTTCATGAGCGATTTCCTCTCCAGAACCAAATAAATACAAATACCCTGTTACATCTAAGTAGCACTCATCAAGTCCAAAGGGCTCAACTTGGTTGGTGTACTCATAATACAAAGAACGGGCCATTTTTGAATGTTTTAAATATTCTTCATAATGGGGTGGGACTAGGGTTAGATTTGGACATTTGCCTTTAGCCTGCCAAATTGGCTCTCCGGTTTTAACTCCCATTTTTTTTGCTTCTTCACTTTTTGCAAGGATAATTCCGTGATGATTTTCTGGATTACCGGCCACCGCCATTGGAATCCCCTTTAGCTTTGGATTTAGTTTTGCTTCTATAGAGGCATAGCAAGCATTCATATCTGAATGTAAAATTATTCTTTTCATAAAAACTCCTATTGATTTTAGATGACTATTACTGTATAATTAAGACATTAAATGACTTTTGTATTATTATAAGACATTAGAAGTCTTGTGTCAACTTAATTTTTAAAATTAACAGTCACTTAGCGACTATAAGGAGAGATAATGGCATTTGCTAACAAACTACGCGACCTAAGAGAAGCGAAAAACCTAACCCAAGAAGAGCTTGCAAAACTTTGCAACGTGTCCCTAAAAACCATATCCCGTTACGAAGCTGGCCAATCTAAGCCAAGATATAGGAAAACTTACGATGCCTTGGCAGAAGCACTTGATACCAGTCACGATTATTTGGTGACTGATGAAGAAGATTTTATCCTATCTGCTAGAGAAAGATACGGAAATGCTGCAGCCCGCGATGCTGAAGAAATGGTCCAAGGAGTCATAGGGCTTATGGCTGGTGGAGATTTGCCAGAAAAAGACAAAAAAGCAATACTTGATGCAATCAGCGAGGCCTACTATATTGCCAAAAGCGAAAATAAAAAATACGGACTAAATAAGGAAAAATAATGGTATCCACCTATGACAAAATCTACGAGGATACACAAAAATTAATAAAAAAATACAAAAGCCGAGATCCAAAGGATATTTTAGAAAGCCGCGGGGTTTTTCTAATCCCCTTTGAAACTCCCACCACCCTTTTGGGCATGTATAAGATAATTAAGCGCAACCGTTTTGTATTTTACAATCCTTTCGTAGATGAAAGAATAATAAATATGGTCTTAGCCCATGAGCTAGGCCATGACATATATCACAAAAATGAAGCCAAAAATGGTTTTGCTGAGTACGAGCTTTTTGACATCAACACCGAAATGGAAATTGAGGCAAATATTTTTGCGGCTCATTTGCTTTTAGATGAGAAAAAACTAATGGCTGACATCGAAGAAGGCTACACTTACCAGCAATTAGCTAGCCTTTATGACGTAAATGCAAATCTTATGATCTTTAAGCTAAACGAAATGCACAGGATGGGATTGCCTATAAATAAAAATATTGCCGATTCTAAATTTTTCACCAAAATAGACGGAACTGACGAATTTTACAGGAACTTAGAATGATAGACCATGCAACTGAAATAATAAAAGAATTGCTAATAAGAGAAAAAAATGTAAATATAGCAGTAGATATGACTGCAGGCAATGGCCATGATAGCAAATTTATTTTGGAAAATAATAATCCTAAAAAACTTTTTGCCTTTGACATCCAAGAATTGGCCAAGGAAAATACTTTAGCCTTGATAGGTGATAATCCAAATTTTTCCTTTATCCTAGACAGCCATGCAAATATCGATAAGTATATTAAAGAAAAGATTGACCTAGTAGTCTTTAACCTGGGATATTTACCAAAGGGTGATAAAAATATTACTACAAATTGGCAATCCACAATAATTGCCATAAAAAAATCCCTAGAACTTTTAAGTCCTAGGGGAAAGATTTTTATAACCGTTTATCCTGGCCATCCAGCTGGAGAAATCGAGTCTGAAAAAATAACTGAATTTTTTGAAAATTTGGATTATAAAAAATATACAGTTTTAAAACTTGCTTTTGTAAACAAAATCAACAAGCCACCCTATGTGTTGGCTATCGGCCACAAAAATTAATTTGTGGCCTTTTTTAATACTTGCTTGCTCCATTTTTAGTCGCCACCACTATGGTGTCATTTTCAAAACGTATGCCAAGGACATCATCAATTTCATTTACCTTTTCGCGTCTTCTTTTTTCGATAAAAATAATTCTCATTGTCCCATCAGGATTTTTGTTGATGCCAATGACTGTGCTTGGTTTAAAATAATTTGCCTGATATTTATCCCAGGATTCATCCTTGGAATATATCCTGTCCTTATCCGATGCATATAGACTAATGATTTCTTTTTCGTTTTTAAAATCTTTTGAAAAATAAAGTTCTGGAGTTTGATATCCTACACTTATTAGCTCCGCTGCTTCTCCTTTTTTGCCTGCTCTATGGACTTTCTATAAAGTTCATAATAATTATTTTCATTATTGAAAGTTGTGCAATAAATAGGGTTTCTATATTTTCTCCATCTATTTTTATCAATTTGTACTTATGATTAGTGCTATCTCCTATAACAAAAACATTGTCAGCATTATTGACATCATAGGCTATATCAGTAGGATTTGGGTTTAATATCTCACTTTAGTTACCATTTGGATTAAACTTTATTAATTTTTTATCGATTGGATAATAGTAAATTTACATTTTGTTGGTACCCATGGGATTTCCTGTAAGTGTGGATTTGGAGCTCCCGCCCTACATATAACTAAAAAACCAATAAAATCTTAAATCTTTTCATAAATCCATTATACTATGGAAAAGAAAAAAAGGACCACAATTGTGATCCTAATTTTTATTTATTAAAGCTCGATGTCAACTGACTCTAGTTCATTTTCAGTATTTAGATAGTAAAGTTTATTTCCAGATATTTTCATACCCCTAATTTGGGTATCAAGCACTGTTTCACCACTGGACATATTGATAACTTTAAGCGGTTTTGATAATTTATCATCTATCTTTTGTGTTTCATAATAGAAAATATTATTTCCTATGATTTCTTGAGAACCTTCCTCTGACCATAGGAATGGGAATTTTTGATCATTGGCATAGAAATTGTCATTATCTGCCCTATATATTTTCCAAACTGGCTTCCCATTTTCAAATCTTTTTTGTCCAAATAGATATTGGAGGTTAAAGTTTTTTTCTAATAATTCTGCTTCTTGATCATCTCCTTTGGATAAATCTAGTTTATATAGGTCAAAATTATAAGCGTTTTGATCCTCATTATCCCCAGGCTTTGTAAATTGTAATTCTCCATCGATTACTACGGCATCACCAGTTATATCTTCTGCTGTTGCCTTGAAGTCATGAACTTCGCCAGTATCAAGATCTACATATCCAATGGCTGATTTTTCTTTATCTAGTGTTGGTGTTCCATTTATCTCAGCCTTGCTTTGTTGATCATGAAAACCATATACCCTATTGCCAATCATACCAAGCGGCCTGAAATCGTCGACTCCTGGGAATTCAAATAATGTTTCAACATTTTTATCATTCATTCTGACAATTGATACTTGATCATAAATATCTTTTTTTGATTTTACAAAAACATTGTTGGTGTATTTTACATATGTATAATATTCAACATCTGTATCCGCTATTGCATTTCCATTTTGATCTACAAGTTCACCGTTTTCATTTACACTTGAAAATGGACCAAATGGATTGTAAAATAAATCATCTTTGCTTACTTCTTGGCTAGAATCTTGATCTTCTGATTGGTCTTCTTCTTTTGATTTTTCCTCTTTACTATCATCAGCGCTTTCTTTTTCTTCTGTTTCTGCTTGCTCTTTTTTATCATCATCGCTAGATTCTTCTGGTTGTTCTTTTTTATCACTTGTATCGGCAGATCCATCAGCTTCGCTATTTTCTTTATTATCTTCTGCTTTTCCTACTTCAATTACTTGAGTGTCATCTGTTTTTTCGCTTACTTGACTTTCCTTGTTATTTACATCACTTTTTGGTGCATCTTGGTTCGCACATCCTACTAAAGCCAGTGAAAGAGCCATTATTGGTATAATTTTTTTCATAATTTCCTCCTTTAATTTGCTCTTAGGGCATCAATTGCAGATAATTTTGTAGCGCGTCTTGCTGGTAGGTATCCTGCTAGCACTCCTACTAGGGCCGAAAATCCAACCCCCACTAAGGCCAGCCAAATTGGAATAATGATTAACTGACCACCCTGTGCTATTGCATCATTCATACCCGAAAAAGCATTATTAATAACTTTACTTACTAAAAGTGAAATCAAAAGCCCAAGGACACCTCCAAATAATCCTATAAATCCAGATTCTATTAAAAACATGGTTTGGATATCTGAAACGGAGGCTCCTATAACTTTCATAACCCCAATTTCCTTTTGGCGTTCGTAAATACTCATCAGCATTGTGTTTATAATACCAATTGCAGAAACTATAAAGGCAATGGATCCTATCCCTCCAAGTATTAGCATAATTGTCCTGGTTTGATTTTGAATCTCTTCATTGGCCTCAGCCATAGAGTTTGTTTGATAACCTAATTGCTTAATTTCTTTTTCTGTTTGTTCTACATTTTTGGCATCATCTACTATTACTTGCAGATTTTCATAATTGATTTTCTCATCACTTTCTGGAATAGGATTGCCTTTTTCATCAAAAGATTGGTTTAATGATGGAGCTGATATTTTGCTATCTTCTTCTTTTAGCTTTTTATAAGTGGATTCAGAAATATATGAACCCCATCCACTTAAAAATGAGTTGTTATTTAGCTTACCTGCTATTTCTATGGGCACATCTATGGAGTCTGGTTTATTTTCTTCGACTCCTTCCACTCCATCTTCATCGTTGGGATTTCCAAAATTAACTCCATCATCTTCTTGATCTTCCATCACCCAACCTAATCTTACAAAATATTGGTGGGATGCATAATCAAAATCTTCTACTGGCTCCATTGGCTCCATCATGTAGCCCCCATCTCCCGTATCAGTTTTTTTGTTTGCTGCTGCGTTTTGTCCAAGAAGGATTTTGTTATCTTCATTTGGACTTGGTGGATTACCAAATTCTAGCATATCTTTTTTTATCATTGAAAAAACATTGTCAGGGATTATATCTAATGACCCGTCTATCTCATAATCGTCGCTATCAGATATCAGTAGTTGGACATATATATTTTTACTTGGAACAACTGCTTTTACGTGGCTAACTCTTTTTAAATCATTCAAAACTTTATCAGTAACTTGTAAAGATCCATCTCCAGACCCATCCATTACATTTATGGTGGTTAGTCCTTGAAAGGATTCAATCATTTCTTTTTGTGAATTGCTTATCCCCTCTGCAAAGGCTAGCATCAAAATAATTGAGGTTGAGCCGATTATTACAGATAAAATTGTAAGAATTGTCCTAGATTTACGACGCCAAAGATTTCTAAGGGCCATGATAAATCTATCAGATATCTTCATCGTCGATTATTAACTCCTCATTTTTTTTATCTTTTTTGCGTTTTCTAATTAAAAGTCCTACTAGGGCAAGAATTATTATTAGCCCAATCCACAAAAATGGAGATGTAAGTAAGCTGCCACCTGCATCCATATTTTCTTCCATTCCTTGATCAACTGGTATCATTTCTCCAGTTTGAGGATCCTCTATCATACCTTCTTCCATGCCTTCATTTCCCATGCTAGTCACATCTGTATAAAAATCTTTGGTATCAGTGTGGACATTTCCTGCTGAGTCTTCATAGCTTAGCATAATTTTTCCCTCTACTGGCCCTTCACTGTCTGGCGTTACATTAAATGTAAAAGTTTCCGTAGATCCTGAATTAAAATTACCTATAAAACGTCTATCATTGTCAATTGTAAATCCCTTACCGATTACATCGCACATAAAGGTATTTAAATTGTCCTTGCCGGTGTTGTAAATATTTACACTTACTTGAGTTTGGCTACCCACCATCAAGTCCTCGTGTTTTACCTCACCAATAGTTACATTTGCTCTTTGAACAACTGGGATACCAATTGATTCCTTAGTTTGGTATTGGTTTCCCAGATAATCTTCATATTCTAAAGTAAGACCAATCACATAATTTCCTGCTACGGCATTTGGATTTACCCTCATATTTGCATACTTAGTTGTAGAATTCCAAGGATAGAGGGCCGAAACATAAAAACTATTTGAAGTATTTACCGGGGTGAAAACAGATCCGTCGCTTACAAGGGCATTATTTTCTCCACTTGCTTGAGGTTGGGATTGAAGTTGCTGGTCTATGCTCACTTTTAAGTTATAAATAGAGTTTTTGTTGTTTGTGTTATAAAGGGTAAAGGCAAGATTAAATTCACCACCTGCCTCCACAGTTTTTGGGCTAATATTGTAATCAGAAATTATTAGCTTTGGTTGATTTTTCATTTGCACTGGAGCATTTTCACTTTCAGTGGCTTGGTCACTTGCATTTTCGCTGCCATTAATTTGTTGGTAGTATGTCATCTTCTAAAACCTCATCAATAGTTAAATTTTTGTGGATGTTTTGGATTTTTCCATCCCTCATAAATAGTGTTCTGTCGGCAAATTCTGTCATTTCATCATCGTGAGTTACCATGATAAAAGTTTGATTATTTTCCCTAGTAATATTTTTTATAAGCTGCATGACTTCAAAACTTGTTTTGGTATCTAAGTTTCCAGTAGGTTCATCAGCAAAAATTATTTTTGGAGTACCAACAAAGGCACGGGCAATGGATACCCTTTGCTGTTGCCCACCAGATAGTTCATTTGGCTTATTATTCATTCTATTTTCAAGGCCAACTTCCTTTAGTATCTTGTAGGCCTCTTCCTTACGTCTTTCAACATCTACTCCCTTAAAAGTTAAAGGAAGTGATACATTTTCCCAGGCAGTTAGATACGGCAAGAGATTATAAGACTGAAAAACAAATCCAATATTTAAATTACGAAATTTTGTAATATCTGTTTCTCTTAGCTCATTTAAAATGATATTGCCATACTTTATTGTGCCTTTTGTAGGATATTCAAGGCCTGCTAGCATATTTAAAAGGGTGGATTTTCCAGAACCACTGGTTCCTAAAAGGGCGATAAATTCTCCCTTATTGATATCTAGATTTATTCCATCCAAAGCCTTTATAATATTGCCGCCAACCTTATAATATTTTTTTAAATCGCGTACTTCAATAAGCGCCATATTGTCTCCAAAGTTTTATGTATATTTGTGTACTTAAAAATAAATTATAAAGTAGTGTAGTGTTAATCACCACACAGTATTTGCAAAGATTATATCATCATAGTTTTTAAAAAGCAATTAATTTTATATTTCATATATATTTATTAGCTAAATAAAAAAGCAGATATAAATCTGCTCAAAGTTTAAATTATTTAATATAGGATATTTCATCAGTTCTTACATCCCAAAATATTTCTGAATACTCTCCCTCATATATTTTTAAAATCTTATCCATAGATAGGCTCATTCCATCCATTTTTTTAAATTTTTCATAGTCAACCCAAGAAAGATTGCCCTCGCGATTTTCTGCTACTAATTTGCCATAAAAATCTGTGGTTTGGTACAAAAGCCCCACGTCCTTAAATTCTTCTCCAAGCCAAGTGATAAATCCTACAAATTTTAAGTTTTTTATATCAAGGTCTGTTTCTTCTTTTGCTTCGCGAATTGCAGCGGCCATTAAGGATTCATTTTCTTCTATCTTGCCTCCGGGAAAGGTTAGTCCTTCCCAACCTTCTTTTTTGACCTTGTCTAAAACTACTACTTCATTAGTATTAGGATTTATAATTTTTATCATATTCATTAGTCTAGTTTTCATTTGTTATCCTTTAATTAAATTTACCTATTAAAAAAGAGTAAATATTTCTATCTACTCTTTTTTATACTATATTCTTTTTACTTTTACACTTATAGTTTTATCATTTAATTCGATTGGATCAGCTTTTACACTTTCTTTTGATAATTTATCTGCTAATGTTTCTGCTTTTATTTCTTCTGCAAATTTCTCGATAGCCTTGCTTAAGTCATCATCTGAATCATAGGCAATCTCTATGTGATCTGTTACTTCAAAACCGCTATCTTTTCTTAGATTTTGGATTTTTGAGATAAATTCTCTAGCATATCCTTCTGCTAGTAGGTCTTCTGTTATGTCTGTATCAAGGATTACAAAAACATTTCCATCCATTTCAACATCATAGCCTTCTTTTGCAGAAATCCTGATATCTAAGTAATCTTTTGAAACTTCGTATTTTTCGCCATCCAGGTCGATTTCTACTGGACCATCTTCTACACTTGCTACAAAATCTTTTGCATCTACATTTGCAAGATATTTTCCAAAGTCATTTACCTTTGATTGGAAAATGCGACCTACAACCCTAAAGTCTGGTTTTAGGAAGTAGTCCATAAATTCTGAAAGGTCAGCTGCAAATTCGATTTCTTTTACATTTAGCTCTTCTTTGATAAGACCTATTAAATCAGAAATCCTATCTTCATAACCACCATCAACGATGATTTTTGCAAGTGGTTGACGCACTTTGATTGATTCTTTTTCACGAGAAGCACGACCTAAGTTAACTATTTTTCTTACTAGTTCCATATCAGCTTCAAGATTTTCATCTATCATTGCTTCGTTTACTTCTGGTAGTAATTCTGTGTGGACAGTTTTTGCACCAGTTAGGTTTCTATAAACTTCTTCTGCAATAAATGGTGTAATTGGAGCGATTAATTTTGCAATTGTTGTTAGTACATCATAAGTTGTTTTATAAACAGCTTTTTTAGAGTCTGTAAGATCACTATTCCAGAATCTTTTTCTGTTACGACGGATGTACCAGTTTGATAAATCTTCTACTACAAAATCAGAAATTAAGTGAACAACTTTGTTGTATTCAAATACTTCCATTTCTTCATAGTAATTTTTAATTAGGGTATTGAGTCTTGAATATAACCATTTATCGATTTTTTCAAGTTTTACATCGCCGATATTTTGTAAATCTTCTACGCTTAATCCATCTGTATTTGCATATAAAGTAAAGAAGTTATACACATTTTCATAGGTTCTAAAGAAGTTATTTCTTACTTCTACAAGGCCTGCTTCATCAAATTTTGTTTGCATCCAAGCTGGTGATACGAAAAGAGAATAAAATCTTACTGCATCAGCTCCGTATTTATCAAATAGAGCAAATGGATCTAGGGTATTACCACGAGATTTACTCATTTTTTGACCATTTTTATCTACTACTAGGTCATTTACAAGTACGTTTTTGTATGGGGCCTTTCCCATTGTAATTGTAGAAATAGCCATAAGTGAGTAGAACCATCCACGGGTTTGGTCAATTCCCTCACAAATAAAGTCAGCTGGATAATAGTTTTCAAATAATTCTTTATTTTCAAATGGATAGTGGAGTTGGGCAAATGGCATAGCTCCTGAGTCAAACCAAACGTCAATTACATCTGGAACCCTGTGCATGGTTCCACCACATTTATCACATTTTATAGATACATTATCTACATATGGTCTGTGAAGCTCAATATTTTCGTCTATATCTTCAATAGCAAGTTCTGCAAGTTCTTTTCTAGAGCCAACTGAAAGTGTGTGGTCACAATCATCACATCTCCAGATATTTAGTGGAGTTCCCCAGTAACGGCTTCTAGAAATTGCCCAGTCTTTTACATTGGCTATCCAGTTTCCGAAGCGTTTTTCCCCTATTGTTTCTGGGAACCAATTTACTTTATCATTATTTTCTACCATTTGGTCAGAAAATTTGCTCATTTCTATATACCAAGATGGTGTAGCATAGTAAACTAATGGTGTTTTACATCTCCAGCAGTGTGGGTAATTATGCTCAATTGTTTGTTTTTTAAATACTTTGCCTTCATTTGCTAGGTGGTGCCAAAT
The DNA here is from genome assembly GCF_016798225.1 of Anaerococcus sp. mt242. Taxonomy (GTDB): domain Bacteria; phylum Bacillota; class Clostridia; order Tissierellales; family Peptoniphilaceae; genus Anaerococcus. The sequence continues at coordinate 15,378 of NZ_JAEUYX010000009.1, read as the reverse complement.
ATCTTCGTTTGAATCAAAGATAAATTGACCTTCCCAAGGAGTTTCTGTAAAGTTACCCTTTAAATCTACTGGTTGGATGAAAGCTAGATCGTATTTTCTACCGATTTGATAGTCATCCTCACCAAAGGCTGGTGCAGAGTGAACAATACCTGTACCATCTTCTGCAGAAACATAATCAGCCAGTGTGATTATAAAGGCATGGTCAGGGTCAACTTCAACAAAAGGTAGTAATTGCTCATATTTCATATATTCCATATCAGCACCCTTTAGGGTTTCTACTACTTCATAATCATGCTCTTCCATAAGTCTTTCGCATAGAGATTTTGCCATGTAATAGTAGCAATCATCTGTTTTATCATATACTTTTACATAGTCAAGATCTGGATTTACAGATAAAGCAACGTTTGATGGAAGTGTCCAAGGTGTTGTGGTCCATGCTAGGAAATATTCATTGTCTGTGTCTTTTTTCTTAAATTTAACTGTAAGAGTAATGGTTTTATCCATTTGGTAACCTTGAGCTACCTCGTGGCTTGCAAGACCTGTTCCACATCTTGGGCAATATGGCATAACTTTTGCACCCTCATAGATATATCCTTTTTTAAAGGCATTATCTAAAAGCCACCACTCAGTTTCAACGTAATCATTATCCATAGTTACATATGGATGGTCCATATCATATAAAAAGCCCATGCGATCTGACATGTCACGCCACATATCAGAATATTTCCAAACTGATTCCTTACATAATTTATTAAATTTTTCTATACCAAATTCTTCGATGTCATTTTTGTCATGGAAGTCTAATTGTTTTTCTACTTCGATCTCTACTGGCAAGCCGTGGGTATCCCAACCAGCTTTTTTAAGGACCTTATAGCCCTTCATATTTTTATAACGGCTGGTCATATCCTTTAAAGTTCTTGCAATTACGTGGTGGATACCTGGTTTACCATTTGCTGTTGGCGGTCCATCATAGATTATGTATTCCTCGGCATCTTCACGTGTTTTAAAAGTTTGATCTAATAGGTCAATCTCTTGCCAATATTTTTCTACCTTAGCCTCACGATTTCTGGTGTCGCTGGTATTTAAAGATTTAAACTCACTCATATTCTTCTCCTTACAAAAAAAGACCGTCCATATAGACGGTCCACTTATTTCCAAAATTTACTCTTAACGATTGGTTTTCGTAGCAAACTACTAATTTCACTTGCTAAACTAAAAGATGATATTCACTTCTACTTTCACTAGCACATCCCACCAACCGTGCCTCTCTAAAGCTTCTATAAAAGCTACTGGTCTTTATAACATTTGTATAATATTTCTATTTTTATAATACTTATTAAAAATTTTAAGTCAAGCTATAAATGCTTGTGGACCTTAAATTTCTCTATGGTAAATACATCATGGCTATCTACATTTGCAATTTTTATAGCATCTTCAAACATTTGATAGTCTGATTCGTAATCATCCCTAAAAACTAGAGCAGAATTGTTATTGTATTTTAAAAACAATCCATGATACATACCAAACTCTTCCATATATTGAATTTGCTTAATTTTTGTAACTTCATAAACTGAAATGTATAAATTATCGATGTCTATATCAGACAGATCGATTGCATTGTTAAATACAGCTACATTTACAGCCTCATGGATTACATCAAGACCTATATCAGATCTGGTTGGATAAATAGACCCGCTTTTTTCGTGTCTGCCATCTTTATGAACAATTACAATTACTCCATTGTTATTATTTTTTAAACTTTCATCATATTCTGTTAGGTATTTGCCAGTCTCCAAATAGTATTTTATTGACTCTTTGGCAAGTTTTACTAAATCACTCATTTTACTTTTCCAATAACTTTTCTATTTCTTTTGATATATTTTCTGGTTTCTTTTGGGAAGAGAAACGCTCTACTACATTTCCATTTCTATCTATTAAAAATTTTGTAAAATTCCACTTAATTTTATCTCCCAAAAGCCCTCCTTGGGATTTTTTAAGATAAGTATAAAGTGGGTCTTCATTTTCTCCATTTACATCTATTTTTGCAAATCTATCAAAGGTCGTGCCAAATCTTGCTGTGCAAAAATTTTGTATTTCTGCATCTGTACCAGGAGCTTGTCCTCCAAATTGATTGCTAGGAAAATCTAGAATTTCAAATCCTTGATCCTTATATTTTTTATAAAGTTCTTCTAGCCCCTGATATTGAGGTGTAAAGCCGCATTCTGTTGCAGTATTTACTATTAAAAGAACTTTTCCCTTGTATTTATTAAGGCTGAGATCATTTCCTTGATTGTCTTTTACTGTAAAATCATAAATTGTAGTCATTTAAAACTCCTTTTATTACGTATCTATTATACGTTATTTTTATAACATTTAAAGAAAAACTTTCTAATATTAATCAATGAAAAAGCAGGAGAATTTGACTCCTGCTTATATATATTTATTATAAGGATAAGTAGTATGAAATTTGATTTTTACCAAACACCAAATTCTGAACCTTTTGAAGATTCTTCAATGACTTTTTTAGTTTGGTCGGTATGGTAGTAGTTATCTATAAGATCTTTTAAAACTGCACTATCTTTTTTATCTTGGGTTGTTGCGATAACATTTACATAGATTTGTTTATCTAGATCATCTTTATCTTCTAGGAAAACCGCATCTTCTGATGGTACTAGGTCAGCATCTACTGCCATTCCTGAGTTTATACAAGCAGCATCTACATCATCAAGGCTTCTTGCTGTTTGTGATGATCCTAGTAGGATAATTTCAAGGTTTTTTGGGTTTTCTGTAATATCATCTGTTGTAATATTATCCCCATCTTTACCATTTACTTTGATTAGTCCTGCACTTTGAAGTAAGAATAGTGATCTAGCTGAGTTTGATGGGTCATCTGGAATTGCAATTCTTGCCCCATCTTCTAATTCATTTATATCTTTAATTTTTGAAGAGTATATCCCTAGTGGAGCGATTACAGTATCTGCTATTGCTTCTATATCTGATCCGCTTTCTTCATTAAATTGATTTAAGAATTTGTAGTGTTGGAAAGCGTTGATATCAATATCACCTGATAAAAGTGCTTCATTTGGCTCTCTATATTCAGAGAATTTTACTAATTCTAGTTTTCTATCGCTATTATCAGCATTATATCTTTCGACAACATCATCCCAAACTTCGTTGTGTTCTCCAACTACACCAACTTTTATTGTATCTTTGTCTTCTAATGGATCTGTGCTTGATACTTCTGTTTGTGATTTATTTTCTGCTGGTTCTGTTTTTGCTGTTTCGTTGTTGTTTGCTCCGCACGAGCTTAGGCCTAAAATTAAAGCTAGTCCTAAAGAAATTTTGCTAAGTGTTTTCATTTATATTCTCCTATTATTTTTATTATTTTACCAAGCTGGTACCCAAGCACCCTTTGTATATTTGTCGTAGTCTGCTTTTGTTTCGTCTGTTTGATAGTATTTTACAAGCTCTTTATAAGCTTCGTTGTCTTTATCTTCTTTTCTAGATGCAATTACATTTACATAAATTTTTGCATCTGGATCTTCTGGATCTTCAAGATAAATTGCATCTTGTTTTGGACTTAGGCCAGAGTCTAGGGCAAAGTTATCATTTATAGCTGCTGCTACAACATCATCTAGGGCTCTTGCAGTTTGTGCTGGGTCCATTTCTATAAATTCAAGATTTTTTGGATTTTCTGTAATGTCATCTAGTGTAATTGATTCACCTGGTTTACCATTTACTTTTATGATTCCTGCACTTTGAAGTAAGAATAAAGCTCTTGGTCCATTTGATGGATCATTTGAAATTGCAACTCTATCACCATCTTTTAGCTCATCTAGGTTTGCAATTTGATTTGAATAAAATCCTAGAGGAGCAAGCATAGTATCTCCAATTGAAACAATTTTTTCTTCACCTTGTTGGTCGTTAAATTCGTTTAAGAATTTGTAGTGTTGGTAACTGTTTACATCTATATCTCCGCTTAATAATGCTTCGTTTGGTTGTGTATAGTCAGAAAATTTCACTAGTTCTGCTTTTTTGCCAGTACCTTCTTCATATCTTTTGATAACTTCATCCCAAACTTCGTTTTTCTCACCAACTACACCTATTTTTATTGTATCAGATGTTTCAGTTTGCGCTTTTTGATCTGTATTTGTGTCTGCACTTTCATTTGCATTATTTGCTCCACATGAGCTTAGGCCAAGTGCTAGAGCCAATCCTAAAGTTAATTTTCCTAATTTTTTCATTATTACCTCCTTAATGACTTGTCTTTCTTATAAGAAAATTTGCAATTCCTTGTATGATAAATACGACTATTAATATTAAAACAACACTTACAATTACAACATCGTCCTTGTAACGTTGGTAACCTACGGCAATGGCCAAATCACCAATACCACCGCCTCCTACAATTCCTGCCATAGCTGTTAAACTAAGTAGTGAAATAAGAGTAATAGATGAAGCGCGTATCAAGCTTGGCAGACCTTCTCTAAGATATACGCTTGTTATAATTTCAAATGGTGATTTTCCCATTGCTTCTGCAGCTTCAATTTTTCCTGGTTCTACACTTGCTAGCGCTTGTTCAACTTGCCTTGCAAAAAATGGCACACAGGAAAATACAAGTGGTACTATTGCAGCAGTTGGTCCAATTCTTGTATTTACAATTTGTTTTGTAATTGGTGCAACTAAAGCTAGCAAAATGATAAATGGTATTGACCTAAAAATATTTGTAAGCTTATCTAAAATGCTATAAACTACTTTATTTTCTAAAATCCTGCCACGGTCTGTAACAACCATTATTACTCCAAGTATAAGTCCAAATATCCCTGCAAATATTGCTGAGACAACTAACATATATAAGGTTGTTTTAAAATCTGCAGCTATTCTATCGCGGATTGACCATGAATAATCAAAAAATCCCATCTTTACCTCCTAAAACTTCTACATCAACATTTTTTTCTGCTAGATAATCTCCAATTTTACCTAAATTGTCCTTATCACCTGATAAGCTTACTATCAGATTTCCAACTGGGATGCCACTTATAAACTCGATATTTCCAGCCAAAACATTTGTTTTTACAGCAAATTTTTCAAAAAGATCATTGATTAGTGGCTCTGTTGTAGAAGCTCCAACATAATTAAGTTTAACTAAAATCTCATTTTCTTTTAAGATACCTATGTTTTGTTTTACTTCTTCTATAGTTTCAGCAACATTTGTAGAAGTTTCAACAAACTCACGGGTAAGCGGGTCTTTTGGATGGGCGAAAATTTCTAAGGTTGGTCCATTTTCTACAACTTTTCCTGCTTGCATAACTGCACATTTGTTGCAAAGATCTTTTACAACCTCCATTTGGTGGGTGATTATTACTATTGTAAGTCCCAATTTTGCATTTAATTCTTTAAGTAGTTTTAAAATTTGCTTAGTTGTTTTTGGGTCTAGGGCACTTGTTGCCTCATCACAAAGTAAGATTTCTGGATCTGAGGCAAGCGCTCTTGCAATTGCGCATCTTTGTTGCTGACCTCCAGATAGTTCTCTTGGATAGTTATCAGCCTTATCGCCAATGCCTACAACTTCTAAAAGTTCTCTTGCTTTTCTTTCTTTTTCTTCCTTTGGGATATTTAATTTTCTGATAGGATATATTACATTGTCCAAAACTGTAATGTTATTTAAAAGGTTAAAGTGTTGGAAGATCATCCCTATATTTTTTCTTTTTTCCCTTAATTCTTTGTTAGATAAGTTTAGGAGATTTTCTCCATTTATAAGAACTTCTCCAGCACTTGGTCTTTGAAGGAGGTTTATTGTCCTAACTAAGGTTGATTTTCCAGCACCGGAAAATCCTACTATGCCGTAGATGTCGTTTTTCTCAACCTTTAAATTTACATCATCTACTGCCTTAAATCCGTCAAAATCGACGGTTATATTTTTTAAATCAATCATTAGCCCCTCCTAAAAAATCAGTGGCAAATTTTACTTGTAAGCCTACTGCATATTTGATGCCTTCTGGATTTAGATCAAATTCTGGTGTGTGCGCCCCAGCTGTAATTCCGTTTTCCTCATCTCTTACACCAAATTTGGTATAAACTGATGGGCAAAGTCTAGAGTATCCAAAAAATGACTCTGATCCAAAGGTTGGATTTCCATCTCTATAAGAACCTGGATAAATATCATTTAAAGATTTTATAACTTCATCTGCAAGTTCTGGATCATTTATTGTTGGATAGGCAACGATGCGAGTATAGTCTGAAAATTCAACTTCGCACTTATGGGCCTTTGCAGTTGCTTGTGTAACTTCCTTTAAGACTTCCAGAGCATCTTCTCCTGCCTTGTCATCAAAAAATCTTAAAGTTCCCTTTACATTACATTTATCAGGAATTACGTTTGAAGCAGCTCCACCGTTTATAGATCCAAGGCCAAAAGTAACTTTTTCGTTTACATCTAATTGGTTAACCCAAGCTGTTGTAAGGGCTGTCACAATATTTGCTGTTGCAGTTAATGGATTGATGCATTTATCTGGACGAGACCCGTGCCCGCCTTTGCCAATTACATCAAACTCAACTCCTGCACATCCAGCGTGTGATGGGCCTTTGATAACTCTGATTTCTCCAACTTCTAAAAATGAAGCTTGGTGGTTGCCGTAGCAAGCGTCTAATCCTTTATCTCTTAGATGCTCAACCATAGCCTCAATGCCGCCCCCAGTTTCTTCTCCCTCTTCAAAGATAAAATAAATTTTGCCGTCTATTTCATCCCTTAAATCAGTTAAGATTTTTGCAGTAGTTAAAAGTGTTGCCATATGAGAGTCATGACCACAAGCATGGCTTACACCTTCATTTTTTGAAATAACTGATTTTTTAAATTTTTCATTATATTCACTTTCTTGTATTGGCAGTGCGTCAATGTCTGTTCTAATTCCTAAAGTTTTTCCAGGTCTACCTGTATCAAGTAGGGCTGTAAAACCAGTTGTATTTGCAGCATCTTCGACTATCAGTCCAAGTTTTTCGCATTCATTTTTTAAATATTTTGCTGTTTGGTATTCCTTATCGCTTACCTCTGGATTTTCGTGTAAGTAATTTCTCCAAGCAACAGTTTGATCAAAATATTGATCAATTTTTGATTTTATAATTTCATTATTGCTCATTTCTTATCCTTTCCTAAAATAGGCCATAAAAAAACGCCCCTAAATTCTAATCTTAGAATTTAAGGACGATATAATTCGCGTTACCACCTTAATTTATGTATACTCACGCATACATACACTCATCAAGTACTATCATACTCTACTTCTGTAACGGGAAGTCCCGTGTGAATCTAACTATCGACTCACCCCAAGAAAAGGCCATCTTCATCTAAACTTTTATCCACCCATCTCACCAAAACTGGGCTCTCTGTAGAATGTCCATCTAGACTACTCTTCTTCTCATATGGTTTTGTAAAACTATTTGATAAGTAAATATTACCACGCCTTAAAATGTTTGTCAAATATTTTTTTAAAATTTATTTAAAAAAATGTATTATATTCATTTTTCAATAGCTAAAAAAAATGTTGGAGGCTAGGCTGCCTCCAACGGGTGGTAAAATAAATTCACTTATAATATACACCTACAGAGTCCATTTGCAAGTTTATAGCCCACTTCCCCTAAAGTACTTATAAGGAAATTTATACCATCTTGGATTTGGCAAATATTTTTCGACAGGATTTGATAATTTTTTGCTAAAATAATCTTCTAATTGGTAAAGTTTTTCTTTGCGTTGGTCAAAATATGGATTTGACCCATGATTTTCTAAAACGCCAGCTACACGTTTTTCAATTCCTAGATATTCAGTTTTAATAACCCCATCTAAATATTGGATTAATAGGTCATAGTCATTGTATTCATTAAATTTTAGAAAATCACGTATAAATTCTTTTTTATCATCAGAAATATTCCAATCTCCCACATAGGCATCCACATTTTTTATTTGAAAGCTATGGGTTAGAGCAATACGGGCTGGGAAAAAATATGAATCGGCCCTTAAAATCTTATAGCCCTCATAAAAATGCTCAGCATCCTTTGCTCCAGTAGATTTTCCAATATCATGAAGGGCCCCACAAGCAAAGGCAATGTCTGGATCAAGTCCTAGTTCGGGAGCCATTTTTTGAGCGGTTTTGCCAATGGTCCACAAGTGTAAGACCCATTTTCCTGGATTTTTTTCATATCCTTCTTCTAAATATGCTATTATTTTGTCCTTGTTTGGAATATTTCCATATCCATCTTTATACATTTTTTATAATCTTCCCATAAGTGTAAATTTTATTATCATCAGCAGATCTTAGCCTATAATCTATGACATCATCATATGTAATATATTCGCCAATAACTGAATTTTTATTCCTAATCTCATGTTTATAGACTATATTCAAAAACTTAATATCCCTTGTATCTAGCTTGCACAAGTCGTATATATAATCAAAATATACGGCATTGTTTACATGAAAATTGCTATCAATATCTGTATATCTTACCATGATTTCCTTTGTATTTTCAAAATCTTTTTTGTAGGTCAAATCTGGCTTTTCATATATCAATTCTTCTTTTTCGTTGGCTTCATTATGCTTAGGGCTCATCTTTACCGGACGCATCCTATCTATATCTATTAGCAAAAATACTCCATAGGCCCTAGCAACTATTTCTCCCTTGCACCTTACTTCTACATTTCTGTGGGCATAAAATTTATTTATATCTACGATTTGAGTAGTAACTTCTATCTCCTGGTTATAAGTTACAGGGCTTATAAGTTCAATATCCCAAGAGTAAACAATCCACCTATATTTTTGCTCATCCAAATCTTTATCTAGAATATAAGAATGAGTCAGAGAAACATCTCCCATAATGCTGACCAAGTTTCTTAAAGATAAATTTTCATATCTATCGCATAACATATATGGTATTTTTATTTTTTTACTATAAGACATATAATCCTTCTTTCTAAAGCTACTATATTTTAAAGCTATTTTTTTGCAAAATAAAATCACACCAGTTTTGGTGTGATTCTTATATTTTAATAATAAGTAAATCAAAAAGTAAGTGAACTGTTCGGAAAAAATTTCAATAATTTCAATTTGAAGATTTTCGTCACAAAATCGCTCTGTCTGAGCGCAAGCGAGTTTGCGATTTTAGAAAATTGAGAATATGAAATTATAAATTTTTGTAGTCAGTTTAGCGTCTTTTGATTTATATACTATATCCCAGGAATAATCATCTGAGCAATAGTAAAGTAGACAATTAGTGATAGGGAGTCAACTATTGTAGAAATAAGTGGACTTGCCATTATTGCTGGGTCAAATCCTAGTTTTTCTGCACCCATTGGTAAAAGTGAACCAACTGCTTTTGCTAAAACTACTATAAATACAATTGTAAGTCCTACAATAAGCGATACATCCATAGCAACCTTATCAAAGAAATAACATTTTAAAAAGGCTACAAGACCAAGAGCCAGTCCACAAATAAATCCAACTGTGATTTCTTTTAAAACAACTTTTGCCCAGTCTTTTGGCTCTACATCATCAGTTGCCATAGCACGAATTACTAGGGTTGATGCCTGGCTACCAGCATTACCACCACTGTCTGTAAGCATTGGCACAAACATATTTAGGGCAATAACTGCTTGGACAATGTGTTGGTAGCCTTTTAGGATTGTTGATGTAAATGTTGCTGATATCATAAGAAACATTAGCCAAGGAATCCTGTTTTTGGCTAGAGAAAGTGGTGTTCTTTTTGAATAATCTTCCTCATCTGGTGTGGTAGCAGCAATACGTTGGAAGTCCTCTGTTGCCTCTTGTTCAATGATCCACATAATATCATCAACTGTAATTAGTCCTACTAATCGGTTTGTGTGATCCACTACTGGTAAGGCTGTAAAACCGTATTTTTGGAAGGCACGAGCTACATCCTCTTGGTCATCAGTAGTTGCTACTGTTATAACATCTTGATACATCAAATCATCTATAAGAGTATCAGGTTTATTGGTTACAATTGATCTTAAAGATACATATCCCAAAATTTCCTTGGTAGGACTTGTAACATAGCAAGTATAAAGAGTAACCATGTCATGTCCTACTTTTTTGATATGGGCTAGAGCATCCTTAACAGTCATATATGGTTTTAGTTCCACAAACTCTGTTGTCATAAGTCTACCTGCAGAGTCTTCTGGGAATTTTAGGTATTCATTTACCAAATCACGTGTATGTTTGTCTGATGATTTTAAGATTCTTTGAACCATAGCCGCTGGCATTTCTTCCAAAGTATCAATCATATCATCAAAGTTTAGCTCCTCTAAAAGCTCTTTAAACTCACGTTCTTGTAAACCATTTTGAAGTTTTTCCTTCTCTTCACTTTCTAGTTCGGCAAAAACTTCGACTGCATCATCTTTTTTAAGGAGTCTGAAGACAACTAGGGCTTGTTCAGCTGATAATTCTTCGATAAATTCTACTATATCAACTGGATTTGTACGCCTTAAAAGTTCTGCAAGTTCGTTTGGTCTTTTCTTTTCTAATAGATATCTAAGCTCAGTTAGCCTATTTTCTGTAGATTTGTATGTGTACATATTATATGCCTCCCTTCTTAGATATTTAGTCCTGGTAATATGGCTTGGGCAATATTAAAGTAAACAATTAGTCCAAGTGAGTCTACTATTGTTGTAATCAAAGGACTAGCCATTATTGCTGGATCTGCTCCTAGTTTTTCTGCAACAATTGGTAAAAGCGAACCAATAGCCTTTGCTAGAACAACAATTGCAAGGATTGTAAAAGCAACAACTAGGGCTACATTCATAGCAACTTTATCAAAGAAATAACATTTTAAAAAGGCTACAAGACCAAGGGCTAGACCACAGATAAGTCCAACTATGATTTCTTTTACAACAACCTTTGACCAATCACTTGGCTCTATGTCATGAGTTGCCATAGCACGGATTACAAGAGTTGATGCCTGACTACCAGCATTACCACCAGAACCAGTAAGCATTGGTATAAACATATTTAGGGCAATTACCGTTTGGATTACATCTTCATATCTTTTAAGGATGGTTGATGTAAATGCTCCTGATATCATAAGAAACATTAGCCATGGGATCCTGTTTTTTGCAAGAGCCCAAGCAGAAGTTTTAGAATAATCAGCCTCATCTGGTGTAGTACCGGCTATACGTTGGAAGTCTTCTGTATCCTCTTGTTCGATAATCCACATTATATCGTCAACGGTTATAATTCCTACTAATCTATTTGTATTATCAACAACTGGTAGAGCCGTAAACCCATATTTTTGGAAGGTGTGGGCTACGTCCTCTTGATCATCTGTGGTATAAACATAGATGACATCTTCAAACATAAGCTCAGATATTTTTGTATCAAGATCACGTGTTACAATCATCCTAAGTGACACATAACCTAAAAGTTTGTGAGTTTCATCTGTTACATAACAAGTGTAGACTGTTACCTTATCCTTGCCCACTTCTTCGAGCATAGCCAAGGTTTCTCCTACTGTCATATCAGCTCTAACTTCAACAAACTCAGTTGTCATCAAAGTTCCGGCTGAGTCTTCTGGAAACTGAAGGTACTCATTTACCAAATCACGAGTTTCATTATCAGAAGTCTTTAGGATTTCTTGGACCATAGTCGCTGGCATTTCTTCCAAGGTATCAATCATATCATCAAAGTTTAATTCATCAAGAAGTTCCTTAAACTCATCATCGTTTAGGCCTTCTTGAAGTTTTTCCTTATCGTCTTGGTCAAGCTCAGCAAAAACTTCTACTGCATCTTCTTTTTTAAGCAGCCTATATAAAACTAGGGCTTCCTCTGAGGATAATTCCTCGATAAAATCTACGATATCAACAGGGTTTGTTCTACTAAGGAGTTCTGAAAGTTCTGTTAAATTTTTGTGCTCTAAAAGATAGCTAAGCTCAGCTTTTCTTTCTTCGCTTGATTTGTATTGATCCATAGACCACCTCCCTATTCTATTTCTTTAAGTAGCTCGTTTAAGGCACTTACAAATTGTTTATCATTTTTAAAGTCCATTTTGTTAATATCTAACTTATCATCAGCTTTTACTTCAATATCGGGAGTCACTCCAACCTTATTTATTTGTGTGCCATTTGGTGTGAAATATTCGCTTATAGTGATTTTTGCACCAGCTCCATTATCTAATGTAAATACTTTTTGAACAACTCCCTTACCAAATGATTGGGTACCCACAACCTTTGCTCGACCGCGGTCTTTCATTGCACCTGCCAAAATTTCACTTGCAGAAGCAGAGTTTTCGTTTTGAAGCATAACCAATGGGATGTCGCTAGCATTTGCATCAGACTTTTCTGTTACAACATTTCCTTTTTTATCTTTTGTACTTACAATGACACCTTCATCTAGGAAATTATCAGCAATATTTATAACTACATCTAAGGCCCCACCTGGATTGTTTCTTACATCTAGGATAAGTCCGTCGATATTTTGAGCCATTAGTTTACTATAAGTATCTGAGAAATCTTGCCAAGTAATATCATCAAAGGCCTTAATATGGATGTAGCCTATTTTTTTGCCACGCACTTCTAGGATATCATCATCGATAGTGTCCACATTTACATCCCTACGAGCAACTTTTACATCAAATTCCTTGCTGTTTGTTTTGCCCTCTTCTGTTCTTAATATTGTAAGGGTCACCTCGCTGCCAGCCTCTCCTTTGATTTCAGCAACGGCTTCTTCAAGTTGATTAGCTCCATAGGCTTTTCCATTTACTTTTGTAATATAGTCTCCAGACTCAAGACCAGCTTCCTTTGCAGGAGAATCATCAAAAACAGAAACCGCCTTGATGTACCCTTCCTTGCTGGCTTGAACAGAAACACCTATGCCAGTGTAGCGCCCATTAAGTGTTTCCATAAGCTTTTTAAACTCATCTGGTGTGTAATAAGCTGTGTATGGATCGCCAAGGTTTGCAAACATTCCCTTTAATGACCCTTCATAAATTTGGTCTTCCTTATAATCAAAAAGAAAATTCTGATCTAGTAAGCTCTTTAATCCCTCCATTTCGGCAATGTGCTCAACATCACGATTGCTTGATGTAGAAGTAAGACTTGCGTTTTTTCCTAGGGTAAAACCAGTAAATCCAACACCTGCCACCAAAATAAGGGCAAGCAGAAATTTTCCAAATTTTTTCATAAATCCTCCTTGAATTTTTTTCTAAGAATAAATCCTTAAAAAAGGCAATAATAATAAAATTATACTATTTTTTAAAGCTAACATAAAGCTTTTTCCCATTTACTTTCTACCCTATATTTGCCCCTATACAAAATCTTTTTCCCATATTTTTTCCCTATATTAAGCCATTTATCCAATTAAACTTTTTCGTAAATTTGTTTTATTATATCCTTGTCGACAAAATATAAAAAAATAAGCGCGCGCTTTGAAAGGTTTTAATATGAAGATAAATTTAGACAATTCAAAGCAAGTAATGGATGCTTATATGCCATTAATCGTTACCAATGCTAGGAGATTTTCAGTATTTGAGTTTGATGAAGCTATCGATGAATCAAAAATGATATTAATAGATGCTATACTAGAATATGACGAAAAAAAGGGAACTTTTGGAAACTTCTTAAAGCAAAAACTTTACTACCATTTCCTAGATAAGACCAAGAAAATAAAGCTAAGATCACTTGATGATTTTGATAATGATGGTAATCCAATAATAGAAAGTGTGGTTGATGATTACGATATCGAAAATGATTTGATAGAAGCAGAAACAAATAATATGCTATATCAAAAAATAAATAATCTACCATTAGATTTAAAATCCATAATTTGGGATAAATATTTCAAACATATGACTAATAGGCAAATAGCTGATAAAATGAACTTATCCTATAAAACTATTGCTAATAAATCAAGCCTTGCTTTAAAGATATTAAAAGATGAATTGAGCAAAGAGTAATTTAATTAAAAATAACCCCAAGATTCACAAGGAATTTTGGGGTTATATATTATTAAGCGATTTCTAATTCTCTTTTTGTAACAGTCTCAAGCTCAGCCTTATCTTTTATTGATACAGGACCATATTTTGTGACAAGGACAGTTGAAGCAAGCATCCTATCCATAGCAGCCTTTAGATCACTAGGACTGTAGTCAGCTCTAGGATAGTCAATAGAAACTGATTTTTGATTTTGAGATGAATCTTTAAAGTATAATTTTAATTTTCTATTAGCCATTTATATCCTCCTTATAATCTATCCGCTCTTAATAGATATATTTCAACATCATCAGCCTCAGAAAGTGATATATATGCAAGTGCAAAATCTTTTAATTGTTCATCTGAGGCAGCTTCGTTAATTCTAGAAAAAGTCTTAGTAACTTTTCTCTCAGATCCATCGGCAGATACTGCCTTAAACTTAATTTGTAATTTCATATTTCCTCCATTTATTATAAATACATTGTGTAGTGGCCCTACACTTATATATAGAAAAATATAGAGATTTTTCCCGAGGAAATTTTATAAGAATAAAATAAAAAGCTTGATAGTGCATATAAGCTCAAAAAAATGATTTAAAAAAGCTTAGAAGACCTTTATAACAGACTTATCCCCAATAGGATACTAATGCAAGCACATACAGACATAACTGTGCGCCGTAAATGCATATAGCAAATTAATAACGGTTATAATCCAGGTAAATTTGCCTTTATTCGTCATACTTGCCCCGAAAACTTAGCACAGGAGTGTGAAAGAGCTTAAAAAGAATCGTTTTTCGAAAGGCTCATAACCAGAATGTGGATTTCACATATTAAGTATATAAAGAAAAGCACCATCAAAGATGGCGCGAATCTAGTGGGCCTCCAGGGGCCCGAACCCTGTGACCTGATAAAAGCCCTAAAATGGGCTTTTATCCCAAAAATTAAGTGCAGAACACGTAAAAGCTTCGATAGAAGCGAGCTTTTGTGTCCCCTGTGGGGTGGAAAGTCTGAAAGACTTTTCATTTTCGTGATGAATGTAGTGATCCCGAAAAACTGTTATGAGTTATTCATAACCGGTATGTGGATTCCTGATATTATGTATATATAAAGAAAAGCACCATCAAAGATGGTGCTAGTCTGGTGGGCCTCCAGGGGCTCGAATCCTGTGACCTAGTCCCGGTAGGGTTTTAAATGCTTGCATTTGAAATCTTTGAGATGAGCGAGAGCGAATCCAAAGAACTGTTATGAGTCGATAGGCTTATAACCGGTAATTCAAACAAAGTATATATGTAGATAATAAGAAAGGCACCCATAAAGGGTGCCAAACTTGGTGGGCCTCCAGGGGCTCGAATCCTGTGGCCTAGTCCCGGTAGGGTTTTAAATGCTTGCATTTGAAATCTTTGAGATGAGCGAG
>NZ_JAEUYX010000008.1 GCF_016798225.1 Anaerococcus sp. mt242 | reverse complement strand
CTGTTACTACTGCTTCAGAAGTTTTTTCTGTTAGTCCTACGATTTCTACTGTATCACCAACTTTTAGTGTTCCTTTTTCTACTCTTCCTGTTGCTACTGTTCCACGGCCTGAGATTGTCATTACGTCTTCTACTGGCATTAGGAATGGTTGGTCATTGTCTCTTTCTGGGATGTCAAAGTATCCGTCTACTTCTTCCATTAGTTTTAGGATTTTGTCTGACCATTCGCCTTCGCCACCTTCTTGTAGTGATTTTAATGCTGATCCTACTACTACTGGTGCGTCGTCTCCGTCGTATTCGTATTCTGTTAGTAGGTCTCTTACTTCCATTTCTACTAGTTCTAGTAGTTCTGGATCGTCTACTTGGTCTTCTTTGTTTAGGAATACTGCGATTTTTGGTATTCCTACTTGGCGTGCTAGTAGGATGTGTTCTCTTGTTTGTGGCATTGGACCGTCTGCTGCACTTACTACGATGATTGCTCCGTCCATTTGTGCTGCTCCTGTGATCATGTTTTTAACGTAGTCAGCGTGGCCTGGAGCGTCAATGTGTGCGTAGTGTCTGTTTGCTGTTTCGTATTCTACTACTGATGTGTTGATTGTGATTCCACGTTCTCTTTCTTCTGGTGCTTTATCGATGTTTTCGTAGTCGATGAATTCACCTGTTCCGTATTTTTTGTTTAGAGCTTGTGTTATCGCTGCTGTTGTTGTTGTTTTACCGTGGTCTACGTGACCGATTGTTCCGATATTAATATGTGGTTTGCTTCTTTCGAATTGTTGTTTACTCATTATATCCTCCAAATGTAATCATTTAGTCCTATTTTACCATAACTTAAATCAAAATTCTATATTTGGCTATATTAAATTTATGTATTGATTATTTTTGTTTTTAGGTGTATACTATATAAATGATGCCACTTTAGCTCAGTAGGTAGAGCGCATCCATGGTAAGGATGAGGTCCTCGGTTCGATCCCGGGAAGTGGCTCCATTTTTTTTGCTTATTTTTAATTTAGCATTTAAAAAAGAGAGCTGTTATGCTCTCTTATTTTTTATTTTTTCTACTTAACATTAATCCTCCAGAAGCTGTAAGAAGTATTGCCATTACTGACTCTATACCACTTACGCCTGTGCTTGGATTATTCTTTTTATTTGTATTTTTTGGTGTACTGATTTTTTTAGCTTGTTTTTCTTTTTTACTTGCTTCTTGAATTTCGCTTTTATCAGTTTTTATATTTTCTGATGTCTCTTTATCATTATTATTAATCTTAGTTTCTAAACCATAATCAATTTTATAAGCTATATCATTTGTATATTCATATTCATCAGTTAGTCCAGGAACATCAACTGGTAATTTTCCTGTTGCAGCTATTTTACCAAAAACAACATCTAGTGAGAATGGAATATTTGGTCCAAATGTCTTAACCGGATCCTTGCCTTTTTCAGTTGGATCCATTCCTTTTGATCCATATGCTAAAACATGGGCATCCGAGTTTTTATATCTATCTAAATCATATGGTTTTCCAATACTAATAATAGCAGATTTTTTATCATTTTCTTTTGCAAATGTTGTAAGCATATCCGGTATTTTTGCTAACCAATCATCTTTGCTAAGTTGACCTGCTCTACCTATTTCACTTACTCCAATTATATAATCATAATCTTTTGCATACTGTTTAAGTATTTCTTCAGCTTTATTTGGATCGTCTTTGAAGTTTTCAAAGCTAAATACATCTAGGATTGCATCTTTATCAATAACTCCTTCACTTTGAAGTTTCTCATAACCATACTTAAATCCAGCAATCTCATTTTCATAAGGAGTATATATTAATACTTTTTCTTTTGCTTTTGGATATAATGGAAGAAATTCGTTATTGTTTTTTGTAACTGTTATCGCTCTATCGGTAATTTCTCTCTGCTTTTCAAAATGCTCTTTATTACCGACTACATTTAATGCATTTGCAATTTTTTCTTCTAATGGAACTTTGTATTGATTTAGGTCTAGGATTCCTCTTTTTTCTTTTAGTTTTAGTATTCTATAAACTGAATTATCTATTTGATTTTCAGAAATATTTCCTAGGTTTACTTCATTTTTAATTCTACCTATAATCGTATCTAATTTATTTAAATCTTCATTTTTTTCTAAAAGAGCAGGCATCAATGGAATATCAACACCAGCTTTAATTGCCATAACAACAGCATCTTCCTCGCCGAAATGATCTGCAATAGCTTGCATTTTCATAGCATCAGTTATAACTATTCCATCATAGTGCATTTTATCTCTGATAATGCCAGTTATAATATCATCTGATAAAGTGGCTGGAATTCCGATTTTCGTTCCATCTTTTTTCGAAATTGCTGTATCTTTTTCTAATTGAGGATATGATATATGAGCTGTCATAATCATATCTACTCCATCATTTGCAGCTTTTTTAAATGGAACTAATTCTAATTTTTCTACATCCTCATAGGATTTATCAACTACAGGCAATCCTAAATGGCTGTCAGTAGCAGTATCCCCATGACCAGGAAAGTGTTTTATAGCAGCGGATACACCTTGGTCTTGTATTCCTTTTACTACTTCTGATCCTAGTTCTCCTACTATATTTGGATCTGAAGAAATAGAACGAAGTCCAATTACTGGATTATTTGGATTATTATTTGTATCCATTACAGGAGCAAGATTTACGTTAATCCCCAACGATTTTATCTCATCAGCAATTATTTTTCCGTATTGATAGGCTAATTCTTTATCTCGTGTAGCACCTAGTGCCATATTTCCAGGTAAAGATGTACCTGTACCAAGTCTTACGACAATACCACCTTCTTGGTCAATAGAAATTAACAACGGATCAAGACCATTATCTATGGCTGCTTGTTGAATATTATGAGTAAGTTTTGTAGTTTGTTCAGTATCGCGAACGTTTTCAGCAAATAGTATAACCCCACCTACTTTATACTTTGCTATTGCATTTTTAATATCGTCATTAAGCTCGGTAACTTCCTTAAGTTCTCCATTCTCATCTTCCCAGTTTCTAAACTCTAGCATTAACATTTGACCAATCTTTTCATCTAAGGTCATTTTAGAAATTTTTTCTTCTATTTTTTTATCTTTTACTTTATTAGTTTCTTCGCTAGATTCTAAATTTTGTGCTGGTTTATCTTGACTTAAATTTTCGGATTTGTAATCTTCAGTTTCTTCAATATCCTCTTCCACTTCTAATTGATCTTCAATATTTTCACTTTTTTCGTCAGTAAAAATATCATCTAGATCAGATGCATCATACTCAATAATATTTTCATTGGTAACCTCCGATGCCATAGCTACTGGACCTTGCGCTAATGAGATGCCTAAGGCAAGCATTAGAGAAATTCCATACCTAAAATTTTTGTTCATACATTTATCCTCCCTTGTATTATATTAAGTATAAAATTTTGTAAACTTATAGTCAAGAAAACATTTTCTTTATTTAATATCTATTAACTTTATCATTAAATATACATATTTCTTAATAAAATTGGGTAATAATTAATATAGCAAAATTTATGGAGGCATATATTATGAAATGGGAAGATAGACGTAGGAGCTCAAATGTAAGACGAGGTCCTAGTATGAATAGAGGTGGATTTGGTGGAGGAGGTTCACGTGGTCCGGTATTTTTACCAATGGGTAGAGGACGAGGCGGACTAGGCGGAATCATTTTCTTCTTTATTCTAATGGCATTAATGAGAGGTCTTCTTGGAATAGGATCAAACTTAGGAGAAGAGCAAACAAGAAATGAGCCTGATCAATACCAACAACAAACTCAGATAGAGCCAAGAACTAATTCACAAAGCAATGGTCGTGAAAGACTCGAGGACTTTTTATCAGTAGTTTTAGCTGACACAGAAGATGTATGGAATGCAAAATTTGAAGAAATGAATGCAACATATACAGAACCTACCATGGTACCCTTTACTGGATCCACTCGTTCAGCTTGCGGAGTTGCTCAGTCAAACATGGGTCCTTTCTACTGCCCTCTTGATGAAAGTATCTATATAGATGCAGATTTTTATAATCAATTGGTCAATCAATTTGGAGCTGAAGGAGACTTCGCTCTAGCATATGTTCTAGCTCACGAAGTTGGCCACCATGTACAAAATCAGCTTGGTATATTAGAACAAACTAATAAACTAAGACAGACTTTATCTACCAAGGAATACAACAAATACTCTGTAGCCCAAGAGCTACAAGCCGACTATTTTGGCGGGTTATTTGCTTATTATGTGCAAGAAAAAGGATACTTAGAGCCTGGTGATATAGATGAAGCAATGAATGCAGCTGCAGCAATCGGTGATGACAAAATTCAAGAAATGTCTGGTAGAAATGTAAATGTGGATACCTTTACTCACGGATCATCTGCACAAAGAAAAGAAGCTTTTGATCTAGGATATCAAAATCACGATATTGAACATTCCATGGTATTTTTTGATAGAATCCAATAAGAAAAGACCTCATACGAGGTCTTTTCTTATTTGCAATTATGACATAGTCCCCTATAAACTATTTCTTCGGACCGAATGTCATAATTAGTTAGTTCATCAGGTAAATTATGGTCGATTACTTCAAAATCACTTATACTACCACATTTTTCACAGATAAAATGTCCATGAAATCTTTTCCTAAATTCATATCTTTTACTATTCATATTAAAGTCTAATTCTTTAATTATCTTTTTATTAGAAAAAAGATTAAGCGTATTATATACTGTAGCTTGTGATATAATTGGATCGATTTCTTTTAAATCCTTATAAATTTTCTCCGCTGTAGGATGGGTGTGATTTAAAACTAAATAATCAAGTATAAGAAGTCTTTGGTGAGATAATCTGATATCATTTGCTTCTAATAACTCTTTTAATTCGTTCATTCTATTTTCTGTATTGAGACTTTTCATCTCCTCAAGTTTAGTTTCCATAGCACCCCCTATGAATATTAATATACAATATTATCCAAGTAAATCAATATAATAAGTGTATAAAATATTGAATATCTGATATATATTAATAAAAAAATAACCACCTTTTAAAAGGCGGTTAACTCTATGACTTTCGCATTTAGTTTTTCAATTAATTTTTTATTATGAGTTATTAAAACCATACCCATATTATGTTCAAGTCTAAAATGATCAAGAACTTCAAATAATTGTACTTGAGTGATAGCATCTACCATTGTGGTTATTTCATCTAATACTAAATATTTAGTATCGTTTGACATTATTCTTGCTAGACATATTCTCTGAAGTTCTCCACCTGATAATTCTTGAGGATATTTTTCTAACCAATAATCCTTTATGCCAAATTTCTCAATGATATCTCTGTTTACATCCCATCCTTCATTTAATATTCTTCCAATTTTCCAACGCCTATTGATAGCTTTTTCTGGATGTTGGAAAGCCATTTGAACAGGTAAATATCCCTTGTAATTCTTAATATCTTTTCCATCTACAATAATTTCACCTTTATCTGGTTCTAAATATCCTGCAATTATTTTTCCAAGAGTAGATTTACCAAATCCAGATGGTGCAGTAATAATTACTAGTTCTCTGGGTGATAATGACAAATTTATATTCTTTAAAATTTCTTTTTTATCATATGAAAATGAAATATCTTTAACTTCTAACATAAATCACCTTCTTTAAGTGAATTAAATCCATTTTCAGGTAAAGCTCTAAATAAAGCTTTTGAATATGGATGTTTAAGTCCCCTGCCAGCTTCACTTAATTGATCAATATTTGCTACTTCAATAATAGTTCCATCATAGAAAAAAGCTATTCTATCTGCACACTGCATGGCCATTTCTATATCATGAGTAATTACTAACGCAGATTTGCCAGATTTTTTTACTGAATCAAAATAATTTATAATAGTTTCTGTACTTTTTGTATCCATGCCAGGAGTTGGTTCGTCTGCTATAACTAAATTTGCATCGGAAAGTATAGCATCAGAAACTAAAACTCTTCTTAACATACCACCAGATAGCTCGTGAGGATACAAATCCATAATATCTTTACCTAGTCCAAAATCCTTATATACTTTTTCTATATCACTTTTTTTAGCTGTATATTTACTTTGCTTGCCTACTTTTAGTAGTGGATTTAGCGAATTGACTGTTTGTGGTATAAAAGATATTTCCTTTCCATAAAGCTCATTTAATCTTTCTTTACTAAGAAATTCATCTTTGTACAAGATTTCTCCATTTACAATTGCATTATAAGGAAGAAGTCCTAGTATAGCATGCGCTAGTAAACTTTTACCAGATCCAGATGCTCCAAAAATCGCCATAATTTCTGAATCTTTAACTTCTAAATCTAGGTCATGAACAACATGAACAATTCTCTTTTTAAAAAAGCTAGTATATTGTTCAAATGATATATTTAATTTTTTTACTGATAGTAGCATAATATCACCTGTGAATTTCATTAGGATCTAGGAAACTTTTAAGATTTTCTCCAAGACTATTTATACATAATACAAGTAGAACTAACATCAATCCTGGTAGCAATGCTAGATAAACATGACCAGTACTTATATATTTCATACTTTCTTGAAGAATAATTCCTATAGCAGGAGTGGAAAGTGATAATCCAAATCCTAAAAATGTAATTCCCGCTTCATGAAGAATGGCATGTGGAAATAAAAGCATAAGCCCTACAACTATTTGTGGTAAAAGATGTGGTAGAATATGATTTTTAAAAATATAAAAATTACTTTTTCCCATAGCTTTTGATATATGAATATAATTTTCATCCATTAGTTCTAAAATTTCTGAACGCAGTATACGTGTTAGCCCAGTCCAATGAGTAAGTGCAAGTCCTATAATAACTCCTCTTATTCCCCTACCAACAGCTACTGATATTAAAATCAAAAACATCATATGTGGTACAGATAAAAATCCATCTATTAGGAAATTTACAACAAAATCTGTTTTTTCTTTACCAACAACTAGTAATACACAAAATATTATTGAAATTAAAAAACTTGAAATTGTTCCGATAAAACCTACTTTAAGTGATGTAGAAAGACCTTTTACAGTTCGAAGGTACATATCTCTTCCTGCATGGTCAGTTCCAAAAATATGAGAAATTGAAGGTCCCATTAGTTTTTCTCTAAAATTTGAAGACATGGATGCTTCATCTATAAGTGAACCATGGATATAGACATATAAAACAAATGACGCTGTTAAAATCATAATTATAACAGTCCATATTCTTTTTTTGCTAAGTTCATCTTTATATTCTACTTCTCTTTCATTTAGTAAACTTTCTCTAATCGTTTGCGAATTAATCTTCATATAGCTTCCTCGTCCTTGGATCTAAGATCAAATACATCAGATCACACAATCTATTTCCAACGTATACAAAAATCATACTAAATAAAACTAAACCTAGTAAAAGCGGAACATCTCCTCTTAGTCCAGCTTGGACTGTAAGATTTCCAAGTCCTGGATAGTTAAAAACACTTTCTGCAAGAACTGCTCCAGAAAAAAGTTCACTGAAATATGTAAATTGTATTGTAAGTCCTGGAAGAATCATATTTTTCAAAGCGTAGCTATTTACGATTCTATTTTTCTTTATACCTCTAGAATATGCATATAATACGTATTCAGAATTCATAACATCAATAGCCTTTTGTCTGGTATGTAAAGCTATATTTGAAATGCCAACAAGGGCAAGAGTTATACCAGGAAGAAGCATATGATGAATCTTATCAGCAAAGGATATATCTTTTTCAAGCATACCTATTGGGCTACCCATAGACGCCGGAAAAAGTCTAAGTTTTATAGCAAAAATAATTATCATAAGCATTCCTACCAAAAATTGTGGTGTAGATGCCATGGTTATTGCATATAACTTTATAGACTTATCTCTTATGCTACCTTCATTTGCTCCTGCAACAATACCTAAAAATAACCCGAATATTCCTTGTATAATCCAAGCAAAGCTCATTAACATAATAGAAGCTTTAAAACCTTTACTAATAATTTCTATTACTGGTCTAGCATATATATTTGAGATTCCAAGATCTCCTTTTACTAGATGACTTAACCAAATCCAATATCTCTGTATAAATGGAAGGTCAAGTCCCCATTCTTTTATTAACTTTGCTCTTTGATCAGGTGTAAGACCCACGCCTCTGCTTCTAACAAAAGCAGAGACAGGATCAATTGGGGAGATGTCCATCAAAAGAAAAGATATAAATGTTACAAAAATTAATAAACAAATAAAATAAATTAATTGTTTTAATACTTTTTTAGCCATCTTCCCCTCCTACTTATTCAGTCCATTTCCAATTTGAAATGGTATCTAGCATTGGCCAACCACCACCGTGTGGTTGTATTTTTTGTTTTCCTATCTCTAGTCCATCTCTTACTAAGTAAACATGATTTTCATTTACTAGCCATATCCATGGACAATCTCCTTTAGCAGAAAGTCCTGTTTCTCCATCCCATTGAGCTAGTTTAAAATTTTCGTTTAATTCTTCCACTGTATTTGACGATAAACCTTTTTTAAAGTATTCATCTACTTTTGGATTTGAGTAAAAGTTTGAATTATAATATTCTACTCCTTTATAATTTGTTGAGTAACTATAGAACATTTCAAGTGGATCATATCCTCCCCAACCAAAAAGTACTGCATCTGAGTACATATGTGGAGTAACAAAATCCCAATCACCGAAACATGGATTAATTTCTATTCCAATTTTTTTAGCTTGATCTACGAAGTAAACTGCGATATCTTCACGATCTTGATAAGCATAATATAAATCAAATTGAGCTTTTACCCCGTCTTTTTCTCTTATACCATCAGTTCCTTCAACCCATCCTGCATCATCCAAGATTTGTTTAGCTTTTTCAATATCACCATCATTTTTTTCTACGGTTTCTTCGTTAAACCATGGAAGACCATCAGCTATTGAATATGCTGGAGTTCCTTCTCCATCAAGTATAGTTTCAATCATTTCATCTCTATCCATGGCTACATCAAGTGCACGTCTAATACTTATATCAGATGTTACATTATTTCCAATTGGTGAACCTGGCGCTAATGAACTATCATCAGTTACTTTTCCATCGTTTGGAACTGTCGGGAGTGAAATACCTCTATTGTCTACTGTTTCAACAGATTCTATATGGAAGCCAGGAAAATCGGTATCTTTTGCACTAATTGGAATTCTAATTATATCACAGTCCCCAGCCTGAGCAGTTGCTAAAGCTTGATCTTGATCTTTGAAGAATAAAAATGTAACTTTCTTAAACGGAACTTTATCTCCTATATAATATTCATTTGGCTCAACAATTAGTTGTTGTCCTTGTTTCCATTCAACCAATTTAAAAGGACCTGAACCAATTGGATTTTTACCATAATCAGGGCCATAAGATTTTTCTGGAACTATTGCAAGGGAACACATTGATGAAGTAAATGAGATATCTGGTTCATTTAAATTAATTTCAACGTGTTTATCATCAGTTGCAACTGCATCCACAAGTCTTGTTAAGTTAACACCAGGAGTACCTTCTTCTTTGGCAAGATTGTAAGTAAAAGCAACATCGTTTGCAGTTAAATCAGATCCATCTGAAAATTTCAAACCATCTTTTAGCTCTACCTTTATAGTCTTCTTATCATCTGATAATTCATATGATTTAGCTAAATCTGGAACAATATTTAAATCCACATCTCTTTTTAAAAGAGCTGATTGAAAGATCGATGTTCCATAGTGACCAGAACCATGGATAGGGTCCCATCCCTTATCAGGTTCACTTCCAAAACCTAAAACAAGTTCATCCTTGTTTGCTATGCTTACTGTCTCTACATTAGCCTTTGTGTCTGAAGATTTATTCTTTGTTTCTTCATTTTTTCCACAAGCTGTAAGCACTAATGTAAAAAGTAAAAAAATAGATATTTTTTTTGATAACCTTTTCATAACATCCTCCTGCATAAAATATTAACATATTAAAATTATTTTTACAATATATTTCTAATATCTTTAAATTACAAGAAAATTTATGTCAAATTATAACAATATACTATTTATTTTAATTTTTGTAATTGTCTGAGTAAATATTATTAAGTTTCTAATAATAATAAAATTTATATGTAAGTTAGATCTATTAAACTTTTTTTATTACTTAAGAAAAAATACCAAGTATTAGAATTTTTTTAGTAAAAATATGTGTAGATTGGCTTTTATTTTATTGCAATAAAAAAAGCTCTATTAAGAGCTTTTTTAATATTATTTACATTTATGCAAGTTCTACTTCTGCACCAGCTTCTTCTAATTGAGATTTTAAAGCTTCTGCATCGTCTTTTGATAGTTTTTCTGCTACTGTTGCAGGTGCACCATCAACTAATGCTTTAGCTTCTTTAAGACCTAGACCAGCTGCATCTTTAACAACTTTGATTACGTTGATTTTAGCTTGTCCAGCTGATTTAAGAACTACATCAAATTCTGATTTTTCTTCTGCTGCTGCTTCTCCACCAGCTGCTGCTGCTCCTGGAGCTGCTGCAACTACTGCTGCTTGTGCTGTTACGTCAAATTCTTCTTCGATTGCGTGTACTAGGTCAGATAGTTCTAGTACTGTAAGATTTTTAATATCTTCTAATAATTGTGTTACTTTTTCGCTTGCCATTTTAATTCTCCTTTTATTTTTATTATTCAGCGTCGCTTTCTGCGTTTTCTTCTGTATTTTCTGCTTCTACTGCTTCAGCAGTAGCTTCTGTTTCTTCTACTTCTGTTGTTGGTTCACTAACTTCTTCTGCTACTTCACCATTTTCTTCTCTTTTAACACGTACTGCATCAAGAGCAAGAGCAATTTTAGCAACTGTATTATTAAGGTCTCCAGCAAGAGTGCTGATTGGTGATAATAATACATTTGCAAGCATTGAGTAAAGAACATCTTTGCTTGGTAATGATGCAATTGAAGTCATTTGTTCGCTAGTTTGAATCAATCCATCAACTAGACCTGCTTTAATAAGAAGTTTTTCTTTTGCTTCATCGCTTTCTTTTCTGTAATCAACAGCAACTTTTGGTCCTGATACTGAATCTTCGTTTGAGAAGATTAATGCATTAGCTCCTTTAAGTTCACCTGTTAAATCACTGTATCCAAGTTCTTCAAAAGCAAATCTCATCATTGTGTTTTTGTAAACTTTATATTCTGAGTTACCTTCTCTAAATTTTGTACGTAAGTCAGTGATTTCTTGTACATCCATTCTGTCGAATCCAACAAGAGTTACAGATTTAGAATTTTCGATTTTTTCTTTAATTTCATTAACAACTTCTTGTTTAGCTGCTATAGCTTTTTCGCTCACTTTTTCACCTCCTAAAGGCTTTTTGGTAGGTATTAAAAAACCCCCACTTAAAGTAAGCATATTTAATATGCTTACATCGGTGGGGATGTAAGTTTCATTTATCCCACCTATACGCAATTATTAAACATTACTGTCTGCGTAGTCTTTGGTAGCCTGTTTATTTGACTATGATATTATATCATATATTTTTATTTTTGCAAATTATTTTTCAACTAAATCCATTACTCTTTGTGGAGAAAGTTTTACACCAGGTCCCATAGTACTTGTTACAGTAACTGATCTGATATATCTACCTTTTGAAGATGCTGGTTTTGCTTTTACTACTGCTGTAAGTAGAGCGCGGATATTTTCAGCAAGTTTTTCTTGTCCAAATGAAATTTTTCCAGTTGGAACGTGGATTAAGTTTGCTTTATCTGTTCTGTATTCTACTTTACCTGCTTTGATTTCTTCGATAGCTTGTTTTACATCCATTGTAACTGTTCCAGTTTTTGGGTTTGGCATTAAACCTTGTGGGCCAAGGATTCTACCAATTTTACCAACTGTAGCCATCATATCTGGTGTTGCTATAACAACATCAAAGTCTAACCAGTTTTCGTTTTGAATTCTTTCTGCTAATTCATCTCCACCTGCAAAATCTGCACCTGCATCTAATGCTTCTTGGATACGATCTTCTTTAACGAAAGCAAGTATTTTTTGTTCTTTACCTGTTCCGTGTGGAAGAACTATAGTACCTCTAACTTGTTGATCAGCGTGACGGCTATCAACACCAAGTTTTAGGTGAAGTTCTACTGTTTCATCAAAGTTTGCTTTAGCTGATTTTTCTACTATTTCTAATGCGTCGTTTAATTCATATTCTTGTGTTGAGTTATATGAATTTTTAGATTCTAAATATTTTTTTCCTCTTTTTGCCATTTAATTCCTCCTTGTGGTCAGTCGAGTTTCCTCTCCCACTAATCTTCTACAGTAACTCCCATAGATCTTGCTGTTCCTGCTATCATGCTAACTGCAGCTTCTAAGCTTGCTGCGTTTAGGTCTTTCATTTTTGTTTGAGCTATTTCTTCTAGTTGGCTTCTTTTGATTGTTCCAACTTTATTTTTGTTTGGCTCACCTGATCCTTTATTTAGGTTGATAGCTTTTTTGATTAATACTGGTGCTGGTGGTGTTTTTGTTATAAATGTAAAGCTTCTATCCGTAAATACTGTTAGCTCTACCGGTATAATCATTCCAGCTTGATCTGCTGTTTGTGAATTAAATGCTTGTACAAAGTCCATAATATTAATTCCGTGTGGACCTAGTGCTGTACCTACTGGTGGTGCTGGTGATGCTGCTCCTGCTGGTACTTGTAATTTAACTACTGCTTGTACTTCTTTATCTGCCATAATTTACCTCCTTGTGGTTATATCGGGGGATTACCCTCCCACTTTCTAGCAGTTTTAAAACTAAATAGTTTCGATATCTGTAAATTCTAAGTCTATTGAAGTATCACGCCCAAATATATCTACAAATGCTTTTATAGATTGTTTTTCTTGATCTACTTCTGTTACTTTTCCTACAAAATCCTTAAATGGACCTGCAATAATATTGATATCATCTCCCACAGCTACATTTATATCTAGGATTGGTTTTTTCTCTTTTACACCAAATTTTCTGACTTCAGCTGGTGTAAGTGGTACAGGTTTTCTATCTGGTCCCACAAAACCGGTTACCCCTTGGGTGTTTCTGATGATGTACCATGATTTGTTGGTTACATTCATCTTTACCATAACATAGCCTGGGAAAAGTTTTCTAGTTTTTACTTTTTTCTGATCGTTTTTTACTTCTACGTATTCTTCTGTTGGCACTGTAACATCGATTATGTCTGGGTTTTGCTCGTTATCAATCATTGATCGAATTTTATCGCAAACTCTGTTTTCATAACCTGTGTAGGTATGAACTACATACCATTTTGCTTTTTCAGAAGCTTCGCTGGTTTCTTCTACTGTATCATCTACAGCTTCGGCTTGATCTTCTAAAGGTTCGTTTCTGTCAAAAGAATCTGTCATTGGTCACCTACAAATTGATTAAGAAATTCAATAGGTTGCTAAATACAACTTTATCTAAGAACCAAATTACAAGGCCTGTAATAATACTGATTGCTAATACTAATAATGTATATTCAATAGTATTTTCTTTACTTGGCCATTGAATTTTTTTTCTTTCTCTCCCAACAGAGGCGAAAAAACCTTCTTCTTTTTTTGCCATATTTTGCTCCTATTTTGTTTCTCTATGCAATGTATGTTTTTTACAGAATGGGCAATACTTATTTAACTCAATTCTCTCTTGATGAGTTTTTTTATTTTTTGTAGTATCATAGTTTCTGTTTTTGCATTCAGTACATTCTAATTTTACTTTATCTGCCATTAAAACACCTCCTATTTAATATACGGATAATTCCTACAAGTGTTAATAATACCATCCATAAAAGACTTTGTCAACCTAATTTTGCTCTAATCTTTCAAAAAAAGTTATTCTTTTATTTACCAAAAATTTCCTTAAATCTTCTAGGTCATGATTTGAGAAACACTGGTCTTGATATCCTAATAATATTTCTTCAATATCTGGTAAAACATATACATCTTCATCAAACATTTTTCCAAGATATATATCCTCCCTATCATAGTAAACCTCAGGTGGATAGTCTTCTAGTTTTGATGTATTAAAAATTATAAAACTATCATTAGAGTAAACTTTATCTTTTACAATAAGTACGCGTTCTTTTGGATCTATTAGTCTGCCTGTTTTAAAATCACGCATCTAAGCTTAAACCCTCTTTATTAATAATATCAACTATTTCATTTGCTACTTTTGAAGCAAGATCATCACTTTCAGCTTCTACCATAACTCTTATAAGTGGCTCTGTACCACTAGCACGGACTAAAACTCTACCGCTATCAGCAAGTCTTTGGGGAATTTCTTCTACCTTTTGATTTACTTTTTCGTTATTTAAAGTAGCTTCTTTATCTTTAACCTTAACATTTACTAAAGTTTGTGGGAATATTGTTAGATCACGGGTTAGAGATTTTAAATCACATTTTTGATCAATCATTGCCTCCATAACCCTAAGTGAAGTTAATATTCCATCTCCAGTATTTGCATATTTTCTAAATATAACGTGTCCTGATTGTTCTCCACCGATTTCATAATCATTTTCTTCCATTGCTTGATGAACATATTTGTCACCTACATTTGTTTTTACATATTCAATGCCTAAATTATCTAAGGCTTTGTAAAGACCAATATTGCTCATTACTGTAGTAACAACAGTATTTGATGGAAGTTTTCCTTCATCCTTCATGTGTTTAGCGCATACATAAATTATAGAATCACCATCTACCACATTACCTTCGCTATCTACTGCTATACATCTGTCAGCATCTCCATCAAAAGCAAAGCCTATATCTAATTTATTTTCTACCACAAATTTTTGAAGGTGTTCTATATGAGTGGAGCCTGCATCAACATTTATATTAAATCCATTTGGCTTATCATTCATTACATAAGTATCAGCGCCTAGTGCATCATAAACTGGTTTTGCAATTGTAAAGCTTGCACCATTTGCACAATCAAGACCAACCTTTATACCCTCAAAGGATTTATCCACTGTTTGGATTAAAAATGCAATGTATCTATTTCTTCCACCTATAAAGTCAACTGTACGTCCAATATTTTCTCCTACTGCAAGATCTATATCGGCAATATCACTGTCAATGTATGCTTCAAGTTTTTCTAAAAACTCATCATTCATTTTTTCCCCATTTGAATTTATAAGTTTTATACCATTGTCATAGTAAGGATTGTGGCTTGCAGTAATCATAACTCCACAATCAAAATCTTCACTTCTTACTATATAAGATACAGATGGAGTTGGTGTTACGTGAAGTAAGTGGGCATTTGATCCAGAAGATGTAATACCTGCTGACAGTGCGTCTTCAAACATATATGATGATCTTCTAGTATCTTTTCCAATTACAATTTTTCCTGAATATCCATTTTTTTTATTAAAATAATCACCCAAAAATCTTCCTATTTTAAAAGCATGGTAGACATTTAGTCCCTTATTTGCTTCTCCTCTAAAACCATCGGTTCCGAAATATTTCATAAACCCTCCTCATACTTTTTAATATGTATATCTGTTTTTTATATTTTTATTATACACTTTGAGTTAACTTAAAAAAACTAATGGTTATTAAAATTTCTATTGGGTAAAATTTATTTGAGGTGATTTTATGAATTTAGAAAACTTAAACAATGAAAAACTTTATATAAACGGTGAATATATAGACAGCACTAGCGGAGAATTTATCGATGTCGAAAATCCAGCAACAGAAGAAATTTTTGCTAAAATCCCTAGTGCAAATGAAGAAGATATAAATAAAGCTGTTGATGCAGCTTACGAAGCATTTAAAACTTGGTCAAAAACTCCCCTTAGCGAAAGGGTTGATTTAGTAAAAAAATTAAATCAATGGATAGATGCACACCAAGATGATTTTGATAAGCTAATCTTGCTTGAACTCGGTATCCCAATTCATGTTGGCCATGGTTCTCAAGTTGGAAGACAAGTAGATCGTACAAATGTATTTATTGAACAAGTAGAAAATATTGATTTAGAAACTCCAATGGAAGGTGGTATCTTAGTGCGAGAACCAATCGGAGTTGTTGCATCTATTACCCCATGGAATTATCCATTGGGTCAAATAATCCAAAAAGTAATCCCAGCTCTATTATCTGGATGTACAGTTGTGCAAAAACCTGCAACTATTACCCCACTTTCTGCTTACTTACTAACAAAAGGTATTGATGAAGTTGGTTTCCCAAAAGGAGTATTTAATCTAGTTACTGGACAAGGATCAGAAGTCGGAGATATACTAAATAAACATCCAAAAGTTGCTATGATCTCTTATACTGGTTCGTTGGCCGGAGGAGCTGCATCAGCAAAAGCTGGTATGGATACTGCGACAAAAGTAGTTTTAGAACTTGGCGGAAAATCACCGGCAGTATTTGTAAAAGGGGCAAATATCAAAGAAGCTGTTGAACAAGTTTTAGGTACAGTTTATAAAAACATTGGACAAACTTGCTCTTGCCTATCTCGTGCAGTTCTCACAGAGGATATATATGATGAAGTCTTAGAAGAATTTCTAAAGCAATATGAAAACTTCCCTGTGGGAGATCCAACAGATGAAAATACAGTGGTAGGTCCATTATCTAGTAAAAAACAATTTGAAAGAGTAAAAGGTTATATTGAAAAAGGCATTGAAGAAGGAGCGGAATTAATACGTGGAGAAGTGCCTAATAAAGATGGCACAGGATACTACGTAAAACCAGCCATATTCACAAATGTAAAACCTGGTATGAAAATCCACGATGAAGAAATCTTTGGCCCTGTTTTATCTATCATAAAAGTAAAAGATGTTGAGGAAGCTATAGAAGTTGCAAACTCAGTTGACTACGGTTTATCCTCAGCAGTATTCGGTGAAAATGATAAAGCACTAGAAATCGCAAAACAAATCTATGCTGGCGAATGTTATGTAAATACATCTACAAAAGGACCAAACTTGCCATTTGGAGGCTATAAACAATCAGGTATTGGACGTGAGGGTGGATTATACGGATTACTTGAATATTATGAATTAAAATCAATATATACAAAATAAATTTTGAAGAGCCTAGGCTCTTCTTTTTTTGTGCAAAAATATACTATAATGATAATATGACAAAATTAGATTATATACCAAACACAGATATTAAAATGATACATGTAGACAAGTCTTACACTTTTGGTGTGGATTCTATAATACTCTTAGATTTTGCAAAAATGAAAAAAGGAAAGACTTTAATAGACATAGGCAGTGGATCTGGAATACTTAGTTTAGGAGCAAATGCTTATTATAATTTAAAAGAAGTTTATGCAGTTGAAATCCAAGATGAAAAATCCGAATTATTAGAAAAAAATTTAAAATTAAATGATATATCTAATATTGAAATTATAAATAAAGATTTAAATCAAGTTGATCTTGAAACAAATACTGCCGATTATATAATAACCAATCCTCCCTACTACAAGATAAGCGATAATATAAATAATAAAAGCGAAGAATTTTTAATATCACGCCAAGAAAAATACTTGACCCTACAAAACATTTTTGATTTTGCAAATAAGACTTTAAAAGACAGGGGCAAAATGTATATGATTCACAAACCCGAACGTATGGTAGATATATTTAAATCTTCGGGAAATTTAAAAACTAAGAGGATAAGATTCGTTCAATCAACTTATAATAAAAAACCACAATTTATACTTATCGAATTTGTAAAAAATGCAAATGATGGATTAAAAATAGAAGATCCTCTTATTATTTATAAAGATGGAACTTATAGCGAAGAAATGAAAAAAATCAACGGTCATTTATAAAACGTACAGTTTGTAATATATTTAACAAAATGTTAAAATATTATTGATTATAATTTTCTAAAGGAGGAGATATGAAAATTAATAAATTTAAATCTATCGTTCTGGCCCTTTCATTATCCCTAGTTTTTACAGCTTGTGATAATAATAAAACAAATGAGCCAGCAAAAGAGACCGAACAAAAAGCTGAAGTAGATCATAAAAATCAGGCTGACTCTTCAACAACAGAATCTAAAGAAAAAGAGTCTGAAAAAAAAGAAGATGATGAATCAAATAAAGATGATAACAAAAACGAATCTAATTCATCTTTAAAGGACGGTACATACAAGGCTAGTGCTAATGGCTATGACCGTGAACTAAATCTAGAAGTAACAATTGCTGATGGCAAAATTTCTGACATAGAACTTTTAGAAAATCACGAATCAGATGCTGTAATTAATAGAGCATTTCCTATCATTAAAGAAAGAATAATTGAAGCAAATAGCCCAGACGTAGATTCTGTATCTGCCGCAACATACTCAACAACAGCTATTAAACAAGCAACATTAGCGGCATTAGAAGAAGCAGGTCTAGAAAAGGACTCAATTAAAGTAAGTAATTCAACAGGCTATGAAGAAGATAGAGAATTGACCGAAGCTGAAGATAAAACTACAGATTTACTTGTAATCGGTGCTGGTCCAGCTGGTCTTGCTTCTGCTATCCAAGCAAAACAAGATGGTGTGGATAAAGTCACAGTAATTGAAAAAATGGATATCTTAAGTGGTAACGGAAAATTTGATATGAATTTCTTTGATATGGCAAATTCAGAAGCTATGAAAGCTAACAATAATGAAGTTTCCAAAGATGAATATAAAGAAAAATATAAAGAAAAATCTTGGGACAGTGAAGATAGAATTGATGCTGTAACCGAAGGTGCTTTTGAAGTAGATAGCTGGCTAAGAGATCAAGGCATAGATTTAGATTATAACTTTGGTGAAGATGGATCTATGAACCACATGGCTAAAGAAGATGAATATGCCGGAGACTATATCCAAACAAAACTTGAAGCTATAGCTAAGGACCTTGGTGTAGAAATCATCCCAGGCACAAAAGCAACTGATTTAGTAATCGAAGATGGTAAAGCAACTGGAGCTGCAGTTGAGGATAAAGAAAACACTTATAAAATTAACGCTACATCTACAGTAATAGCAACAGGTGGATTTGCAAATAATCCTGAGTTACTCGCAGAATACATCCCTGGCGCTGAAGAAATCCCAACATCTAACCAAATAGGTGCGACAGGAGATTTTGTAGAAATAGCTAAAAATCATAACATTAAACTAGGCGATATGGAAAAACCATCTGTATTCCCTAAAATCCTAGACCCAAGACGTGACCTAACAGGTGCATTTGATAGCAACTTTATTTTTGTAAATGAAAATGGAGAAAGATTTATCGACGAAACAAGTGGTGATATAGAGTATGGTCAAGAAATGATGAAAAATCGTCCAGTTTATTATATATTTGATGAAACAGCAAAAGATTCATTTTACAGATTATCTAACCAAGTAGAAAAGGGATACATTGACGAATATGATTCTGTAGAAAAACTTGCAGAAGCTATAGGATGTGAAGCAGATACTTTAAATGAAACTATTGACACATACAATAAAGCTGTAAAAGGTGAAGCGGATGATCCATTTAGAGAAGAAGCAGCAGAAGCTGAAATAAATAAAGATGGCAAACTATATTGTGTAAAAGTAACTCCTGCCCTACACATGACAAAAGGTGGAATAGTTGCAAATGGAAAAGCTCAAGTTTTAGATAATGAAGATAATATTATCGAAGGACTTTATGCAGCAGGTGAAGTAACTGATACATCAGGAGCTTACTCATCAGCAGTTATATTTGGTAGAATCTCAGGTAAATCTGCAGCAGAAAATATTAACAAATAAAATAATTATATAACACGTCTAATTTGTTTTAGGCGTGTTTTTTGATACAATAAATTAAAGGAGTTTTTATGGACTATCAAATTTATTTTATCCCAACACCAATAGGAAACCTCGAAGATATGACAATTAGAGCAATAAATACTTTAAAAGAAGTGGATATAATTGCTTGCGAAGATACTAGAGAAAGCAAAAAATTACTTGACCACTATGAGATTAATAAGCCCCTTACCTCCTATCATAAATTTAATGAAACAAGCAAATCTATAGAAATAATTGAAAATGCACGAGCTGGAAAAACTTATGGAGTAATAACTGATCAAGGTATGCCAGGCATCTCAGATCCGGGACATATTTTGATAAAAAAATGTATAGAAGAGAATATTTCCTATACAATTTTACCAGGTGCAAGTTCCATAATTACAGCCCTCGTAGGCTCTGGACTTAATAATGATAGATTTTCTTATTATGGATTTATTCCAAAGAAAAATGGAGATAAAAATAAACTATATATAGAATTAGAAAATGAATACAAGACAGCAATTCTTTTTGATACCCCCCACAATTTAGAAAATACTATCGCTGACTTTAAAAAGAAATTTGCCGATCGAAAACTTTGCATCGCACGTGAACTTACAAAAAAATTTGAAGAATTTGTATTAGAAGATATTTCAGATATAAATGTAGATGATATAATCTTAAAAGGTGAATTTGTATTAATTTTATCTGGTAAAGTTGATGGCCAAGATAAAGAACTAAAAGATTATGAAGATATAATAAAAACACAAATCAACGATGGTTTAAGAACAAAAGACATAGTAAAAAATATAAAAGAGATAAGCAATTTTTCAAAAAATGAAATTTATGAATATGTCTTATCATTAAACAAATAAATCGGGTACTTGACCCGATTTTTAATTTACTCTTTTATTACTATCACCAGTTTTAATAACTTCAACTGCATTATTTAATGCAAATTTCATTTGATTTTCCAAAGCAGTTTCGGTAAAAAATGCAACATGATTATACATATCAACTTTTGGATGATCTAGTAACTTATTAAATAATTCATCGTCATAAGATGGATTATCTTTTCCATAGATTCCTTCTTCATTTTCATAAACGTCTAAAGCTGCTCCAGCTATTTTCTCATTATCAATTGCTTCTAGTAGGGCATTTGTATCAATAAGTCCTCCTCGAGATGTGTTTACAATAAAGGAATCATCTTTCATTTTGTCAAAAGCATTTTTGTCAAATTGGTGGAAATTTTCATCTACTAAGGCTGCGTGAACAGATATGATATCTGATTTTTCTAAAAGTTCATCAAATTCTACAAACTTTATTATGTTTTTTGCGTATGTTTTAGGATGTGGTGTTGTAGCTATAACATCTACTCCAAAACCATCTAAGGCCTGTGCTACAAGATATCCTATATTTCCTAATCCATATATACCTAGAGTCTTTCCTCTTATTGTTTGTCCTAATTTATTTTCTGAAAAACGAAAATCTTTATTTTTCATATCCTTTTGGATTTCACTATCTCTTTTTAAGAGTTTTAGAATCATCATTACTGTAAATTCAGCAATGGATTCTGGTGAATAATCAGGGGTATTTGTGATGATAAGACCAGCTTCATCTGCCTTTTCTAGATTGATTTTATCGTATCCAACTGAGGTTATTGATATTTGTTTGATGCCATAGCCTGCAATTTTTTGATACATATCATCACTAATCTCACTGGATGCAGTTACAACTAACCCATCATAACCTTCAAGTTTATCTAAGTTGTCTTTATTGATAGGTTCATTAATTATATATACTTCTATATTATTTTCCTTTTCCCACTCTTTAATATATTTTTCAGAAAGTGGGTTTGGATTATATATGCATATTTTCATTTATTGCTCCTTTAAAAGTTTATATAATATCTGTACCCTAATTTTAGATAAAATAAAAAGAACCACTTAGGTTCTTTATATCATAAATTATTTTTTTCTGTTTTTTCTTTTAGCTGCGTCATTTTTTTTCTTTTTAATAACGCTTGGTTTTTCGTAGTGTTCTCTTCTTCTGTATTCAGAAAGTACACCGGATCTTGCGCATTGTCTTTTGAATCTTTTAATTGCACTATCGATTGATTCATTTTCTCCAACTCTGATTTCTGTCATCTCTATCCCCCCTCTCGTATAACACAAAAATTTTTTCAGATTCTATTGTAGTCATTTCTAGCCTGGAGGCCAGTGAAATGCTCTGCCACCTAGAACATGAAAATGCAAGTGAGGTACTGTTTGTCCCCCATCTTCGCCGATATTTGTAACAACTCTATATCCTTCTAAATTATTTTCATTAGCTAATTTTTTAATAGCTAGCATAATTTTTGCTAATAGATCGCTGTCACTTTCATCGAGCGTAGCTAAACTTGTTATGTGCTTTTTTGGTATAACAAGAAAATGGATAGGCGCTTGTGGATCTAAATCATTAAATGCAATTATATATTCATCTTCATAGATTTTATCAGTAGGAATCTCTCCTGCTGCAATCTTGCAAAATACACAATCCATACTTCACCCCCATTGCTATTTATAATACCACAATAAAAAAATGAAGTCAATAAATAATATTGATAAATGCACATCCTATACATTTATATTATCAAAAAGTAGTTTTTTAAATACGCTCCCCCACAAGTTCATCCTTAATTATATCAGTAATTTTAACATCAATAATTGAATTTGCCGGGATGTCCTCTTTAACATTTACTTTTAAATAATTTGTAGAGTATCCTCCGCTATAACCCTCCAGGTCTGATTTAGATTCTACTAAAACTGATAAAACATTTCCTATTTGTTTTTCTAAAAATTCTTTACGGTTAGTTTCTTCAATATTTTCTAAATCATGGAGTCTATCCTTTTTGCTTGTGCCATCTATTTGGTCTGCCATTTTTGCAGCACGTGTACCTTCTCTTGGTGAGAATTTAAATAAATGGGTTTTTGAAAACTTAATTTCATTTACAAAACCCATAGTTTGCTTGTGATTTCCTTCAGTTTCTCCAGGGAAACCTACTATGATATCTGTAGTTATCCCGGCATTTGGGAAAACTTGTCTAATCTCTTTTACTTTTTCTTTATATAAAGCTCTATCATATTTTCTGTTCATTGCTTTTAGAACATCATCTGATCCGGATTGCAATGATAAGTGAAAATGATCACAAGCCTTGCCTGTTGCTTTCATTCTTTCTAAAAATTCTATAGAAATATACCTTGGTTCCATAGATGAAAGTCGTATTCTTTCTATTCCATCTACTTTTGCTACAGCTTCAATAACATCTATTAGGCTAGATCCGTCCTCAAAGTCTTTACCATAGCTTGAGACATGTATACCTGTTAAAACTATTTCTTTGAAGTTATTTTTAGCTAGTCTTTTAGTTTCTTCAACAATTGATGAGATGTCACGACTTACAATATTGCCTCTTGCATAAGGAATTAAGCAATAGGAGCAATACATATTACAGCCATCTTGGATTTTTAGATAGGCTCTTGTCATTTCTGTTTGATTAGAAATTTGTAGCTCTTCAAAAGTTTTACTTTCACTTGGAGAGATGATTTTATCAATTGCACCCTTATTTTGTAAGACATCTTCGCAAAGTTCTACAACATTTTCTTTATTACGAGAACCTAGGACAATGTCCACTCCCTCAATTGATGCAACCTCCTCAGGCTTTACTTGAGAATAGCAACCCATAACAGCAACTACTGCTTCTGGATTGTCACGGCGTGCTCGAGATATCATTTGTCTACTTTTTCTATCACTCATATTTGTTACTGTACAGGTATTTATTACGTAAATATCAGCATTATCAGCTGCTTTTTCGTATCCCTTTTTCAGGAATAATTCTTCTACAGCTTCAGATTCGTATTGATTGACCTTACAGCCTAGAGTGATTATGTTAAATGTATTTGCCATTAGTCAAATAAGTCCTTTAATTTTGCAAAAAAGCCTTTTTCATGAGCCTTTACTTCTTCCCCTAAAGTATTAGCATAGGCTTCAAGGGCTTCTTTCTGTTCATTGTTTAAATTAGTTGGTGTTACAACTTGAACATAGAAGTATAGATCTCCAGTTCTTTTTGTCCTACCATCGGTAATTCCTTCTTTTTTAAGATTAAATCTTGTACCAGATTGAGTTCCTGCTGGTATTTCAAACTTTCTAGTTTGGTGTAGGGTTGGAATTTCTATTTCTCCCCCTAAGGCTGCTGTTGGGAAAGATATTGGTATATCGTAATAAATATCTAAGCCATCACGTTTAAATATTTCATGATCCTCTACATCAATAATTACATATAAGTCTCCATTTGGACCGCCATTTTCTCCAACACTACCTTTATTTGAGATGCGCATTACATTATTTTTTTCAACCCCTGAAGGGATATCAACTTTTATGCGTTCAGATTTTACAATTGTTCCTTGCCCGTGGCATACCTTACATGGATCATCTATAATTTCACCAGTTCCACCACATTTATCACAAGTTACAGTTCTGCTCATTCTACCAAAAGGTGTTTGAGCAACATCATTTACAATTCCTGCTCCGTTACATTTATCACAAGTATGGACTGAACTTTCATCACGAGCTCCAGTTCCATTACAAGTATCGCATTCTACTTCGCGTCTTACTTGAACTTCTTTGCTTACTCCAAAAGCAGCTTCTGCAAATGTAAGTTTAACTATTTGTTGAATATCAGCACCTTTTGTAGGTCTTTTTGTAGACCCTCCACCAGTACCGTAAAATAAATCGCCAAATAGATCACCGAAAAGATCTCCAAAACCCCCGGAGAATCCGCCATATCCACCAGCTCCTCCATTTTCAAAGGCAGCTGCACCGTATCTGTCGTATTGGGCTCTTTTTTCACTATCTGATAATATTTCATAGCTCAAAGTTGCTTCTTTAAACTTTTGTTCTGCTTCTTGATCCCCAGGATTTAAATCGGGGTGATATTTTTTAGCAAGTTTTCTGTATTCTCTTTTTATTTCTTGGTCGCTAGCATCACGACTAACGCCAAGTACCTCATATGGATCTTGCATTTTTCCTCCATTTACACTTAAAAAAAGCTATTTCACAATGAAATAGCTTTTATTTTATTTAGATTATTATACTTATTTTGTTTAAGTTTGCTATTATAAATCAAATTTATTCTTCATCATCATCGATAACTTCGTAGTCAGCATCTACTACATCATCATCAGCAGCATTTCCTGCTTCTGCACCTTCTGCTCCCGCAGCTTTGTACATTTGTTCACTCATTGAATAAATTTTTTCTTGAAGAGCTTCTGTTTGAGATTTGATTTCTTCTGTGTTATTTGAAGCGATCGCATCTTCTAATTTTTTGATTTCTGCTTCGATTTCATCTTTTTGAGCACCTTCAATACCAGATTCTTCTAGAGTTTTTCTTGATTGGTAAACTAAACTTTCTGCATTATTTTTTGCATCTATATCATCTTTTTTCTTTTTATCTTCTTCAGCAAATTGTTCAGCTTCTTTTACTTTTTTATCGATTTCTTCTTCTGTTAGGTTAGAAGATGATGTGATTGTAATTTTTTGTTCTTTTCCTGAACCTTGGTCTTTTGCAGTTACATTTACTATACCATTTGCATCAATGTCAAATGTTACTTCGATTTGTGGTACACCACGTCTTGCTGCAGGGATTCCTGTTAGTTGGAAACGTCCAAGTGTAGTATTATCTGCTGCCATTTCACGTTCACCTTGTACAACGTGGATATCTACTTCAGTTTGACCATCTGCTGCTGTTGTAAAGACTTGTGATTTTTTAGTTGGAATTGTAGTATTTCTTTCGATAAGTTTTGTTGCAACTCCACCTAATGTTTCGATTCCTAGTGATAATGGTGTAACGTCTAATAGTAATAAATCTTTAACTTCACCAGTTAGTACTCCACCTTGGATAGCTGCACCAAGCGCTACTGATTCATCTGGGTTGATATCTCTTTGTGGTTCTTTACCAACTAAGTTTTTAACTAAGTCTTGTACAGCAGGAATTCTTGTAGATCCACCTACTAATAGTACTTTGTCAATGTCAGAAGATTTTAGTCCTGCATCTGATAATGCATCTTCTACTGGTTTTCTTGTTTCTTCAACAAGATCTTTTGTAAGTTCATCAAATTTAGCTCTACTAATAGAAATATCTAAGTGAACTGGTTGTCCATCTACTGCTGTAATAAATGGTAGGTTTACATTAGTTGTCATTGTTGATGAAAGTTCTTTTTTAGCTTTTTCAGCTGCATCTTTTAGTCTTTGCATAGCTGTAAGATCTTTTGTAAGGTCTACGCCATTTTCTTTTCTAAATTCGCTTGCTAAATAATCTACTAATTTATTATCAAAGTCATCCCCACCTAGTTTGTTGTTACCGCGTGTTGAAAGCACTTCAAATACTCCATCACCAACTTCTAGGATTGATACGTCAAATGTACCACCACCTAGGTCGTATACCATGATTTTTGATTGGTCATCTTCTTTATCTAGACCATATGCAAGAGATGCTGCAGTTGGTTCGTTGATAATTCTATCTACTGTAAGCCCTGCAATTTTTCCTGCGTCTTTTGTTGCTTGTCTTTGAGCATCAGTAAAGTATGCAGGTACTGTAATTACTGCATTTGTTACAGTATCATTCAAATATTTTTCAGCATCTGATTTTAATTTTTGAAGAATCATTGCAGAGATTTCTTCTGGTGAATATTTTTTGCCATCAATTTCTGCTGT
This sequence comes from Anaerococcus sp. mt242, assembly GCF_016798225.1. Lineage (GTDB taxonomy): Bacteria > Bacillota > Clostridia > Tissierellales > Peptoniphilaceae > Anaerococcus. The sequence continues at coordinate 34,945 of NZ_JAEUYX010000008.1, read as the reverse complement.
TTTATAGTCAGAACCCATTTCTCTTTTAATAGATGAGATTGTTCTGTCTGGGTTTGTGATTGCTTGTCTTTTAGCTGTTTCACCAACTAATCTTTCACCATCTTTTGAGAATGCAACTACTGATGGTGTTGTTCTGTTTCCTTCACTATTTGGGATGATTACTGGAGAACCACCTTCCATTACAGCTACTGCTGAGTTTGTTGTACCTAAGTCAATTCCTATAATTTTTGCCATATTAATAGCCTCCTATTTTGCTACCTTAACCATTGCAGGTCTTATAACTTTATTGTTTAATTTATAACCTTTTTGAAATGTTTCTATGATGTGATCACTTTCAACCTCATCAGAATCTTCTGCTAAAACCGCTTGGTGAACATTTGGATCAAATAATTCGCCATCAGATGGGATTTCTTCTAAACCTTCGTTTTTGAGAATATTTAGCATTTCATCGCGAGTCATTACAATTCCCTTTACAAGTCCATTTTCAGGATCTTGGTCTTTAAGGGCCCTATCAAAGTTATCTAATACCGGTAAAAGTTTTTCTACCAAGTTATTTACTGCAAATTTTTTGAAATCTGCCTTGCTAGCTTCTTCTCTTTGCTTATAATTTGTAAAATCAGCTAATAGTCTTTGATATTTGTCTTTAAACTCGTTAAAATCTTCTTCGATTTTCGTATCGTTTATTTCATCTTCATTTTCTTCATCTATAAGTTCATAATTATCATCGATAATCTCGCCATCGATTACTTCATCTTCTTCGATAATTTCTTCATCAGCAAACTGGTCTTCATTCAGCTTGTCATCATTTATTTTTTTATCATCCATCCTTAAACTCCTTTAGTTATTAAGTAGAGTAGATATCATCATGATATCGGATATTACATCAACATAATTAATTCTTGTAAGCCCGATGATGCCGATATGGCCTACAATATCATCATTTATTTTAAAAGATGATGTTATAACTGTATTTTCCTTTAGCTCATCAAGCTCATTTTCATAACCGATTGAAATATCCAATTTATCATATATGCTGTTACCCAAAAAACTATTTAATTTTTCTTTACTATCTAATAACTTAATAAAATCACGTGCCTTTGATAAATCGTCGTATTCTTTAAAATTGAAAATATTGCCTAGGCCCTCAATTTGAATCTCTTTATTGAGACTTTTAAAGGATTGACCTTTAAGTCTTTTTTCAATAATTTCAAGCAATGATTTGTAATCATTTAGCAAAGTTGTTTCAAGTAATCTTATATTATCATAAAGCTCATTGATATCCGTTCCTACCATAGTTTTTTTAAGAACGTTATTGATAAATAAAAGCTGCTCAGAGTTGATTTCATAGTTAAGATATATACTATCTTTTATAATCATTCCATTATCAAAAACTGCTAATAAAAGTAATTGCCTATCTGATAATTTTATTAGCTCCATATTTACCAAAGTTTTTATTTCGTTTTTAAGTGTCATGGATACTGCTGTAAGATTTGTTATTTCAGCAAGCATCCTAGTTGCAGTCTCAACAATGTCTTCTGCATTGTGATATCTTTTATCAAGTAAGTTTATAATCGTATTACTTTGCTTTGCCCTAGATATATCCTCCATTTCATTTTCAAGAATATAATCTACAAACATTCTGTAACCCCTATCAGAAGGAAGTCTTCCGCTTGAAGAGTGGGCTTTTTCAATTAAACCCATTTTTTCAAGAGAACTCATTTCGTTTCTGATGGTTGCGGGAGATACATTTAAGTTGTAAGTATCAGCAAGGCTTTTTGAACCTATTGGTTCACCATCTGTGATGTAAGAGTCTATGATAGAGAATAATATTTTTAGCTTTCTATCATCCAAAATTTTCTCCTTTAGCACTCTTTGGTATCGACTGCTAGCATTAATATACTATCTAAAAACACCCTGTCAAGATTATATAATTAATCTTAAAAATTCATTAGATAAATTCATTCCATTTTGGCTAAATTTGAAATTTTGATCTATAATAAAAAAGTCTTGATTATCAAATTTTTTTATTTCTTTTTTATACTTAATAAGAAAATCTTCTCCAAACTTATTTTTAAATTCTTCAAGATTAATCCCTGCTGTTTCTCTGAGCTTAAAAATTATATATTCTTTTTCTCTATCTTCCTTGGAGATGAAACTTTTATCTTCAATCGGAAGTTTACCTTGACCAATCATTTGGTCATAGTGAACAAAATTTCTTGTATTTGTATATCTAACATTTGATATATATCCTGATCCACTCATACCAAAGGCAATATAACCATTCCCCTCCCAATATTTTTTATTATGATAGGACTCATAGCCCTCTTTAGCAAAATTAGATATTTCATATCGCTTAAGTCCAATATCCGAAAGCTCATTTATGATATTATCAAAAATTTTAACCTCTGTATCATCTTCCATCAAATCTAATTTTCCTTTTTTATCAAGGGCATAAAATCTTGATCCTTCCTCTAATATAAGTGAATACCATGATATATGCTCAGGCGATATTTTTTTTACCATTTCTATATCATTCTTAACTGACTTATAATCTTGTTTTGGTAAGTTTAGCATCAAATCAAAGCTAAGATTATCAAAGCCTAGCTTTCTGATTAAATCTATGTCATTTAGTGCAATCTCAGCCGTATGATTTCTCCCAATTGCTTTTAAAACTTTATTATCAAATGATTGCACACCCAATGATATTCGATTGATTCCTAAGTCTTTGTACAAAAGTAATTTGTCTTTTGAAATAGAATTTGGGTTGCATTCGATAGTAAATTCTTTTATCTTATCTATTTTAAATCTTTGTATTGCTTTTATGATTTGTTCTATATATTTTCCATCTATATATGAAGGCGTTCCACCACCTATGTATATTGAGTCAATCTCACAACACAATCTATCTTGATATAGTTTTATCTCTTTTAGTAAATTATTTATGTAATTATCTATCCTATGTTCAACATTCATGTATGCACAAAAATCGCAATAATAGCATTTTTTTTGGCAAAAAGGAATATGGATATAGCAACCAACTTTTTGCATCTTTTCTCCTTATTACTAAATAATAAAAAAGATGGCTGATGCCATCCTTTTTAAATTATCATATTATAATTTGCTAGTGTTTCAAACACTATATCTCTTTTTTCAAGATCTTTATCAATTATGATTTGCTCATTTGCTATGCCATTTTCTCTTAATGTATACAAAGAATCTAGAACAAATATTTCACTTCCTACCACATAAAAGTAAGCATCTGATTTTTCTTTTGCAATCTCAACTAATTTATCTAAGTACTCATTTCTAGATTCTAGCCAATATTTAATAAAGCATGAACCATCCACACATTCAAAGTCCTTTTCGTATAAATGATTATCTTTCTTGTTTACATTTATACTAATTAATTCTGGTATGTTAGAATTATCTATTTCAAATTTTTTTATAAGCGGTCTCATGGTTGACATGGCAAGTCCTTGGGAAAGTAAAACTATTGGCTTATCCTCACGGCGTAATGCCATATGAGATTTTATTTTAAAAATAGTAACCTCATCTCCCACATTAAGATTTGAAAGAGCTTTTTTAAAAACTGATTTTCTAATAGGAATCTTTGTTGTAAATCTAATATTTCCCTCGTTTGTCAAAGTGTTTATACTTAGATGGTGGACTAACTTTTTGTTTATTTCACTACCTGTATCATATCCTGGTAAAGCCAAGTGGAAACTAGAACCTTCATCCCACATTAATTCGTCTGGCTTTTCTAAAGTATAGGTAAAAACATTTTTGTATTCTTCTTTTATATCTAAAATCTTTACTTGATATTTATCCATAATAACTCCTTAATGATAACTATTATCACTAGTATTACTATACTGTTTAGAAATTAATCTTCATCTGGCACTTTTAAATTTCTCTTACCAATGTTTAATGTATCACCTATATAATCAAAAAATAATTTATAATCATATATCCAATTATCAATAATTCCAGACCTATATATACCCACAATAAATATCAAAATAACTGGGAAAAATACAGCACCACTAATTCCAAATAATCTAAGACCTGCATAAAGAGAAATTACTGACAAGATTGGATGAATATTGGCCGATGATCCTATAACTTTTGGTGATATTACTTGTCGTAGTCCAGTCCAGATAAATAAAACTATTAGTAATCCTACTCCCTTATAAGTATTATTAAATACAAAAAGTTCTACAACAGACCAAGGTAACATTAATATAATAGGCCCAATCATTGGCAGCAAATCTAGAAATCCAAGTAATAAGGCAACTGGTATAAAATATTGCTGGCCTAAAATTTTAAGTGCTATAGCCATAATAACTGCACATAAAAGTGCCAATTTTAACTGCGACTTAATATAATTCCATGTAGAATTTTTAAATACACTTCTAATCAAACTAAAATTTTTCTTAGTTCTTTCTGAAAATTTTGAGTGATATTTTAAGGTAACAAGTTCCATATCTCCAAGTATTATATAAAAGGCAACTATAAATGTAATGGCAAAAAATATAATATCGTTTGATGTATTTATAAAGGCAGTAGTAAAACCAAGTGTAATATTTACAGCGTTTTTTTGTAAATTTCCTAAGAATTGATAAAGAGCATCAAGACCAGATCTAATGGCATTAGATACAAAATCTGGCAATAAATTAATTTGTGAGTTAACTGAATTTATCCATTCATTTGTGGATGATACAATCTTATCCCAATTCCCAATTATATTTCCTATCAGTCCACTTACTTGATTTACAATAAATTGAGTAAACCAAATTAGTAAAAATAAAATTACTATCAAAAGTATAGTTCCGACTATATATGAAATTATGGTATGCTTTATTGGCAATAGATCATCTATTCTTTTTATAAGTGGTGTAAGTAGCGCTACCAATGCTAAGGCCAAAATTATAGGCATCATTGCATCAAATAAAGGTGGCGCTAAAAATATTAAAAATAAAATTGATAAAATTATTATTCCAGTTCGCAAAAATATGCGTTCGTATAGATTTTTGGATTCCATATTATTCCCCTTATGCTTTTATGTTATTATATCACGCCTTGGGGTAAAAAATAAATAAACAATAAAGGAGGAATTATGATAGATCATATAAGTTTACAAGTTTCTGATATAGGAAAATCTAAAGATTTTTATGAAGAAGTTCTTGCTGAAATTGGCTTAATCAAGAAAGTTGATTATGAAGATGCGGTTGGATTTGGTAAGGAAGATTCTGATTTTGCAAATGAATTATGGCTTGTTGAAGGAAAACCAAATAACTTTCATCTAGCCTTTAGAGTTGATAGTGAAGAAGAAGTAAATAACTTTTATAATAAGGCCTTAGAGTTGGGAGCAAAAGATAATGGTGCACCGGGCATAAGAGAACATTATGCTCCAAATTATTACGCTGCATTTTTTCATGATCTAGAAGGAAATAATATTGAAGCAGTATTCTACAAATAAAAAAGCGATCTAGTTTTTTACTAGGTCGCTTTTAGTTTGATTGTTCATCATCATATTTTAATACAGCAAGGAATGCATCTTGTGGTACTTCAACACTTCCTAACTGACGCATACGTTTCTTACCTTCTTTTTGTTTTTCAAGAAGCTTTTTCTTCCTTGATATATCCCCACCGTAACATTTTGCGATAACGTCTTTCCTAAGTGCTCTAACAGTTTCACGAGCTATTACTTTACCACCAATTGCCGCTTGGATAGGTACTGCAAATTGTTGGCGTGGGATTTCATCTTTAAGTTTTTCAACTATACCACGGCCTCTAGCATAAGCACTATCTCTATGAACTATTATAGACAGTGCATCCACTACTTGGTCATTAATAAGAATTTCAAGTTTTACTAGATTACTTGGAGCATATCCTATTACCTCATAATCAAGTGAAGCATAACCGCGTGTTCTAGATTTCAAACTATCGAAGAAATTATAAATAACCTCATTTAGTGGCAGTTTATATTTTATGGAAACGCGGGTTTCATCAATATAGGTCATATCAATTAACTCACCGCGGCGATTTTGAGCTAGGCTCATTATTTGACCAATATAGTCGTTTGGGGCAATAATTTCTGCTCTAGTCATTGGTTCTTCAATATAATCAATTGTTGCAGGATCAGGGAAGTCATTTGGATTTTGAATTTCAATTTCTTCAGCTGCATCTTTTAGCTTTACCTTATAAATTACAGATGGTGCTGTGGCTATAATATTTAAATCATATTCACGTTCTAGCCTTTGAGTTATGATATCCATGTGAAGAAGGCCTAAGAATCCAGAACGAAGACCTACTCCTAGAGCTTGGGAGTTTTCTTGTTCAAATACTAAAGCTGCATCATTTACTTGAAGTTTTTCCAAAGCATCACGGAGCTTATCAAAACTTTCTCCCTCAGCTGGATATATACCAGAATAAACCATTGGTAAAACCTCTTTATAACCTGAAAGGGGAGCATCTGTGGGTTGTTGGGCATTGGTAATAGTATCACCAACTCTAGCATCTTTTACTTCTTTTATACTAGCTTCAATAAACCCTACATCTCCAGAACGTAATTCTTTTGTTTCGATGCGATTTTTCATGGTATAACCTACAGTATTTACTTCGTAAGTTTTACCTGTGTTCATCATTTTTATATGATCACCTGGTTTTACGACCCCTTGAAAAACACGCACATAACAGATTACTCCACGATAAGCATCATAGTATGAATCAAAAATAAGTGCTTTTAGTGGTTTGTTATCGTGATCTTCAGGAGCCGGGATATTAGCTACTATATCTTCTAAGACATCTTCTATATTTAATCCGGTTTTTGCTGAAACTAGTGGTATGCCTTCAGTTTCTAGACCAATTTGATTTTCAATTTCTTTTTTTACTTCATCAACTCTAGCTGATGGAAGGTCTATTTTATTTAAAACCGGTAGGATTTCTAAGTCTTGTTCAAGAGCTAAATAGGTATTTGCAAGGGTTTGTGCTTCCACACCTTGACTAGCATCTACAACTAATATTGCTCCCTCACACGCCTTAAGTGATCTTGAAACCTCATAATTAAAATCAACGTGGCCTGGTGTATCAATCAGGTTTAGGTCATAAATTTTGCCATCATTAGCCTTATAATGAATTTTTATTGATTTTAATTTAATTGTAATCCCACGTTCACGCTCTAGCTCCATGTCATCCAGCATTTGGTTTTGCATCTCCCTTTCAGACAAGTGTTCAGATTTTTCAATCAATCTATCTGCAAGAGTACTTTTACCATGATCTATGTGGGCAATTATAGAAAAATTTCTTATATTGTCTTTTCTTTGTGTCATCTAATTACTTTCTCCATATGGATTATTATCTATATTTCCCATATCACTAAATGGGTAAAATCTGAAAAATGCATGTCCAACTATTTCATCTTTTTCAACTGGACCATAGTTTCTTGAGTCATTACTTGCGCCTTCTGCTCTATTATCACCCATTACAAAATATTGGTTATCTAAAAGATACCATTCATAAGTATCACTTGTTTGTAAGGTGTAGTCAACAGAAGTATATGGTTCATTAAGCTCTTCGCCATTTAAATAAACTTTTTCATCTTTTAAAGTTACAGTATCACCAGGAACTCCAACTACTCTCTTTACATACAATTTATTATATGCATCTGGGGCTTTCAATATTACTATATCTCCTCTTTCATAATCATGGAAATGCTTACCAATTTTATTTACAAAAAGCATATCATCATGATGAAGAGTATTTAACATTGATTTTCCGTCAACTCTAGTGGCATCAAGAAATAGCCATTTAATTAAACCGGCTATAGCTAGGGCAATTACTATAGATTTTATCCATTCAATGATGCCATCTTCATCTTCTTTAACTGGTTTTTGATTAGCTTTAATAGTAGGACCTTTGCTTGCTTCAGGTTCTACTACTATCTTTTCTTTTTCATTAGTCATTTGCTTTACCTCTCATTCATTATTATATTATAATATAAAAGTTAAAAACTACCAATTATTTAAGGACTAATATAAATAAAACTTGTATGATTTAATTTTCTATGGTAAAATGTATCAGTCAAGCAAAAAAGACTAATGAAGAAAGAGGGTGAAATAATGGCAAATATTAAATCAGCTCAAAAAAGAATCGAAACAACAAAAAGAGATACTGAAAGAAATAAAGCTAAAAAATCAGAAATCAAAACATATATCAAAAAATTTGATCAAGCTTTAGAAGCTGGTAATGTTGATGAAGCTCGTGAAATCTTTAGACACGTAGATAAAAGAATGAAACAAGCTGAAGCAAAAAACATTATGCACAAAAATAAAGTAGCTAGAACATCTTCTAGATTACAAAAAGCAATGAATGAAGCACAAAATGCTTAATAAAAAAATGAGCAATAATCAGTAATGGATCCGCACATATGTCTACTGATAATTGCTCATTTTATTTTGCAGAAATTTCTCTTAGTAAAAGCAGTAATTCTAATTTCATATCAAAATCCACTGATTTTTGTCTATATTCCATATCAAATATCCTACTATGGATATTTAATAGTTCCGTTAGTGAAAAATTTCTACTGTAACCCTTTATTTTTTTTAATTCGTATGAACCTATTCCTAGATTTTTCATCATAAAAGTATCGTTGTAACCATTTAGATATAAAGATTTTACACCAATGAGATTTCTAATTTGTCTAATAATCATATGATATATCATAAATAAATCTTCATTCGCCTCAGCCATTTTTAAATAAGTATCAATTGTTTCTTTTGGATTTTTTGCACTCATTGCATCTGTTAGATTAAATATATTAATATTTAAAACTTCATCTAATTGGTCTAATACATCCTGTGATTTTACAATTTCTTCACTAGAATTTGCAATAATCTTATCTACAACATTTACTATTTCATAAAGGTCGATTTCACTGTCTTTATTGAGATATGAGAATCTATTTACTATTTCACTAACCAGTGACCTTTGGATTTTTTTGCCATTTCTCACAAATCTTTTTCCGATAAAAGATTCCAATTCTTTTTGATTTAACCTATTTATTTCAACAACTTCCCCATTTTTGACAACACTTTTATAAAACTTTCCTTTAAATGGAGGATTGTCTGAAAATATTAATAGAGTAGCAAAATCGGGAAATTCTTTAAAGTCATTAGCTAATATATTTAGACTACTTTCATACTCTTTTATTGTGTTTTTAGATAAGTCTATATTTCTCCAAATAACAAATTTTTTATCTTCCATAACAGGATATGTTTCGTAGGAAGTTTTTATAGTCTCTACATCCTTGCTACCCTTAATTTCAACAAGGTTAAAATCTGGAATATTTACTTTATTTCGTACTTCTTCCATGATTGTATCATTTAAGAACTCTTCTTTAGAATCAAATAAATAAACTCCACTAGTCTTATCATCGATTAAATTGCTCATAAATTCTTTAAAATTCATTTAAAAAAACCTCCTTTCAGGTATTTTTCAATTTTAACTTCATCATCAAAATATATTTTGACCATCCCATCTGTTTGGGTATTAAATATTTTTACTCCATCTAAATTATTAATTACCTCAGAACTTGGGTGACCATAACGATTATTACGTCCGGCAGATATTAACGCAGCCTTTGGTTTTACTTTTTCTACAAATTCTTTTGATGTAGAAGTTTTCGATCCGTGATGGGAAACTTTTAATATATCAGCTTTTTCATCTATACTATCTTCGTATTCTTTTGGCAAATCTCCCAAAGATATTATTTTTGTACCTTTTATATTTATCAACAAGCCTATGGATTCTGCATTTTCTTCCCCAAACTCACCATCAAATATACAGCTTATATATCCATTTTTTAGATTAATTACATCATCTTTTTTTATAATTTCAGGATTATATTTTACTAATGAGTTAATATTATTTTTGCTTGTAAGAATATGTTCTACATTAAAATTGTCATTTAAAATATCAATATTGCCGCTATGGTCACTATCTTCGTGGGAAATCAAAACAGCTTTTATATTCTTTACACCTATTGACTTTAGATAAGGAACTAAAATCTTTTCACCACTATCATAATCATCATATTTAGGGCCACCTACGTCAATCAGATAATAATCTCCCCTATCATTTATTAAAAATGCATCTCCTTGACCTATATCAATCATAGAAAAACTAGTTTCAGGATTTATTTTCTCAAATCCAAGACTAAGTATTACAAAAAGTAAATTTATCAGATAAAATTTCTTCATCAATTCTTTATTGGATTTTCTAATATAAATACTTACTAAAATTAAACAATAAAGATAAACTGAAATTAAAATACTTTGGTGGATAAATTCAATATTAAAAAAAGAGAAACTATTAAGCAAAAAAGTTAGATTTAATATAGAATTTATCAGATAATCTAGAATTATAAATATTGGCATTAATATAAATCTAATTAAAGGATAAAATACTATAATTACCAAAATCAAGTACATGGATATTGTAAAAATAGGTAATATCAGAAAATTTGCCAACATACTTATCAAATTTATTTTTCCATAATAAAATGCTCCAAATGGCAAGACACACGCTTGTATGGAAGCAGTAAATCCTATGCTATCAGATATTAAATTGTTCTTTAGATATTTTTTAAGCTTAGGATATATCAAATATACACCACTTGTAGCTACAAAAGATAAAACAAATCCCGCATTTAAAAGTGCAAATGGATTAGATAATAATATCAAAAATGCAGCAACCAACAAAGATTTAATCTTATCTTCAGGTTCTTGCAGCAAGAAGGCTAAAAATCCTATAAAATTAATTATCAGAACTCTGATAACCGAAAACGGAAACCCTATCATTGATCCATATAATGCACAAACCAAAAGTCCAAATAAATATGCATGTTTATAGTTAAGTTTTAATTTTTTAAAGCTATATAATATAAATCCTAGTAGCAGGTCTATATGTAAACCAGATACAGCCAAAATATGTGCTAGTCCCAGATCTTTCACATCTTCATTTTGAATTAGATTTTCTCCCAAAATTACAGATATTACAAAATCAGAAGATTTTTTGCTCAAATTACTTTCAAAAAGATTATGGATATACATATAAAAATTTTTTCTTAGTTTTAGAAAAAAGGATGAGCTTTTTGCACTTTTCCTAATATTTTGTATTTCTATATTACTTGTTATGCCTTTAGATATCAGATAATTTCTGTAATTAAAAAGATTTGGATTAGTATTTTTGTTTGGTATACTGATTTGACCATCTATTAAATATATATCTCCTATATCAAAATCATAGTCGGAGAAGACTACGGATTTTTCAGATATATCCTTGCCTTTGGCCTTTACGAAGTATCTGTAACTATCATTGACAGCCCTTTTTTCTAGTATGGTAATTTCTAAAGTTTTATCTGTATAATTACTAAGATTATATTGATTAAATTTATATAAACTTAAACTAAAACCTATGGCAAAGGCTATTGGAAAGATTAATAGTTTTTTATCTATAATAGAAATTAGCAAGCCTGCAATAATACACAAAAGTAAAATATATATAGGATTAAGCATCTCAAAACTAATAAATAATCCTATACCTGATATAAAACCTATTAAAGCGATAAAAATTTTCTTTCTCATAGCCCAACCTCGGGTATATTATATCATATGATTAACCATAAGTTTTAATTAAAGAAAGGCAAAGTATGCAGAAAATTTATTTAAAATATCCAGAAATTACAGAATTAAAAGCAAATATAGTTTCAAGACGCGTTCAAGATGATAACACACAAATAATACTTGATCGCACCATTTTTATGCCAAAATCATATGGATTTTTAAAAGATTATGGAAATATATCAGATTTAGAGATCATATCTGTTGAGGAAAAACGAGATAATATAATACATACTGTCAAGGGACGTCCTAAAAAATCAGAAGTCATATTAAAACTAAATCCAGAAAATCGCATTAAAAATTTAGCTTATAATACTGCATTTATAATTTTTAAGATAGTATTTACAAGTTTTTACCAAGCTAAAGATTTAAAATTAACTATAGATGAAGAAAGGTCAGTAATAAAAATTACAGATTTCTTTGATGTATTTGATAAATTATTAATCGAAAATCAAATTAATTTTATAATTGAAAAAGCTTTAAAAATTGAAAATCATCAAGGAATAACAAATATCCCCCCATTAGGAGAGGTAATTAACAATGAGATTTGCTATGAAAATTCTTCAAAAGTTCGTGGTTTTAAAATAGTTGACACTGAAAGCTTTGGAAATGATTTAGAGATTGAATTTATTGCTGGTAGAGATATTATATAAGAGTTTTAAATTATTGATGGCAACAAGCCATCTTTTTTATGTCAATTTCCATATATTTTACATATATATAATACAATGAGAAAACTATATGAAAAAAGGCGATTAGATTATCTAATCGCCTTTAAAATCATAATTTATTCACTATCCATTCAATACCCATTGCCCATCCCATAGAATATAAAAAAATGGAAGGCGGCTTACACAAAAGAATAATTGTAGCATATTTTTTAAAACTCATATCAGAAAGTCCTGTTAAATAGCATAAAAAATCATCAGGCGCTACTGGTAGTAATATTGCCCATGCAAAGAATTTTTCATAAGTTTTATCTTTTATTTTGTGTTTGTATTTGTCAAAAGTTTCTTGACCAAAGAAATTTAAAATTATTGATTTTCCAAAAGTTCTAGATATAAAAAATACTAGCATAGAACCAATACAAATTGATATGTAATTATAGATAAAGCCCCAAAATGGACCAAAAATTACAACCCCAAAGATGGTTGTTAATCCACCCGGTATGATTGGGACAACTATTTGTGTAATTTGTACAAATATAAAAATAATATTTGCCCAAGCTCCATAGGAAAGAATAAAATCTCTAAAACTATCTATGGAGTTGAACAGTCCTTTTTTATAGCCTATAAAACCGAGTAAAGTTAATATTAGTAGTACTATTACTGCTATTATATTGTAAATATTTTTTTTAAGAAATTCTTTCATATCGCCTTCTCAAACTGTATCATTATTATAATACAATAGTACATGATATTTTGTAAGTTGTCAAGTAGTAATTCAATTTTAATAAATTTTTTATAAAATAATTTTATATTTATTATCTCTAATTATAATACCCATCATGTTTTAATTAATAGATTAAAAAATATGGTGTATCACGTATAATGATACACCATTCAAATTAAATTACAAGTTATTTTTTTCTTTTGAACTTAATTTTATAATACCATTTTTATAAAATATATAAGCTAATAATACAGACAATAGCATTATTATTACCATGGCAAATCCTTGTTTTTTATCTAGATTCATAATAAAAATATTAACAATGAAAACTAGAAGTAAGTCTATAACGCCTATTAAGTATTTATTCTTTGCTTCAAATGATCCTGCAGAGTTATTTAACAATATTCCCACAAGCATTGATCCAAATAACGCTGGCATAATATAACTAGTTGCAGTTTTTACTACCGGTGAGGTAAGTATTGGATTTAATGGAACTAGAAGTATAAGCCCTATTAAAATAATAATCATTGTTGTCATCCCAGAAACACAAACCGCAATCATACCGATTACGTCCGCTTCCTCTGTTCCAGGATCTTGATCAACTGATGATAAGGCTGTAAGATAAGCTGGAAATTTAATATTTGTTACATTCCCCATAATAGAGTTGATATATGCGGAATTGCCGGTAATTGGTATCATAGAAAGTTGTTCAGCAAGGGCAACTGGTATATACATGGCTAAAAGTGGTCCTGCTGCTCCCATTACTGAATCAAAACTTGGCCAAATATTGTAAGCCGTGCAAATAATTGATGGAATTATAAACATTATTAGTATACAAACTATAGTTGCAATTCTACCTAATTTGTAAGTTTTATCCATATATGAAATATTTTTATTCATTATAGTACTCCTTCAAAAAATACACCCGCTACCATGCCAATAATGAGTGCAAAACTCATAATAAAATCTGATAACCAGCCTATCTTATACTTTTTAGAAATCTGTCCTAAAATAAGTGTTACTAGAATAGATGTAATTGCAACTGCTGCGTGTGTTTTAGATTTTAAAAACTCAATAGGGAAAAATACAGTAACCATACCAAAAGTTAGTACCGATAAAGCTAACTCTCTAAATGGTGATGATTTTGTACCAATTCCAGATACTTTTTTGTGGTATTTTTCTAAGAAAAAAATGTTAAAAATCATTCCACCAAGAATAGCAATAGTCATAGTAAACATTATTGTTCCTATAGCATTAACATCAGTAGAACCTTGATAAGCAGAAAGATCTGCATAACCAAGACCTTTTACAGCTAAATCCGCTGCAGTAAGCTCATATGGAAGCGATCCTACAACTGAAAGTCTAAACCATGGCCATGGTATACCTAAAAGCGGTGTCAAAGTTATAAGACCAATTATTACCGCTATAGACGGCACAATAGAAAAAACTAAAGAACTTTTTATAGTTGCCTTCACTTTTTCATCAGCAATGCCTAATTCTTTTGCTCGCTTTTTTGCTCTAACAAAAAACATTATACATATTAAAAATATAATTAATAAACCAAGGGCTACCAATATGTATAATAATTTGCTGTTTAAGATATCAAATATATTCATAAAACCTCCTTAAAATATAAATACTTTATACCCTAAAACTGCAATTATTACATTTAAAAAAACCTAACAATATATGCTAGGCTTTTATTTATTAATCTATATAGTTTTTAGTAATTTCTATTAACCTTTTTGTTTGATGTTTGATAGCTGGTTTTATTTCATTACTGATTTCATAATTTTCAGGTGATTGAGTTGCTGAAACACCATAAGGATTTCCACCTTGAGCGAATATTGAATCATCTGTATATCCAGTAGGCACTATTATTGCTCCCCAGTGCATTGCAGATGTATAAATTGCACGAATAGTATGTTCTTGGCCACCATTTGGATTTTGTGAAGATGCAAAAGCTGTTACAAATTTATTTACAAGTTTACCTTCGCTCCATACTCCTCCAAGTGAATCGAAAAAGTCTTTCATTTGACTTGAAACGTTACCAAATCTAGTTGGTGTTGAAAATATGATTGCATCTGCCCATACCAAATCTTCTGGAGTTGCAACTTCTAAATCCTCTGTTGCTTTAATTGTCTGATCCCATAGAGAGTCTGGCTCAACCTTTGATGTATCTCTAAGTTCTTTAACTTTTAATAATCTAACTTCTGCCCCATTTTTTTCTGCTTCCTCTTTGGCAATGCTTGCCATTTTATAATTACCTCCTGTTTGGGAGTAAAAAATTATAGCTAATTTTACTTTGTTCATAGATATATCCTTTCTGACTTTATTATTATAAAGCTTACTTATAATATACCCATATTTATTATTTTTATTTACAAGCTAAATTTTTTATAAAAAAAGTAGGACAATAGTCCTACTAAATTTTTAAGCAACTACGATATTTAAAATCTTACCTGGTACGTAAATCACTTTTCTTATTTCTTTATTTTCTAAATGATTTGAAATATTACTATCAGCTTTTGCAGCTGCAATTGCATCATCCTCGGTAGCATCCATAGCCATAAGCACTTTGCCACGCATCTTACCATTTATTTGAACTGGCATTTCAAATTCGTCTAATACTAATTTTTTCTCATCATAACTTGGCCAATTAGCTTCATTTAATTTTCCTTCGAAGCCAGCTAGTTCCCATAACTCCTCAGTTAAGTGAGGTGCAACTGGATTTAATAGGATGATATAAGTTTTAAAATCAGCTTTGCTTATTTTGCCAAGTGATCTCATATCATTTGAAAGTGACATAAGACTTGCTATGGCTGTATTAAATTTAAGATTTTCGTAATCTTCAGATACTTTTTTGATAGTTTGGTGAATAGCTACTTCTATATCTTTGCTATAATCATCTCCATCTTCTACCATTTCTAGCATATTGTAAACACGTTCTAGGTATTTTCTACATCCACGTACACCTTCATCTGACCAAATCGCAGTTGATCCAAAATCCCCTATAAACATTTCATAAGTTCTTAAAGTATCTGCACCGTAATCACGGATTATGTCATCTGGATTTACAACATTACCACGTGATTTGCTCATTTTCTGGTGGTCTTCACCTAAAATCATGCCATGACTAGTTCTTTTTTGATATGGTTCTTTGGTTGGTACTACTCCTAAATCATATAGGAATTTATGCCAGAATCTTGAATAAAGTAAGTGAAGGGTTGTATGTTCCATCCCCCCATTATACCAATCTACTGGACTATAATAATCTAGTGCTTCCTTGCTTGCAATAGCTTCATTATTATGTGGATCCATGTATCTTAAATAATACCAAGAGCTTCCTGCCCATTGAGGCATGGTATCTGTTTCTCTCTTTGCAGGTCCTCCACATACTGGACAAGTTGTGTTAACAAAATCATCAATTTCTGAAAGAGGTGATTCACCTGTAGCTGTTGGCTCATAGGTTTCTACTTCTGGTAAATTTATTGGAAGCTCGCTCTCATCTACTGGATTCCATCCGTGTTCTTCACAATAAATCATAGGTATTGGCTCTCCCCAATATCTTTGGCGGGAAAAGACCCAGTCACGTAATTTAAAGTTTGTTGTAGCTTCACCTAATTTATTTTCTTCTATATACTCTATTGCTTTTTGTTTTGCATCTGCTACATCAAGTCCATTTAAGAAGTCAGAATTTATAGCTCTTCCTTTGTTTATATCTGTTAAAGGTAGCTCAGCTTCCCCTTCTGTTTTATAAACTTGAACAATAGGCATATCAAATTTCTTAGCAAATTCGTAATCACGACTATCATGAGCAGGCACTGCCATTATTGCCCCTGTACCATAGGTCATTAAAACATAATCTGAAACCCAAATTGGAATTTCTTTGCCTGATAATGGGTTTGTAGCAGTAATACCATCAAGCATAACCCCAGTTTTATCTTTATTTAATTCAGCTCTTTCAAAATCAGATTTTTTACGAGCCTCTTCTTGATAAGTTAAAACATCACTGAAATTTAAAATATTTTCTTTAAATTCCTCTAACATTGGGTGTTCTGGCGAAATTACCATATATGATACACCAAATATAGTGTCTGGTCTTGTTGTATAAACTGTGAGTTTATAATCAAAGTCTTTTAAGGCAAAATCAACATTTGCTCCCTTTGATCTACCAATCCAGTTTATTTGTTGGGCTTTTATTCTATCTTCATAATCTACATCATCAAGGTCGTCAATAAGTCTATCAGCGTATTCAGTGATTTTTAGCATCCATTGATTTTTCATCTTATGAACAACTTCTGTACCACATCTTTCGCATTTGCCATCTACAACTTCTTCGTTAGCAAGACCTACTTGACAAGATGGACACCAGTTAACGCTCATTTCATTTTTATAAGCTAGACCATGTTTATATAATTGGATAAAAATCCATTGGCTCCATTTATAGTAGTCTGGGTTGGTTGTATTTATTTCTCTATCCCAGTCAAATGAAAAACCAATTGATTTTAATTGGGCTTTAAAGTTTGCTATATTATTTTCAGTTACCTTTGCTGGATGTATCTTATTTTTTATAGCGTAATTTTCTGTTGGTAAACCAAAGGCATCCCACCCCATTGGATAAAGAACATTGTATCCTTCTAGTCTTCTTTTTCTAGAAACTACATCAAGAGCTGTATAAGGTCTTGGATGACCAACGTGTAATCCTTGACCTGATGGATAAGGAAATTCAACAAGTCCGTAGAATTTTTCCTTATCATGGTCTATTTCGCTATGAAAAGTTTTATCTTCATCCCAAATTTTTTGCCATTTTTTCTCAATGGCATTGGGATTATATTCTGGAATATTAGAATAATTTTCTGTCATCATATCTCCTAGTTTTGGCTTGAAAGTGCGTTTACATATCGTGGATAAGAAATTACGTCACGGATATTTTTCATACCTGTAACATACATAACTGCTCTTTCAAATCCTAATCCAAATCCTGAATGTACTACTGTACCAAATCTTCTTAAATCTAAGTAATTTTGATAATCTTCTTCTTTAAGTCCATTTTCTTCAAAAGATTTTAGAAGTTCATCGATATTTTCTTCCCTTTGAGAGCCACCTATTAGCTCTCCTACTCCAGGTACTAGCATATCAAAAGCAGCTACTGTTTTACCATCAGTATTTCTTTTCATGTAGAAAGCCTTAATATCTTTTGGATAATCAGTTACAAATACTGGACCATTTACAATAACTTCTGATAAGTATCTTTCGTGTTCTGTTTGTAGATCCATGCCCCATTCAACTGGGAATTCGAAGTCTTGGCCACTTTCTTTTAGTTTTTCAATTGCCTCTGTATAAGTTACCCTAGCAAATTCTTTATTTCTTACTTGGTCAAGTCTTTCAAATAATTCTTCATCTATAAATCTATTGAAAAATTCCATTTCATCTTTGTTGTTTTCAAGTAGATAGTCGATTACATATTTAATCATATCTTCAGCAACATCCATTGCTTGATTATAATCTGCAAAAGCCATTTCAGGCTCTAGCATCCAGAACTCTGCAGCATGTCTTGGTGTATTTGATAATTCTGCTCTAAATGTTGGACCAAAAGTATATACATCTCCAAATGCAAGAGCATAATCTTCTGCCTCTAATTGACCAGATACTGTTAGATAAGATTTTTTACCAAAGAAGTCTTTGTTATAATCTACTTGATTTTTATCATTCATAGGAGCATCACTTGGGTCAATTGTTGTTATATTAAACATTTCTCCAGCACCTTCTGCATCTGATCCTGTTACAATTGGTGGGTTTACATATAAAAAACCACGTTCTTGGAAAAATTGGTGAAGGGCAAATGCTAGTGAGCTTCTTACTTTAAATACTGCTCTGTAAGTATTAGTTCTTGGACGAAGGTGAGGGATTGTTCTCATGTATTCTAGTGTTTGTCTTTGTTTTTGGATAGGGAATTTATCTGAAGATTCACCTAAAACTTTAACTTCATTTGCTTGAATTTCATATGGAGTTTTATTATTACCAGTGGCAACTAGTTTTCCACTTACTTCAAGGCTTGTTGATAAGAATTGATGAGAAAGCTCTTCATAGTTAGGAGCATCAGTCCCAATTACAATTTGTAAATTTTTGAAAGTACTACCATCATTTAGTTCGATAAATCCTACATTTTTTCCAAATCTAGAATTTCTAATCCAACCATTTACCACAACTTCCTTCTCTAAATATGAATCAACATCATTTAAAATTTCTCTAATCTTCATTAGTTCCATCCTTCCTTTTTTTAAGTTTTTCATTTAGTTCTTTTTCATGCCCAATATCTAAGGCTTGGTAAAATTTTTCATTCACAAAATCATCAGGCAGATAATCCTGATCTACATATCCGCCAAATGAATGTGGGTAGAGATACTTATCATGGATTAAATTTTTACTGCCAGAGTAATGGGCATCTTTTAGTTTATTTGGCACTTCTTTGTCACGATTTTCTTTTATAAATTGTATGGCTTTGTCAATAGCTAGATAAGTAGAATTGCTTTTGTCAGCTAAGCACAAATAGGTAACAGTCTGTGCCAAGATAATTCTTGCCTCTGGCATACCGACAGTATTTATGGCATCAAAAGTACTAGTAGCTAGTACCAAAGCAAATGGATCTGCATTTGAAATATCTTCTGATGCAAAAATAATCATACGACGGGCAATAAATTTTATATCCTCACCAGATTCAAGCATTTTTGCCAAATAATAAAGGGCAGCATCAGGATCTGATCCTCTCATAGATTTAATAAACGCTGAGATGGTATCATAGTGTCTGTCGCCCTTTTTATCATAGATTGCAATCTTTTTTTGAATAGAATTTTCGATTGTATCTTTGCCTATATTTATTTTACCATCTTTCTCATTTTCTGAAAATATAGCAATTTCTAAGGCATTTAAAAGAGCCCTACTATCTCCATTAGAATATTTAATCAAAATTTCCCTGGCGTCCTCATCTATATTTACATTTTTATTTTGTAAAATCGGATCTTTAGTAATTGCCATATCAATGAGCTTTTCCAGGTCATCTTTATTCAATGATTTTAATTCAAAAACATACATACGAGAAATAAGAGCCTTATTGACTTCAAAATATGGATTTTCTGTAGTAGCTCCTATAAGAATAATTGTTGAATCTTCGACAAAAGGTAATAAATAGTCTTGTTGAGATTTATTAAATCTATGTATCTCATCAATAAATAAAATAGTTTTTTTGTTTTCATATTTTAAATTATCTTTTGCAATTTCTATTTTCTTTTTTACATCTGCTATACCGCTTGTTACTGCAGACAGCTCCTCATAGGTCATGTGGGTAGTTTCAGAGATGATTTTTGCTAAGGTGGTTTTTCCTACACCAGGAGGTCCATAAAAAATCATTGAATAAATCCTATCAGCCTTTATCATACGGCTTATGATTTTTCCCTCCCCTACCAAGTGTTCTTGACCTATATAATTTTCAAGACTTTTGGGTCTTAATCTATCTGCCAAGGGTGCAGATTTTTCTAATTCTCTTTGTCTGTTTAACTCAAATAAATCCATTTTAGCCTTTCTAGTATAAAAAAAGATGCAGCTATAAGCAACTACTGCTCAATACTGGCATCTTTTTTATCTCTTAAATTTATAATTTCATTGTAAAATGAATCGACATCTTTAAATTCTCGATAAACTGAGGCAAATCTTACATATGCCACAGGATCTAAATCCTTTAGCTCATCCATGACAAGCTCACCGATATAGGTCGATGTAACTTCTTTTTTGTCTGTATGGTTAATTTTAATTTCCACATTTTTAGCCACTTGCTCAATTTGATCCAGAGACACGGGTCTTTTTTGACAGCTTTTTACAATGCCATTTATGATTTTTGATCGATCATAAGCCTCTCGAGTTTCATCCTTTTTTATAACCATGATTGTTATGTCTTCATAGCGTTCATAGGTCGAAAATCTCTTGCTACAATCTTCACAAATTCTTCTGCGTCTTATAGCTGTATCATCTTCAGTGGTTCTTGAGTCAAGCACTTTTGTGTTATTTGAATGACAATACGGGCATTTCATATTATTTTAAGAAATCTGGTAAATCTATATCGTCAAATGGATTTGAGCTTTTTCTTTTTTCTTCAGCTGGGCGAGCAGATCTTGATTGTGATTCATATTCTGATCTAGAGTTTCTAGTTGGAGCATTCATCTCTGCTGTTCTTGATGAACTAGGTCTGCCTTGATTATCAAAACCTGTTGCAATAACTGTAATTTTGATTTCTTCACCCATAGACTCATCAGATCCAACACCGAAGATAATATTTGCATCAGAATCGATATTATCACGGATAAGCTCTGCAGCTTCATTTGCTTCCATAAGACCAACTTCTGCAGCAGTAACATTAAGTAAAACTGCTTTTGCCCCCTCAATAGATGTTTCAAGAAGTGGTGAATTAACTGCGGCCTTAGCAGCATCAACAGCTCTATTTTCTCCACTAGCACGACCAATACCCATATGAGCTATACCTTGATCAGACATAATTGATTCAACGTCTGCAAAGTCAAGATTGATTACATTTGGTATAGCAATTAGTTCAGAAATACCACTTACAGCATCCATAAGTACATTATCAGCTAGTTTGAAGGCATCTACCATTGATGTTCTTTTTTCAACTATTTGAAGCAATCTATCGTTAGGGATTGTAATAAGTGTATCCACATTTTCTTTAAGTCTTTCGATACCAGCTTCTGCTTGTGATTGTCTTTTTCTACCTTCAAAAGTAAATGGTTTTGTTACTACACCAACTGTTAAGATATCCATATCTTTTGCAACACCTGCAACAACTGGAGCTGCACCTGTACCAGTACCACCACCCATTCCAGCAGTGATAAATACCATATCAGCACCTTTTAAAGCTTCTGTGATATCATTTTTTGATTCTTCTGCTGCTTTTTCTCCAACAGATGGATTTGCACCAGCACCAAGTCCTCTTGTTAATTTTTCACCAATTTGTAATCTTAAGTCCGCATTTGATTCTTGTAGTGTTTGTAAGTCTGTGTTTACAGCTACAAACTCAACTCCTGATAATCCGTTATCTCTCATTCGACTGATAGCGTTGTTTCCACCACCACCAACTCCGATAACTTTTATCTTTGCTAAAGAGTTGTCATCCATTTCCATGTTAATATTTGCCATATCTTCCCCCGTGTTCTAGTTTGATGTTTTTTTAATAATTTAGATTTTCACTATATGATTCAGGACTGACTTTGACAGTGGGATTTTCACCATTGCCCAAATCTATACTTACAAGAGTAATAGATTTTTCCCTAGCATCACTTAGAATATTATCTAAAATTTTAAGCTTATAGTCTATGTCGTTCAAATCACCGAATTTCACATCTATATCATTTATCATTATACCAATTTCAGCTTTATTTTCCAAATTTAATTGTTTTACTTCGTTAAAATACGAAAATTTCTGAATTGCTCTAATAAAATTTAAACTTGCTTCAGATCCAGTAAAATTTTCTCCAATATTTTTTCTAAGATTTGCTCCTTTTATTTCTTTTAATAAAGATTCGTCAAAATCTTTGAGACTTTCCCCAAGTAATGTACCCTTGTTAGAGATATAATATTTTTTCCCCTCACTATTTTGAAAAAATAATGGATAATCTTCTTCAACATTAATATTTAATAGATTTGGAAAAACTTTTTTTATACTAGCATTTTCTATATAGGTCATCTTGCTGATATTTGGCTCGTGTTCTTTTGCATTATATAATAAAATATTTTCACCAATTGGATTTCCTATCTGTCCAATTATTTCTGTATCAGGTGTTATGTTGTTTCCAGTAATATAAATTTCAGAAATTTTCATATAGCTATGCACATAAATACTATATACGATAGATGCTAAGGCAAGCATAATTAGAAAAAATACAAACCATTTACTAAATAATTTACTTTCTTTTTTCTTACTATGTTTTTTTGCAATATATTTTTTATTTACTGTTCTTCCATCTTTTTTAAAGTATCTGTCGTCGTTTGAATTTTGCATATTATTTCTCAATTAATTTTAAAACTAGCTTTAGTATAGCATCACTTGCTCCGTCTTGAGCTAGCTTGCCACTATTTTCTCCCATTTCTTTTAGTTTTTCTTTATCACTTATGATGCTCATAATATTATTACACAAAACTTTACCATTTAAATCTTTTTCTAAAATCATAAGCGAAGCACCATTTTTTACGTATGTTTCGGCATTGAATTGCTGGTGATTTTCAGTTGTATATGCCTTTGGAATGAGTATAGAAGGTTTTTTTACACTTGATATTTCCGCAAGACTCATTGCCCCGCTAGATGCAATCACCAAGTCACTTACTGCATAAAACAAATCAATATTGTCTATATAAGGAAATACTTTTAGATATTTATTGTCTGGCAAGTCCTTTATAAAATTATCATAGTTTCTTTTACCAGTTTGGTGAAGTAAATAAAAATCTCCATGCAAATGTCCGGCCATTTCCTTGACAGCTTTATTCATTGAAGCTGATCCATTTGATCCTCCAAATGAAAATACCACTGGCAGTGACTTATCTATACCTAGTTTTTCCAAATCATCTTTACTAAATTCATTAGAAAAGTTATTTCTAACTGGGTTTCCTGTCACTACTATTCTTTCTTTGTGTTTAAAGTGTTTAATTGCTTCAGCATAAGAAATGCATAAATAATCTACTTTTTTAGATAAGTATTTTGATGTAATGCCTGGATAAGAATTTGACTCATGAATTATGGTTGGCACTTTTAGTTTAGCAGCCTGGTAAATAATAGGTCCACAAACATATCCTCCAGTACCAATTGCAAGATTTGGTTTAAATTCTTTTATAATTTTTCTTGCAGATTTAAAACCTTTTAGGTTTGCAGAGATTGATTTGAAAAACCTTTTATTAATTTTTCTTGGCATGCCCATCCCTTCGATTGGAGCAAATTTGTAGCCGTATTTTTCTGCAATGGCTTCTTCAGGTCCGCCCTTTATCCCAACATATAAAATATTTACATTTTCGATATTTTCTTGGATTTTTTGAGCGATAGCAATGGCAGGATATATATGTCCGCCCGTTCCTCCACCTGAAATAATTACATTCATTTTATCATTCCTTTATATTTTTCAATTTTTTCTTTGAAATCTTTTCCACGTACTTCATATGATGGGTACATGTCCCAGCTAGCGCTAGCTGGTGATAGCAAGATTGTATCATTTAATTCTGCATGCTCTAGTGCTTTTTTAACTGCATCATCCATATCCTCAGCCAAAATATAGTTTACATCCAATTTTTCGCAAAGATTTTGAATTTGCGTTTTGGTTTCACCCATAATTATCATAAGCTTGCCATTATTCTTAAATTCTTTTACATAATCACTATAATCGATTTTTTTATCATAGCCACCAGCTATAATTATTATCGGATTATCAAAACTTTTTATAGCTTTTACTGCACTATCAACATTTGTCGCTTTTGAATCATTATAAATTTTTATACCTTTTACTTCATCGACATATTCTAGTCTATGTTCAATAGATACAAAAGTTTTACTAGCTTCAGTAATTTTTTTAAAGTCTAAGCCAAAGAAATAACACTCTAGCATTGCTGCCATTAGATTTTCATAATTATGGCTTCCAATAATTTTCAAATCATTTGTGTCAAGAACTTGATAGCTTTCTTTTTCATCTATATAAAAAATTTTGTTTTCCTTTAAAAATAACCCTTTTTTTACTAAGCCACCAGAAGAAAATTCATAAATTTGACCTTTAAATCTATTTTTATTTTTTTGAAGAATCTCATCATTTTTATTAATGATAATATAGTCTTTGTCACTTTGATTTTTTGCAATATTTAATTTGGAATTGATGTAATCATCAAAATCCTTGTGCCAATCCAAATGATCTTCCGTAATATTTAGAATTGATGCAATGTGTGGATGAAAATCA
This sequence comes from Anaerococcus sp. mt242, assembly GCF_016798225.1. Lineage (GTDB taxonomy): Bacteria > Bacillota > Clostridia > Tissierellales > Peptoniphilaceae > Anaerococcus. The sequence continues at coordinate 9,876 of NZ_JAEUYX010000008.1, read as the reverse complement.
TATGTATTTTTAAGTTGAAAAGATGAAAGCTCTTCAACAAAGACCGCATCATTGTTATACATTTGCCACAATATGCCTTCACCTATATTACCAACAGAGATAGCTTTTATACCCGATTCATTTAATATGTGAGTAATCATAGATGTAGTAGAGGTTTTACCATTTGTACCTGTCACTGCTAGAATTTTTTTATCAGGGAAAAGTCTATATGATAGTTCAATATCACTTATAATTTCATATTTTTTCGCTAAATTTTGTAAGACTTCATCACTAGGTTTTATTCCTGGAGATTTTACTACACATTCATATTCAATATCAAAGATATCAAAAAGAGAAATAGGGCTATAATCATAGCCCTTTAATTCGTCAACTTTTTCTTTATTTTTATCAAAAGTATAAACATCATATCCCATTTTTGAAAGAGTTTTTACTGTAGATATGCCGCTTACACCTAGTCCATAAACTAAAATTTTTCTCATAATACTGCCACCAATGTTACTAAACACAATAAAACTGAAACAATGCTAAATGCTGATACAATTTGAGGTTCTTTATAACCCTTTAATTCAAAATGATGGTGAATTGGAGTCATTAAGAATACTCTTTTTTTGTTGCGATGTCTATAAGATAATACTTGGATAATAACTGATAAAGTTTCCAAAACATAAACTCCACCAAAAATCACTAGATAAATTGACATTTTTTCTATAATTGCAAGAGCAACTATGGCTCCACCAATTGCCATTGATCCAGTATCTCCCATAAATACAGAGGCTGGATAGGAATTAAAGTATAAAAATCCTAGTAAACATCCAAATAGAATTACTGAAAACATCCTAGTTGTATCAGTAGTTGCTAGTAAGAATAAGCAAATAAATACTGGAAGCGATACACTTGTCGCAAGTCCATCTAGCCCATCGGTAAGATTTACTGCATTAGTAGTTCCAACTATTATAAAAACCAATATAGGAAAACCTAAAATACTTACTGGCAAGCTATAATTTGAAAATGGTATTGTTAAAGTTGTAACACTTTCTTTATCATTTATAAAAGCTAATATTGTTATAAGTATTGCAAGCCCAAATTGTAAAACTATCTTTTCTTTAGGTTTAAGCCCCTCTGATTGTTTTAGTACCAATTTTCTAAAATCATCAATAAATCCGATAGCACCATAACCTACTGTTGCTAGAAGGAGGATTGCTGTGTTCATATTAAAGGGAACAAAAATTAGAGTCATTAAAAATGAAGCTATTAAAAAGATAATGCCCCCCATTGTAGGGGTTCCAGCTTTTTGATAATGACTTTTTGGTCCTTCTTTTCTGATATTTTGACCAATCTTCATATTTTTTAAGATTGGCAAAATTGCATATCCTAAGACTATTGTTGAAATTATACTTGCAATAATTATTTTAAATATTCGATCCATATTAGTTATCTATTCTTTCTGCTCCGTTTTTCTCGTACCCCATTCCTAGTTCCTCTAAAGCATACCTTTGAATGCGGTTTAAGTCCACTGTATTTTCTAGTTTTGCTTTTAATCTATCTCTTTTTAATTCTTTGCTAATTGCATCGCTTGATAGTTCCTTGTATTCGTTACGTTTTGCAATCAGCTCATTTCTAGTTGTGAAAGTGAAAAACCCGAGTGTAAGAATTACTGCAAGAGTTAGAAAACTAATTACTAACTTGAATCTCCTGTCCTTTTTTCTTTGGACTTTGATATTCTTCTTTCTTCTTTTAGGATCTTCCTTAACCTTAAGCCTTATTCTATTGTGATTTTTATTTTGGGCAATCTTTTGCCTTTCAATTCTCTCAGCCATATTAAATCCTTTGGCAAACTCTAAGTTTAGCACTTTTTGACCTAGAGTTATCTTTTAGTTCTTTTTTTCCTGCTATGATTGGTTTTTTATTAATTATTTTTATTTTTGCCTTATGATTACATACGCAAACAGGTAATCCAGGTGGGCAAATGCAATCTTTTTCCAGTTCTTTAAATGTATTTTTAACGATACGATCTTCAAGTGAGTGAAATGTAATCACACATAGTCTACCATCTACATTTAGATGGTCGATAATCTTATCGAGTGTATTTTCTAAAACTTCTAATTCTCTATTAACTTCAATCCTTAGTGCTTGGAAAACTCTTTTTTCAGGATGAGCCTCATTTGACCTAATAGATTTATTTATCAAATCTCTTAGCTTAAAAGTAGTATCAATTCGCTGTTCATCTCTAGTTTCTACTATTTTTCTAGCTATGGTTCTTGAAAATCTTTCTTCCCCATAGTTGGAAAATATTTTTTGAAGCTCATCCAAAGAGTATTCGTTTACGATTTTTTCTGCTGTTAACTCATTGCTTGTGTCCATTCTCATATCCAAAGGTCCATCATGCATATATGAAAATCCACGTTCTGCATTATCTATCTGATACGAGCTGACACCTATATCCATCAAAGCACCATCAATTTTACTAATTCCTAAATCATCTAAGACCTTATCTATATTTTCAAAATTACTCTTTACATAAGACACATTTGAAAAGTCTGATAGATTCTCTTTTGCGGCATTTAACGCATCTTTATCCTGATCTAGGGCAATTAATCTACCATTTTCTGATAGATTTTCCAAAATTCTTTTACTGTGTCCGCCTTTTCCTAGGGTAAGATCTACATAAATTCCATCCGGTTTTATATTCAAATTTTCTATTACTTCATCAGCTAGTACTGATATATGTTTAAATTCCATATTATTCATCCATTATGTCGGATAAATTCACCTCGACTTCATTTATATATTCTTGCCATTGGTTCATATCCCATATTTCAATTGTTAAATTGTTGCCAATAATCATAGCTTCACTTTCAATATGGGCATAGTCTCTCAAATTTTTGTTTAGCAAAACCCTGCCTTGTTTATCAAGGCTTGTTTTGATAGTGGATGAGAAAAATAATCTCTTGATGGCCCTATTTTTTTTATTTTCATTAACAAGCTCATCAAGTCTCTTACTTTGTCTTTCAAACTCTTCTTTTGTATAAATTACTAAAGAGTTTTCAGGTCCCTTTGTGATAAAAAATTCTTCTGATAATCCATCACGAAATTCACTCGGCATCATTATTCTATTTTTAGAATCTAATTTATGAGTGAACTCGCCTAAAAACAATTTTTTACCACCTTTCACCACTTTAATCCACTTTATAATCATTTTATACCATAAACGATAAAAAATCAAACAAAAAAATCGGTTATTTCTAACCGATTTTGTCTATAATTTTGCTTAAATTTTACATTTACTTATTGAAATTTAATAATCTTTGGCTCTTTCTCTTTTTTGATGTTCTTAGGTCTAAAATATGGTGGGAGATTTTTCTTATTTGCATAGATAAATAAAGCTATGCCCATTACTATGAATAGTATTGAAATCAGTTGAGCAGTTCTGAGTGGTCCCCAATATAGAGAATCAGTTCTTAATCCTTCAACAAAAAATCTTAATATCCCATAACTTATCAAGTAAGATGCTGTGATTTTTCCCTTGTCAGGATTTTTTTTAATAGCATTTATTAAAAATAAGAAAATAATTAGATCCCCTAAAGATTCGTAGAGAAAAGTGGGATGCACTTTTACTCCATCAATTATTATTCCCCAAGGAAGATCTGTCGGACCGCCATGGGCCTCTTGATTTATAAAGTTTCCCCAACGACCTATACCTTGAGCGAGTGCAAGTGATGGTGTCAAAATATCTGTCATATCTAAAAATGGCACCAGGTGTTTTTTACAGTAAAAATACAATGCCAAAGACCCAAATATTATCCCACCATGGATTGCTAGTCCTCCTCCACGGATATTTAAAATTTGCATAGGATTTTGTGAATAGAAATCCCATTTAAATAATACAAACCACAACCTAGCTCCTATTATACCGATAGGAACTATTACGAATAATACATCATATATAAAATCTTCATCAAAACCACGTCTGATTAATTCTTTTTTTGCAAATTGAGTTCCTAAAAGTAATCCTGCAATTATAATTATTGCATACCAACGTATCTCTATTCCAAATATAGAAAAAGCTACCGGATCAAAGTTAAATTCCATTATTCTTCCTCACTAGGTTGATCCCAATTTGTGTATACTTCTTGAACATCATCATTATCTTCAAGGGTATCAATCAATTTCTCAAGTTTTGCGTGATGCTCACTATCAACTTCTATGTCATTTTGAGCAATGTATGATATATCAGAGCGTTCAATTTTGTAGCCAGCATTTTTTAGATTTTCTACTGCATCGTTATATGCTTCTATGCTGGTTAAAGCTTCAAAATATTCGTCTTCCTCTGATACATCATCAGCTCCTGCTTCAAGTGCATCCATCATAAATTGATCAAAATCTTTACCTTCATTGTTAACTAAAATTTCACCTTTATGATCAAACATGAACATAACTGATCCGTCTGTTCCGAGGTTTCCACCATTTTTATCAAAGGCATGACGAACGTCTGGAGCAGTTCTTTGGACATTATCTGTTAGGCAATCTACAATTACTGCAACCCCACCTGGACCATATCCCTCATATATAACTCTTGAGAAATTATCTCCTGCTCCATCTCCAGATGCTTTTTTAATTGCTCTGTCGATATTATCATTTGGCATATTATCTGATTTTGCCTTGTCTATCGCTTGCTTTAATGCTGGATTATAATCTGGATTGTCTCCACCTTGTCTTGCAGCTACTGTAATGTTTCTAGCGTGCTTGGTGAAAATTTTACCTCTTTTAGCATCTTCATTTCCTTTTTTATTTTTAATCTTACTCCACTTATTATGTCCTGACATAAATCCTCCTATTTGCTAAAAAGCATAACTGCTTTATCATTTGTTATTTTAATCTTACTACTGGTCAAATTAATTAAATCAGATTTTGTTTTTTCAAAATCTTCTTCTCTTATATATAATGATATTTTTACCTTATCAGTATATTCCTTATCTATGATTTGGAATTTTTTTTCATTTATATAATTTTCTATAATACCCAGTAGTTCATAAGAATGAATTAATTCTACTACAAAAAACGGTCTTTTGTAAATAATATTATTTTCTAAAGTTTCACTAACGCCCCTGCCGTAGGCACGAACTAAGCCACCTTTTCCAAGTAACTTTCCTCCAAAATATCTAGTTACCACTGCACATACATTTGTAAGTTCTTCCTTTTCTAAAACTGAAAGCATAGGTAGACCAGCCGATCCTTGCGGTTCGCCGTTATCATTATATCGTTTAATGACTGGTCTTTCATTAATTATAAAAGCTGTACAATTATGGGTGGCATCTTTATATTTTTCTGAGATTTTAGCTATGAAATCATTTGCTTCATCTTCGCTTTCTACATGGGAGATTGTTGTTATGAATCGTGATTTTTCTTCTTCAAATTCACTTTGAATGGTGCCTTTAATTGTTTTATAGGCTTCGGATATATTTCCCATATTTTTTCATATCCTCTTTTGAAATTTCAAAATTTATAATTGTTCCTTTTTCATCATATTCTGTATTTAAAATATCGTAATTAGTCATCATATAATCAAGTATATCACCATTTTCAAATGGAATATGCATACTTACATTTTGATAATTTTCTTTTATTAAACTAACTATTTTTTCTTTTAGGCGTTCTAAATCTTCATCATTCCTAGCAGAAATATAGATCCTTTCGTTATCGCGTTTAAATAATTTAATGGCTAACTCATTTTCTACCTTATCCATTTTATTAAATACATATAAGACTTGTTTTTTAGCCATATCAATATCAGATATTGCCGTTTCTATTGCTTGAATTTGATGTTCTATGTTATGGCTTGAATCAATGACTATTAATAGCATATCTGCAAATCTTATTTCATCCAATGTTGTTAAGAATGAATCATTAAGTTCATCTGATAAATTATCTATAAAACCAACCGTATCTGTTAAAGTAACTTTTGTATTAGAAAAATCTAGTCTTCTAGTTGATGTATCAAGTGTTGCAAATAACAAGTCATCTGAATAAACAAACTTTTCCTGACCATATAGATGCATCATTCCATTTAAAATAGTAGATTTTCCTGCATTTGTATAACCTAATAGAGAAATATTTGTAATATTTTTCCTAGATTGCCTATTAATTTTCTTTGTTTTTTCAATATCTTTTAATTGACGCTCAAGTGATTTTATATCACGGACAACTGCACGCCTATCAGTCTCAAGCATGGTTTCTCCAGGTCCTCTTGTTCCTATACCCCCTGCCTGACGGGATAGATAAGAAAACCATTTGTTAAGGCGCGGTAATTGATATTTTAGCTGGGCCAATTTGATTTTTAATCGACTTTCTTTTGTATTTGCTCTTAGGGCAAAAATATCTAATATTAAAGTTGTCCAATCTACAACATGGACTTTTAGTTCTTCTTCTAGATTATAAAGCTGACTTGCTGAAAGCTCTACATCAAGGATAACTGTTTTAACATTAAGTTTTTCTGCCAAATCTTTAATTTCAGCTACTTTCCCCTTACCAATGTAATAGCGTGGATTTACCTTTTCTACTACTTGGCTTACATAGGCTACACTATTTGCCCCTGCTGTATTGATTAATGATTCTAATTCATAAATTTTGTTTTCTTCATCATCGTCTCTTTTTAAGACATTTACTTGTATAACTTCTTGCATAAACTTCCCTTCTTTAAGTTGATTATACGTTTAATGTTAAAATTTATAAAGAATAGGCTTTATGGAACAAATGGTAAAAAAATGTTAAAATGTATAAATAACTGTTTAATTTTAAGATATAAAATTTTAGGAGGCAGAATGGTTAAAAAGATTAGCTCTATAGTGCTTAAGCTTATTTTAATCTTCTTTCTAATATTAATGTCAATAGGAGTTGTCTTTGCCGGCATGAGTGGTGGTGCAATACTTGAAGTAATGAAAACCGCTCCAGAAATTGATGCTGATATTATAAAGTATGAAATGAGCCAAAACTCTACTATAGTGGATGAAGATGGAAATGAAGTAGATTCGATAGCTACAAATGAATATAGGGAGATTGTTGATTATGACCAAATTCCAGAATATCTAAAACATGCTTTTGTTGCTGTTGAGGATGAAAGATTTTATAATCACCCTGGACTTGACCCACAATCTATTCTTGGATCTGCAGTAGAAAACTTTAAGGCAGGCGGCATAGTCCGCGGTGGTTCAACTATTACCCAGCAGCTTGCTCGTAATACCTACCTTAATAACGATCAAACTTACGAAAGAAAAATTAGAGAAATTTATCTAGCTCTAGAAATCGAGCAAAATCTAAGTAAAGATGAAATACTTGGAGCCTACTTAAATCGTGTATTTATGGGGCAAAACTCTTATGGAGTCCAGGCAGCTGCTAGAACTTATTTTGATAAAGATGTTTCAGATTTAAATCTTGCTCAATGTGCAGCCCTTGCAGGGATAGTCCAATCCCCATCAGAAAATTCATTGTACAAAGCAATTAAAACTAGTGAAGTAACTGATCAAAGAGTTTTGGGAGAATTTAGCATCGAGGGCGAGCGTTACTCAGCAGTATTTAACCAAGCTCCTTTTGACAGGGAAATGTATGTTCTAGATAAGATGTTAGAACATGGTTACATTTCAAAAAAAGAATATGACGAAGCAAAAGCATTTGATGTTGCTGGATCTATTGTACCAGCTGAGAGAAGAAATACTGAAATAGCTAGTTATTTTAACTCCCTCCTTCAAAAACAAGTTGTAAATAAGCTAATGGAAATCTATAACATGAGTGAAAATCAAGCTTGGGATAGACTTTATTATGGTGGTCTTAAGATAACCACTACAATAGACCCTGATATGCAAAAACAACTTGAAGATATATATGCAGATTTTTCTTCATATCTTATGGGTGACACTTCAGGATGGAACTCCGCTCCCCTACTTGATTTAAGGTATGATGATTATGGAAATATTGTAAATAGTGAGGGTAATTTATTATACTATAGCAAATCAAATCTATTAAATGAAAATAATGATATTAGATTACGTAATGATGAGGCTTGGTTTGATGAAAGTGGAAATATTGTATTATCTACTAACAAAGCATATTTAGATCAAACTAAACTAATATTTAGAAATTATTATTCTTTAGATGAAGAAAATAAAAACTTACGTACACATAAATCTGGATTTATATCATTCTCTTCTAATGAGGAAATTAAACTAGATGATGAAAACAACATAGTAATATCAAAAGACTATTTAGAAAAAAATCCTGATTTATTTACCTACTATGATGATGAAACTTTTTCAATAAATAAAGATTTTTACGATATAGATCTAAATGGAGTCATCCAACCACAATCATCCTCAGTTGTAATTGACCAAGAAACAGGACATATAAAAGCAATCATGGGTGGTCGTGATCAATCCGGGGTAAGATTGCTTGATCGAGCATCAGCAATACCACGTCAGCCTGGTTCATCCATAAAACCGATTGCTACTTATACTCCAGCTTTGGATAATGGATTTAACCTAGCCACTGGTGTCGATGACGTACCACTAATAATGAATAAAGATGATGAAGCTTGGCCAAAAAATGTTTATGATTACTATGAAGGTCTTGTTCCAATTAGAAGAGCAATTGAAAGATCTATAAATACAATTGCTGTACGTACTCTAAATGAAGTAGGAATACCAACAAGTTTAGAGTATCTAAAGAACTTTGGAATAATTAAAGAAGACGGTAATGATAACTTTGTAAGTGCAGATGAGAATAATCAAACAAACGATGAAAATCTAGCTGCTCTAGGTGTAGGAGCTATGACACATGGTCTTACAAATCTAGAAATGACTGCAGCCTATGCAGCACTTGCAAACAAAGGTGAATATAAAGAGCCCCTTACATTTTCAAAAATAGAGGATTCTAGCGGAAAAGTTATTTTTGATCAAGATAATGTTGTTACACACCAAGTAACTAGTGAGGAAACAGCTTATCAAATTACCTCCGCCCTCCAATCAACAGGAGAATACTATGGAAATATCTATCTAAACGGTACAGATTTTGCTACAAAAACGGGAACTACTGATGACTATGTAGACTTCTGGTGTGTAGGATATACTCCTTATTATACAGTAGGTATTTGGATGGGTGCTGATGATCAAAGCATAAGAATGAATGGTAACTCTATTGAAAGAGCTGCCAGAATGTGGAATACTGTTAACAATCAAATTCTTGATGGTTATGATATAAGAGAATTTGAACGACCAAGTAGCATTGTAGAAATGGAAGTCGATACAATGAGTGGTAAACTTCCAACAGAATTATCTTATATGGATACTCGAGGCACAGTTAAAACAGAAATATTTGGACCAAAAAATACACCAACTGAAGAAGACGATGTCCATACATTAGTTACAATAGATACTAGAAATAACTTATTGGCTTCAAATGTAACGCCTAGCTGGGCTAGAGCTCAAGTTTCATATTTAAATCCAAAAAGTAATTATGATCCTAAAGAGTTTAACAACATATATCCTAGGGACTGGGAATATAGAGCCCCAACAGAATATTCAAATCTAATATATGTACCACCTCTACCAAGTGAAATAGACACTAAAGATGAGGATGATAAAGAAGAAAACGAAGAAAAAGAAGATGATCCTGATGATCCTAAACAAAAGGAAAATGATGATACTAACTTAAATACAAATACGGAAGTAAATCCAAATCGTGAAAACAGAAGGAATCAAGGTCAGGAACAACCAGTCATACCAAATGAAGTAAACATTCCTGGTCATAATAGATAATAAAAAACAAGCTGAAAATTTGAGCTGAACCCCAAAATCCGGAATATGGATTGAGGGGTTTTTTTCATGCCAA
>NZ_JAEUYX010000007.1 GCF_016798225.1 Anaerococcus sp. mt242 | reverse complement strand
TTATGATGAGGTGCAGGCTGGGGATAGGATCACCCCCGCGTGTGCGGGATAAACTCTTTTTTTCTATCAAGTTCATCTACATGCCTAGGATCACCCCCGCGTGTGCGGGATAAACTATAGCCTGTGGTTGATTGTTTTACTAGTTGATGGATCACCCCCGCGTGTGCGGGATAAACTTTACTCTTATGATGAGGTGCAGGCTGGGGATAGGATCACCCCCGCGTGTGCGGGATAAACTATAGAGCTTGAAAGACTTTTGAAAATGATTGAGGATCACCCCCGCGTGTGCGGGATAAACTATACCAGACATTCTTTTAAATTGTTCATCATAGGATCACCCCCGCGTGTGCGGGATAAACCTTACAATAATAGTATACGTGTTAATACGTATAGGATCACCCCCGCGTGTGCGGGATAAACTCAACCCCAGCCTTTGCTGCAGTCTTAGTCTTAGGATCACCCCCGCGTGTGCGGGATAAACAGTATTTTGATCCTTATTTATAGCCATCCTATTTTATTTTTTCTTTAAAAATATTTACTTTTGTTGAAAGCTCGTAGGTTAATTTGGCATCAGCCAGCGCCCTATGGGGTACCTCTTGACAAATCCCATATGATTTTAAGACTGTTTCTAGTTTATAGTTTTCTAGCATTCTTTTTTCTTTTTTTACATATCTCATCAAGTCTATGGTTTGATTTTTTATATTTCCTAATTTATGTTTGTTTAAAGATTTATTTAAGAAGTTTATATCAAAGTTATTCCCATAATTTACGAGGGGTAGGTCTTTAATAAACTCTAGTAGTTCGCTTAGGACTTCTTTTTCATCTTCTCCATTTTTATCTAAAAACTCGTCAGTTATTCCGGTAAGATTTACTATTTCTTTAGGTAATGAATGGTCTATCTTTATGGCCTTTTCAAATTCTTCAAGATTTCCATTAGATAATTTTATACAGCCAATTTCTATTATACTATTTTTATTAAAATCTAATCCATCTGTTTCTATATCTATAACTACATATGAATGTAATTTTTTGGATTGTTGCTGAAATTGTCGTGCTTTTATAAATTTTGATGCTGTACTATAGCCTAATTTTGTTTGATCATTTACTTCTATTTTTTCTTTCTTTTCAAGCATTACCAAGGGTATGCCATCAAAATCAATAATGGAAATCTCTTTGCTATTTGTCTTAAAGTCATATCCTATTTCATTGCGTGAAGCATAACAGATTGTAGCCTCACCTTCTTTTACATTTTCTACTACTCTTTTCCACAGTTCTTCTCTTACTTTGCTATTAAAATTTCCTATATAAACTCCTGTAGATATTTCTTGCATCCATTTTGTAAGATCACCACGGAGTGATGGAGGAGTGTTTTTTAATGTTATTACTGTAAAGGGCATTAGTACTCACTATAATTTATTCCATATTCTACGTGTTCTTCTTTATCATCCCATAAATGAATCTGATCTATTACTATTTCTTCTTCTTTTGGTATTTCTAAAAGATATTGCACATCTTTTACTATTCGTTCCATTAATTTTTCTTTTTGTATAAGATCTCTTATGGATTTTCTTGTGATAGTTTCAATATCTTCGTTTTCTGAAATTAATGACGCTACTTTAAATGAAATAGGTATAGTTATTTCTGCCTTATATAAATCTGCAATATCATATACAAAGGCTAGATCATGGCCGGAATGAACAAAACCTAATCCAGGGGAGATACCTAATGCTACAATTATGCTATGGACTAATCCATAAAGTGCAACATTTGCCACTGATAAGGCCTTGTTAACCTGATCTGATTTATCGAAATCATCTGGATCATAGACTCTACCTGACCATTCTACATCATATTTTTTCGAATTATCTTTGTATACTCTACGGACTCTTGTTCCTTCTCTACCACGCAATTGTTGGATTGTTAGATTGCTTACATCTTCTTTTGGAAATCTCATCTGATACATTTTTCTAGCAACGGCTGCTCTACTTCTAGTATTTGATACTAATTTAGCTTGTTTTTCTAAATATCTAGATGAATGGGTTAAACTTCTGCCGTGAGCATATTGCCTCACACCATTTTCTCCTACCCATACCATTGCACAACCTGTATCTCCTATTAATTCCACAGCTCTATGACTAATATCTGTACCTGGTCCTAGGAGCAAAACACCAACCATTGCACAAGGGATTTTAACTATTCCTCTGTTATCTAAAAATATGATTGCACTATCTTGCCTATTAATTTTTGCATGTTCTACATATATAAAGCTAACTCTATCTGATATTCTAGGAAGTTCATTTATTTCTGCTTTTTTTGCTCCAAATGATTTTTTCATATTAATTATCCAAAATTATTGTCATTAGACCAAATCCATATGCTCTTTTCTTTCCTATACCGGAAGTAAGAGTTTCTATCATCTTATCTTTATCAGTTATCTTTAGTTTTCCTTGATAAGTAACTTGATCTAAATTTATTTTTTTTGAATTTTTAGAATGTTTAAAAGGCACTATTTTTCTTTCTGTTATTAAAAAATCATCATCATTTAAAAAAAATCCATTTTTTAAAGATCTATCTAGCAAATAATTGGCAAATTCTGATGATTTTAGTGGAACTATCTTACCTCTTTTAGATTTATCTACTTTACTTTTTATAGATATAGTTGGATTTAATACTACTTTAAAACGCGCAATATCTCCATTTTTAAGTTTATTTAAAAATGAATCATAAACTTTAGTAGAAGCTGTACCTTTTACACCATATTTTTCTAATTGATCTAAGTCTGGTTTTGTTTCACTTACTAGTAATAAGTAGTTTTTGCCCTTAAGTTGGTCAATTCTCCATAACTTTCTAGTACGAGTTTTGTTTTTTATCTCATCAGGAAAACTTTCTTCAACCCAACTATGATAAGCATTTAAATTAGATAATTTTTTGAGGTTCATTCTATTATTAAAATCAATTTCTACTCTTGACATATACATAATAAATCCTCCTAAAGACTGCCATAAGCGTCATGCTCATCATAAGTAGTAAGATTATTATTTTCACTTGTAGGGTCGATTGCTTTTATTATTAGCTGACTTTCATTTCTATATTGGTGTTTTCTCGCTTTTTGTGAAAAAGATATAACCATATCTCTTCTTTGCGATACTCTTAAGTTTTTTTCAATAGAAGCATCCATGTAGCAAGATATAGCATTATCATTATGTTTTTTATACCAATATTTAGCTTGCCAAGGATAGTTTTTTAATGTATCTAAAATATTATCATCAAAAATTCCAAGTAAAAAATCGGCTGAGGGTGGACATGATCTTCTGCCCATAAATGTTTGAAAATATGGGTTTCGAAGATTCTCATATATTTCTTCGATAAATTTATCATCATCATGACTTAAAGCTACTACGAATATTGCATCTTCAAGATAATAACGATTAGTAACATAAGTCCTATCAAAATCCCCATTTTCTTTAAATTTTTGTGCTATCTGATAGTCCCTTAGTAAATTTCCCTGTTGGTCTATTCTTACTGCATAGTTTAGTTCATTTAGCTTTTTTATTTTACTATCTTCATCTCTTTGATATCCAAAACTAGCAGCTATTAGACCTATTACTGCACTTTTTGATGGATATAGGTCTGTTTGCCTTGTTTCAAAATGGGAATTAGTTCCCCATGATTGAAGTGGTCCTGAAAATTTTAATAGTATTGTTTTCAAAAAATCACCCTACCAATTTGATAACTCTGTGTCTAGGAAATTTCCTAAGTCACCTATCAACTCATTTAATGAATTTTCATTTTCAATATTATCAGAAGAAAAATTATAGTTATTTAAGTCTAAGATAAATGTTTTTATAGTTTTATTTACAAATTTTTCTACCTTTTCGTTTTCGTTCAACAATGCATTTACAGATTTTTCTACATATCCTTCATTTGATCTTATAGGATTCTCAAAGGCTGAGACTAAGTTTACTGGTCTATCATCTCTTAATGTAACCATTACAAATTGAGGAAGAGTTTGATTGGCAAAAGTATTTACTTTTCCTGTTGGAAGGCTATTTGTAAATGATTTTACAAATAACTTTCCAGCATTTAATACAGCTTCTTTATTTTCCAATTGTTTGTATAATTCATGAATAGCTACATTTGCATATCGGTAAAGAGTTGATGAATTAAATTCTACTGTTCCAAGCATACCTGCACCGGCATTTTCTTCTGGAGCAAGGTCATCTACTGCTGTAAAAAAGTCAAATTCTGTATCTACTGAATGAGTTGAAATTGCATGGGCTACTTGGGTTGATGCATCTTCATTTAATGATGGATCATCTGCAACCATTCTACCAAATAAAGCTATATCTATGGCAGGATTATTTCTCAATATCTCTTTTAAATATTTTTTATCATTATTTCCATCAATTGCAGCCTTCGCCAACTCTTTAGCCTGACTATCACCTAAAAAGAAAAGAGCTTTTGCTTTTCCATCTTTAGTTTTTACGCCAGCATCATTTATTATTTTTTCAGCTAGACTAAAAGCTGTATCTTCATTGCTGGAGTCAATTTCAATTATTTTATCAGCTACAAATTGTACAATATCTTTTGTCCTAACACCCACATTTTCTTGTTCACTTTGTTCATAAAAATAAGTTCTCATCGCCCTTTTCCAAGATTGGGAGCTAACTCGGGCTCTTTTTACCCCACCATATTGGCAAGTTTTTGGACTTCCTGTGTCATCCCTATTAATATTTGAAGGTGGCAATGTTTGTATTGCGTGAACATCTAGAAACAGTCTATTATTACTCATTTTCTTCTCCTTTATTATTTTTTTCTTGGTTATTAAATCTGTAGTATTCTTTAGCCCAGCTAAGCTTAATATTTTCTCTCATACTTGGTATTTGTAAATAATATAAGTCTTGGGCAAGTTTTGCATAATTTACCTTTTGATCTGACCTAGACTTTAACAAAGAAATTAGTTGTCTTAGGTGAAAAATAAGCTCTTCAAAGGTATCTGCACTTATCATAGCGTTAAATCTTCTATTAGTTGATTTTGCATTTTCACTAGTTCTTAAAACTTTTAATGCACATCCTATATTTTTGTATTTATTTTCATCATCAGCTGCTAAAAAAACACTTTGGCTATTTCCTTGCTGATGAATAGAAAATATTTGTAGTGTTGTGATTATAGCTTTTTCTTGATATGACAAATCTCCATATTCACTAATAAATGAATCTGGGAGATATATATAAAGTGTAGAAAAAACTTCAATTGTTTGTGAATATGGTTTTGATATAGAATTTCTAAGATTTGATAATGTTGCTTTTGTAGCTGGTGCATCTAAGTTACTTGCAATTTGATTTAATATATTAGCAGTAACTCCATAAACAGATGGTTTGTTTATATTATTTTTATTAGACATTTAGGCCTCCTTTCTTAGTTGTTTATTTAAAAAGAATTTAAATGAATTATAAGCAGTTATAATGTTATGGGTTTTATCATCAATTGTAACACCTGTAAAGTCTCTTTGATTTGCATTTAATAATATTCTATCTGCTTCAGTTCTTACAATTTTTTCTAATACCTTCCTCCATTCTTCAATTTTTTGATCTTTACTATCCTCAAGCGTAATAGAAGATAACCAGTTTTTAAATGGATCATTTAATAAAAAGTATAAGTTTTCTACATTTTGTTCTACAAAATTATCTGAATGTTGATTTCTAATTAGTTTTATTTCTTTTAAAAACCTTCTATAAGTGACATCTACGATCTCTTTTGTTTCATTGATAGTATCCTCAATGCGGATAATCCATCCACTTTCTGCTAGATCTGTTGCTACAAAGTCATTTATATCTAAATAATCATATATTTCATTTACAGGTACCCAGCTAGTAGCATTGCCATCGTCTTCCATACTAATAGAATTGATAGTAAAATTGTAATCTCCAATTATACTTTTTATATTTTCTAAATGATTCATCAATCCTACTTTCCATATATCACTTGTATTTGGATTTAAAGCTAGTAAACCAAAGTATCTCCAAAGTCCTACATCTCTTTTATGTTTTTTGGGAGTAAAGGTTCCTTTATTAGGTCCCGTTTCGTTCTTTTTCCATGTTGTCATTAGCTCTAAATCTTGATTTTGGTGGTCAATTTCAGGTACTTTTACAACTTCAAAAGAAAACTCCTTATCTAAATCAGACTCAGGATCAATGTAGATGGCCCTAGAATATCTTGTATATAACTCTGATAAGTTATTGATAGGCAATAAAGATAACAAATTATTTAAAATTTCTTCTGAAGAATGTTCCCATGATGGTGTCTGTTTACTTTCTATGTATCCATTTGGATGGATTAGAGATAAATTTAACATCAAAGTTTCAAATAAATTATTTCCAGTAAAATATATACCACCTATATCAAATAGCCAGCCTTTTGAACTTGAAACTTCATATTTTTTTGTACCAAAAATTGTTTTATCCCCAGTCCCTGTATAGCCATGAAATGTTAAAATCCATCTTGTAATCTCTGCTTGGCTAGTAAGATTTTTAGTAGTTGCATCTTTTGCTGAAAATAAAGAAATCTTATTATTACTTTCTGATATAGTACGATTAATATTTTTTATATTGATAATAGTACCTTTTTTATTCTTAGTATTGGCTCTAATAATATCTTCCGTGACTTGCATAAATGGATATTTATCATCAAATAAGAAAAATCTATCGTACCATTTTTCTAGATATTCATTTACAATATTTGGAAAATGGCCTGCTTGCCAAAGAGTTTTCCATGTTTTCTTTAATTCTTTTTTATAATCTTTTATGTCATCTTCATCAATATCTTCTAATTGACGATATTTTTCATCTAATTCTATATACACATAGGGATTCCCATTGGCATCAAATCTAGAAAACACAGTTTGTAAAATTGCAAGCAAAATTCTAAGAACAGCAAAGTCTTGTGTTTTCATTTCTCCTGCTAGGTCCTTATAATTTTCTGCATTAGAAAATAATTCTTTTAATGATATTTCTTTTGTATCTCCATCATTGCCTATAACTAGAATCCATTTCTCATCTATTAAATTAAAGCTTGTCACTATCTCCCTTCCTTTCATAAGATAGTCCGTATTTATTTGAGTATCTTAATATATAATCACCAATCTCAAAAAAACCGTCTTTGTTAAAAATTATACCCAATGATCCTTTTAGCCAAGCACTGTCTTGAAACTTTAATAAATATTTCAAATTATATTTTTCTAGAAAATTTATTGTTTGATTTAAATTATAATCTTTTGTAAGAATTTGAGGTAGCTTTAAGGTATTTGCAGCTATAAGTTTTGCAATGTGAGAGTCATCTATTTTTTCGTAGATATCATCATCATTTCCAAATAGTCCTATTCCATGTTTATTTTCTTGAAGGGCTATAACTTCTATGGTTTCTTTTGTATCACGAACTTGGGCAAATGCCGCTTCTTCAGTATTTACCTCATTACTATTATTTAACCAACCTATTATAGTTTCACCTTCATCTTCTAAAAAGTCAGTATCAGGATTTCCTATTCTAAAGACTTTTGCTTTTTCTTTTTGGCACTCAATTAACCTAAAATGTTCATTTTTAAAGTTTTTATAAACACTATTTAATTTTTTATCTAATTTTATATCACAATCTGAGTAGACCTTTTGTACAAGTTTTGATAAATCATCTGGAATTATAATTTCATTTGGTAAAAAATATTGGCTGCGTGCTAAAAGATATGAGCTATATACAAATGAGGATCCTTCATCAAATTCTAATTTTTCTGATGTTCCTATTACATATAAAGTAGGATTTTTGTAATATTTATTTCTAATTATATTGTGTCTTTGAAGTCTTCCAGCTCTTTGTAAAATCAAGTCAATTGGAGCAAGTTCTGTTATCATAACATCAAAATCTATATCCAAAGATTGCTCTATTACTTGAGTGCCGATATATATTTTTCTATCTGGTCTATTTGCTTTTTTTCCTATTTTTTGCAACAACACTTCCTCTTTTTTTATTCTATGAGTATCAATAAATCTTGAATGTATCAATTCAAATGAGTCACTTCTAAAGACTTCCTCTACTTCTTTCGCTAAATTTTGAGCTTTTTTTACTGTATTTACTATTACTCCTATATTTCCTCCCTGTTTATACAAGGATTTAATTAGCTTTATTATATTATCCTCATCTTCTTTTATAACATGTATCTTCTTTGTGGAAGACTTTTCAAATTTATCTTCATATTTAATTATTGAACCATCATTATAAGTAATTAATGGATAGGTATCTATTGCTATTTGCCTATCATGCTTTTGCTTTCGTGCTTTTATGCCCTTGCCTATTAGATATTCTTTTATAAGCTCTTCTCTTTTTTCAGCTGGTAAGGTGGCAGATAATATTATAACCGGCACATTATAAGCCCCCATCCATCTTAAAGCTTGGTACAGATATTGATTCATGTATGCATCATAAGCATGGACTTCATCTATAACTACTACTTTTTTACTAAATCCTAGGTGTCTTAGAAAAAGATGTTTTTGCTTTAATGATAATAACAAAAATTGATCAATTGTTCCCACTACAAAATCATCTAAAATTGCAGATTTTTTCCCTGAAAACCATTCGTTAACAACTACACTTGGATGATCATCATAGTTTGCATCTGGGTTAATATTTTTTGCAAGCCTTTGAAAATCTTCATTCAAATATGCTTTTCCATGTACCAATCTTAATCCTAAATCATCCTCAAAATCATCTACAATATCTCTTAACCACTTTTCTACTCTTGGGAAAATTCCATTTGTAGTGGCTTGAGTAGGTAAGGCGAAAAACATGCCGCTAGATCCTTTTTTTTGAGCGAGTAATTCTACACCATATAAAGCAGCTTCAGTTTTTCCCATTCCCATGGGAGCTTCAAATATATAAATACCTGCATCTTTTGTATTCAAAATAGTTTCTACAAAAATTTCTTGATGTTTGTTTGGATAAAATCCAAATCGTTTTTTGAAATTTTCTTTATAATCAAATTTATAATCCGCTTGCCAAACTTCTGTTTTAAACCAATTTGTAAAACCTATTTCGACTCTTTGATCTAAATTACAGTCTATTTCATCATAGATTGAAAAAAGCGGAAAATATTTCGTATTACTTGCTATCCAGTCTGCCATAATTAAAAGTCCAGTCAATATTACTTGACCAACTTGATTTATTTCTGGCAAATCATCTATACTTTCAAAACCACTCAAATTTAAAGCCCATGAAAAAAAATATTTTTGTATCTGTTCCCATTTTTGATATATTGGGTTTGTACTTTTTTCTTCTTGATAATAATTAGATTCATAGGCGATTTGGTTTTTAATTGTAGTAAAGTTATCAACTGGCTTTCCATGGTGGGCACCTACAATAGAGGCTATATCTGCTTTTACACCGTATTTATATAATATATATTCACTTGCCATACTATGATGAGATTTATTCATTGAAGGAAGACTAGTACTTGCTATACCAAAAAATCCTACTTGTTCTAATTTTTCTTTTAATATCTTATCTAAATCATCTGAGTTTGCAAAACCTTTTTTAATTTGAAACGCTGGAGTAGCTTTGCCTAAATCATGACAAGCTCCTAAAAACATAACAAGATTCTTTGCAATGCTTTCATCCCCATTATCTATAGAATTTATAACTATATTTTTTTGTGAATCACTAAGCCAATGTTCCCACAACAAGGATGATACTTTTTGAGTATCAGATAGGTGAATATATAGTGGCATCCATTCAAAATTTCCATTTGTAATTTGTTTTTTTGCCCAAAAACTTTTATAAGATTCCATATTATTTCTCCTTAACTCCATAAACGAAGTTTTTTATTTTTTGCATCTTTCTCGATTTCATTTAAATAGCTTTGGTATTTTATGTTTGGCTCATAAGTTTTAGCTCTTGCATATCCATCTCTTACCAATATTCCATTTACCAATTGAGTTTCTATCTCTTCATGAGTAGGATTATTGGGTTCTTTGGGTGGAATTATCCAGATATATCTTAATAATCTATCATAATTATCGGTATCTGATATGTCTTTTTCTAGGTATACTATTTGTTTATCCAATAAATTTCTAGTGAACTCACTGGCTTCTTTTCCCCAAGGATCGGATATATTCATTGTAGGATTATATTCTGGTGTATCCATTCCTATAAATCTAACTTTTTGGTTTTCATTCTTTATTCTAATTACTGCTGTATCTCCATCTACAACTCTTATTACTTTTCCTGTTTGATAATTAGAATCCTCTTTTATAAAAAAATTATTATTTGCTAATACCACAGTAAGTATTATGATAATGCCAATAATATTGGATATTTTATTATTTTTAATTTTCATACTATTCTCCTTAATCTTATATATAGATTATATCGAAATTTTTGGTAAAATGTAAGAAATAATCTTTTTAGGAGGTATTATGAAATATTCAGTAAAAGATGCTAGTGCAAGGGCACACAACATTTATGAAAGTGATAATCAAGTTGTTACTCATTTAAATTTAAAATCTGGTGAGAGTATTCCTAGCCATGACAGTAATATGTCTGTTGTGGTTGTTATATACGAAGGTCAAGTTATATTTACAGAAAAAGATAAAGAATATACTATAAAATCTGGTGATATTATAAAACTTGAGCCAGAAGTTAGTCATAGTCTAAAGGCTTTAGATGATAGTAAACTTATGGTAATAAAGTCTGATCTAAAATAAAACGCAGAGGATAGTTCCTCTGCGTTTTTAATTATCATTTTGTATATATGATTTTAATATATTGTATAATTTTGCCTGGTCTACTAGTGAAAGTGAATCAGCATCTACGTTATTTTCGATTATATACTCCTGACAAGCATCATATATTTTATTTAAATCATCGTATGTAAAGTCGTTTGTATCATAACCCATTTGCTTTAGACCATCACTAGCCATGGCATATATTTTTGCTTTTTCATCATCACTAAGATCATTAAATTCATTATTTTTAACATATTCTATGCCAGTACTTAGGTCATTATTTTCTATATCTGATTTTTGATTTTCTATATTATTATCTTGCCTATTAGTTTTGCATGATTTTGTATGTACCTTATCATCCAATGCATCTTCAATTTGTCGATCATTTTTTTCAATACTTTTTGGCCTATTATTTTCCCTGTAATTTATAAATCCTATTATGAGGGCTGCTGCTAAAAGTATAGCTAATATTTTCTTCAAAATAGCCTCCTTAGTTCTTATTAATGGCTATTATACCTTTTTTAGTTTTCAAAAAAACAATCGACCACATATAGGGTCGATTGTCATTAATAATTTTTTAAAGCTCTATCAATTCTTCGATCTGCTTCTCTTCTTTTTATAGTTTCACGTTTGTCGTATTGTTTTTTACCTTTGGCTAGAGCTAGTTCTAATTTTACTAGACCATCTTTTTCATAAACACTAATTGGCACTATAGTATAACCATCTTGAGTTTTTTTACCAATCAATGTATCTATTTCTTTTTTGTGAAGGAGTAATTTTCTGGTGCGCGTCGGATCAATTTTTTGATCGTAAGCTTCCTTAAATGGAGTTACGTGCATACCGTATATAAACATTTCTCCATTTCTATCTCCTACAAAGCTTTCCTTGATACTAACCTTGCCCTGTTTTATACTTTTTACTTCGCTTCCTTGCAATTCTATGCCTGCTTCATATTTTTTTTCTATAAAATAATCATGAAAGGCTTTCTTGTTGTTCGCTAACTGTTTCATCTTCCTCCAATAAATCAAAGTCAATATTTCTTTGATAAATATCGACATTGAGTACTCTTATTTTTACTTCGTCTCCAATAGAGTATATCTTCTTATTATCAACATTTACTGCTTTTAAACTTTCTTCTTGATATTCAAATCGGTGTGGTGAAAACTTGTACATAAATAATCCTTCCACCGTATTTTCAAGCTCTATGAAAATTCCAAAGTCTGTTACTGATGATATTGTACCGGTAAATTCATCTCCGATAAATCTACGCATATATTTACATTTCATCAAGTCTTCTACATCTCGTTCTGTATCTTCTGAGCGTCTTTCTGTCATAGATAGGTGTTCACTGGACTTTTCTAGACTCATCTCTAGACTTGCTTGATTAAATTTATTTAGTCTATTTTCAATATATGATTTTAAAAGTCTATGAACAATGAGATCTGGATACCTACGAATAGGGCTTGTGAAATGCGTATAAAATTCTGTGGATAATCCAAAGTGGATATCTCGCTTTTTGCTATATTTTGCCTTTTGCATTGTGCGCAGCATCAGCATATTTATAACATTTTCTTCATTTTCCCCTTCTACATCTTCTAGTATTCTTTGAAAATCTTTTGGGTGAAGTTCGTTTCCGCGGATATTATATCCCATTGTGTTTAGGGCGCGTTTAAATCCATCTAGTTTTTCTTTTGATGGTTGCTCGTGAATACGGTACATAAATGGGAAGTCCATATATCCAAATAGAGTTGCAACTGTTTCATTTGCTGCAAGCATAAATTCTTCTATCATCTTATTTCCTGAACCACGCTCATGTACGGAAATATTTAATACTTTGCCATCATCAGTTACATCGATTTGACTTTCTGTAAAGTTAAAGTCAATAGCTCCCCTATCTTCTCTTTTTCCTCTTAATATTTTGTGTAATTCATCAAATAAAAGTAACTTTTCTTTTAATATATCATCTTCATAGACACTTTCATCTTTTTCATCTATAAAATTATTTACATCATCATAAACTAATCTATAATCAGAGTTTATAACTGCTTTATAAAAGTCATTTGCTATTACCCTACCTTTTTTGTCTATGGTCATTTTTAATGATAGGGATAGTCTATCTACATTTGGATTTAATGAGCAAATACCATTTGATAATTCTTTTGGAAGCATTGGTATAACTACATTATATAAGTATGTAGAGTTGCCTCTATCATAAGCATCATTGTCTAAGGCTGTTCCTTTTTTTACATAATGGGATACATCTGCAATGTGTACGTATAAATCGTAATTGTCTCCATTTTTATCAATTGAAATAGCATCATCAAAGTCTTTTGAGTCCCTTCCATCAATTGTAACTGTAAATAGGTCTCTAAAATCTGTTCGATTTTCTATATCTTCTTCTTTTACTTCCTTATCTAGATATAAAACTTCTTTTTTTGTATCTTTTGAAAAAAGATAAGGTATTCCGTGTTGCGCTACTAAGGAATAGATATCAACATTTTTATCATTTTTATGACCGATAATATCTACAATCCTACCCTCAGGATTGCCTTTTTTTGGGAATTTGATAATTTCTGCTACTACCTTATCCTTATTCTTTGCATTTTTTGAAAGTTTTTTGTCTATATAAATATCATTACCAATTGATTTATTATCTGGAATTACAAAACCAAAACCCTTTGACTCTTGGTAAGAACCTACTATTTTAGTATTGCCACGTTCTATTATTTCTAAAACTCGTCCTTCAGCATTTTTTCCTTTTTCTCTAGCTTTTGTAATTTCAATTTTTACTCTGTCCCCATCAAAGGCCTTGTTTAGGTTATCTTTTGAGATAAATACATCTTTAAAATCTGTATTATCTGAAATAAAAAAACCATAACCAGATTGAGCTAGTTGAATCTTTCCTACTAGAGAAAGTTCTTCATCACTTAATGGCATTATGCGTTTTTTGTGGGAGATACGTAGTTTATTTTCTTTTTCAAGCTCTTTTAAGACATTATAAACTGCATTTCTTGTGTATTTATCAGCTTGTAAATATTTTTCAAGTTCTTTTATTGTAATAGGTTCATAATTTTCATCATTTACTATATTTAATATTAGTTCTTTTAGATTCATATCTTATCCTTTTCTATAAAAAAAGAGGCTAGATAGCTTAAGTCTATCTATAGCCCCTTACATAACTGCTAGCATTATGATACTTCCTAAGAAAAGTAATACTCCTCCAGCAATTACAACTTTATCTAACATTTCATTTTTAGTTCTATGAGCACTTCTACCAAATACGTTTGTTTCTTGGCCAGCTAGTGTTCCTAGTCCATCAGTTTTTGGATCTTGCATTGTTACAGACACTATAATTATTAGTGATGCAAGCATTAAAATAACTGCAAAGATATTTTCCATCTAGACACCTCCCATTTTCATCACTCTATATGATACCACAGGAAATGTCCTTTCGCAATTTTTAGTTTATAGATTAAGCTAGTAATATGATACCCAAATTTCTTTAAATAAAAAAGTAGGGATATTTTCCCTACTTTTTATTTTAATTAATCGTTAAATCTATCTTTTAGGTTGTAAAATGCTTTTAAACCTTTAAATTCTGCATTTTCCCAAAGTTCATCTTCGATTCTTAATAATTGGTTGTATTTTGCAACACGGTCAGTTCTTGATGGTGCACCTGTTTTGATTTGTCCAGCATTTACAGCTACTACTAAATCCGCGATTGTAACATCTTCTGTTTCACCAGATCTATGTGAAACTACAGCTGTGTATCCTGCTTGTTTTGCCATTTCGATAGCGTTTAGTGTTTCTGTTAGAGAACCGATTTGGTTAACTTTGATAAGGATAGAATTTGCAACATTTTCTTTGATACCTTTTTCAAGTTTTTCAGTATTTGTTACAAATAGGTCATCACCTACAAGTTGAACTTTTCCTCCAAGTCTTTCTGTAAGTTTTGCCCATCCTTCCCAGTCGTTTTCATCTAGGCCATCTTCGATTGAGATGATTGGATATTTATCAACCAAGCTTTCTAACCAGTCAATCATTTCTTCTTCTGAGTAAACTGTGCCTTCACCTTCTAGGTGATACTTTCCGTCTTCTTTGTTATAGAATTCTGAGCTGGCGCAGTCCATTGCTATAAATACATCTTTACCTGCTTCATAACCTGCTTTTGTAATAGCTTCAACTATGATTTCTAGAGCTTCTTCGTTTGATTTAAGGTTTGGTGCAAATCCACCTTCATCACCTACAGCTGTGTTGTATCCTTTTTCTTTAAGAACTGATTTTAAGCTGTGGAATACTTCTGTACCCATTTGTAATGCGTGTGAGAAAGTTTCTGCGCCTAGTGGGAAGATCATAAACTCTTGAATATCTACTGAGTTATCAGCGTGTTCACCACCATTTAGGATATTCATCATTGGTGTTGGTAAAAGTTTGGCATTTGGTCCACCAAGATAAGCATAAAGTGGAAGTCCTAATTCATCTGCTGCTGCTTTTGCTACTGCTAATGATACACCTAGGATAGCATTTGCACCAAGATTTCCTTTATTGTTTGTTCCATCTAGTTCAAGCATTCTGCTATCAACACCTACTTGGTCGGTAACATCATATACTAAAACTAATTCATCAGCTATTTTGTCATTTACATTTTCAACAGCTTTTAGAACTGATTTTCCTAGGAAGTAATCTTTATCTCCATCACGAAGTTCTACTGCTTCCCATTCACCAGTTGATGCACCAGATGGTACTGATGCGCGGCCGTATCCGCCTAGTTCTGTTTCAACTTCTACTTCTACTGTTGGATTTCCTCTTGAGTCGAGGATTTGTCTTGCATATACACTTGTAATTAAGCTCATTATTAATTCTCCTTATTATTTTCTATGATTTACCAATGCTTCAAAATCGTCTGCTTTTAGGCTTGCTCCACCTACTAGAGCTCCATCGATGTTTTCTTTTTCCATTAACTCTTTAACATTTGCTGGTTTTACAGAACCACCATATTGAATTCGAACCGCATCTGCTGCTTCTGTTGAGTAAAGATCCGATACAAGATTTCTAATAAATGCACACATTGCTTCTGCATCATCAGCTGATGCTGTTTTTCCAGTACCTATTGCCCAGATTGGTTCGTAAGCTATGATTAATTTTTTAATATCACTTTCGCTTATATCTTTAAGATCAGCTTCTAATTGTGCTTTTACTTTTTCTTCTTGTTTGTTAGCTTCTCTTTCTTCTAAAGATTCACCACAGCAAAGAATTGGTGTTAAGTCATGGTCAAAGGCTGATAATACTTTTTCATTGATTAATTTATCATCTTCGCCAAAGATATCACGACGTTCAGAATGACCTAGGATAACATATGTTGCTCCAATATCTTTTAGCATTGTTGGGGAAATTTCTCCTGTAAATGCTCCAGATTCTTCAAAGTACATATTTTGTCCACCAAATTCAACGTTAGTTCCTTCTAAAATCTCAGCTGCTATTGGTAGGTCTATGGCTGGTGTACAAACACCTGCTTCTACTTCATTATCTAAGTCTTTTTCTTTAATTTCAGTAAGTAAATTTTTAGCTTCACTTACTGTCATATTCATTTTCCAGTTTCCAACTATTACTGGTTTACGCATTATTACTCCTTATTTATCTTCAATTGCAGAAATACCTGGTAGGTCTTTTCCTTCTAAAAATTCTAAGCTTGCTCCACCACCTGTTGATACGTGGGTAATTTTATCTTTTAAATCTGCCATTTCTATTGCAAGTGCTGAGTCGCCACCACCAACAATTGTTGTTGCATCAGCTTCTGCTAGAGCGTGTGCTACTTTATTTGTACCATTTGAAAATTCTTTGATTTCAAATACGCCCATTGGCCCGTTCCATACAACAGTTTTAGAATCTTTAATTTTTTCTGCATAGATTTCTGCTGTTTTTGGTCCAATATCTAATGCTTCCTTATCATCTGGGATATTGTCAACATCTACAATTTCAGTTTCAACACCTGGAGCAATATCTTCAGCTATTACAACATCTACTGGTAATAATATTTCTACATTGTTTTCTTTTGCTCTTTCAAGTAATTCTAAAGAAAGATCCATCTTGTCTTCTTCAAGAAGAGATTTACCTATTTCTTTACCTTGAGCTTTTAGGAATGTGTAAGCCATGCCCCCACCAATAAGAATTGTATCTACTTTTGTAATTAAGTTTTCAATTACACCAATTTTATCAGAAACTTTAGCTCCACCAAGGATTGATACAAAAGGATGTTCTGGATTTTCAAGAGCTTTTCCCATGACATCTATTTCTTTTTCAATTAATAATCCTACTGCGGATGGCAAAATGCTAGCTACACCTACATTTGAAGCATGTGCTCTATGGCTTGTACCAAAGGCATCATTTACATATAAGTCAGCAAGAGAAGCTAATTCTTTTGCAAATGCTTCATCATTTTTAGTCTCACCAGCTACGTATCTAGTATTTTCTAATAAGGCAAGTTCGCCGTCATTAAGTTCATTAACTTTTTCTTTAACATTTTCGTCAACTACTTCATCAGCAGCTAAAAATTCAAATTTATCACCGTAGTGGTCAGATAACCAATTTGCAACTGGTTTTAATGAAAATTCTGGGTTAGCTTCACCGTTTGGTCTGCCTAAGTGACTAATTAAGATAACTTTTGCGTCGTTTTCTAATAAATAATCAATTGTAGGAAGAGCAGCTCTTATTCTTGAGTCATCTGCAATCTTACTTCTATCCTCTTTTGATAAAGGAACGTTAAAGTCTACTCTAACTAATACTTTTTTTCCATTTACATCTAGGTCTTTTAGTGTTTTTTTGTTCATAATTCACCTCAATAATAAAAGGGCAAGAGATAAATATCCCTGCCCTTTTCTATCTCTTAAAGTTTAGCTAAATAATCTAATGTTCTAACTAAGTTAGATACGTATCCTGCTTCGTTATCATACCAAGCAACTGTTTTTACTAATTGGCTGTCACCATTTTCTACAACTTTTGTAAGTTGTGAATCAAATACTGATCCTGCTGGGTAGCCAACGATGTCACTTGAAACAACATCTTCTGTTTCGTAAGCGAATGCATCAGATGAGTATTTTTTCATTGCTTCGTTTACTTCTTCTTCAGTAACTTTTTTCTCAAGTACTGAGTAAAGTTCTGTAATTGATCCTGTGATAACTGGTACTCTTAAAGCAGTACCATCAATTTTACCTTCTACTTCTGGAAGTACTTTACCTACTGCTTTTGCAGCTCCTGTTGAAGCTGGGATTGTATTTTGAGCAGCTGCACGTCCACCTCTAAGGTCTTTTTTAGAAGCTGGTGTATCTTGGATAGCTTGTGTTGCTGTATATGCGTGGATTGTAGACATTTGTCCTGTTACAAATCCAAATTCTTTTACAAGTACGTTTACCATAGGTGCTAAACAGTTTGTTGTACAGCTTGCTGCTGATACTACTGTTTCTGATCCATCTAAAGTTTCATGGTTTACACCGTAAACGATAGTTTTCATATCACCTTTACCTGGTGCAGAGATTAGAACTTTTTTAGCTCCTGCTTTTAAGTGAGCTTCTGCTTTTTCTTTTTCTGTGAAGAAACCTGTACATTCTAGCACAACATCAACATCAAGGTCTCCCCATGGTAGGTCTTCTGGATTTCTTTCAGCAAAGATTTTGATTTCTTGGCCATTTACTTTAAAGCCCTCTTCTGTTTGTTCAAAATCTCCAGTAAATCTTCCTTGTGCTGTATCATATTTGAAAGCATAAGCTAGACCATCTTTATCAATAAGGTCATTAATTGCTACTACTTGGATATCATCTTCTACTTCAGAAATTCTTCTAAGTGTAAGACGACCGATTCTACCGAATCCATTAATTGCTACTCTAGTTGTCATTATTGCCTCCTATATTCTTTCTAAAAGTTTTTACAATAATATTTTACTAAATTATAGGACATTGTCAATAGTTTACCAGACTTGTCCTTCAAGGTATCTGTTTGCTACAACAGCAGCTGTACAGCCATCGCCTGCAGCAGTCACCATTTGTCTGACAGACTTTTCACGATTGTCACCTACTGCAAAAACTCCTTCGATATTTGTTTTCATATCGCTATCAGTAACTATATACCCATAATTCATATCAATTTGATCTTTGAATATATCTGTTTGTGGAATATATCCTACAAATATAAATACCCCTATTGGGTCATTATCATCACTTTTTAGCTCTTTTTTCTCCCCAGTTTTTACATTTTCTATAATAAGAGAAGTAGTTTCCTTATCTCCCCTTATTTCATTTACTACAGAATCCAGTTCGAATTTTATTTTTTCATTTGCACGTGCCTTATCTACAACAACTTGGCTTGCTCTAAACTCATCACGTCTGTGGATAATAGTTACAGATTTTCCAAATTTTGTAAGATATATCGCTTCTTCTACTGCACTATCCCCACCACCTACAACAAATATATCTAGTCCATTATAAAATGGACCATCGCAAGTAGCACAATAAGAAACACCCATATTTGCAAATTCACTTTCACCAGGGACTTCAAGTTTTCTATGGCTTGCTCCAGTTGAAATAATTATTACTTTTGCTTCTAGGGTTTTGCCATCATCTGTGTGAACTTTTTTAACTTCTCCCTCTAGCTCAACACTAGTAACATTTGTAGTTAAAAATTCACAATATTCTTTTGCTTGATCATACATCCTATCTGATAGACCCATGCCTGTTGCATCTTCCATAGATCCAGGGTAGTTATCTACAAATGCTGTTGTCGCAATTTGTCCACCTGGTATATTTTTTTCAATTATAAGTGTTTTTAATTTTGATCTACCAGCATAAAGTCCTGCAGTAAGACCTGCTGGACCTGCTCCTAAAATTATAATATCGTACATATTCTCTCCTAAAAATTAAAATTATTTTGCCTTAAGGCTTCGTATAAAACTATATTTACTGAATTGGCCAAGTTTAAAGACCTATCTATCTTTTTAGTCATAGGGATAGTAATTATTTTTTCTTTATATTTTTCTAGAATACTTGAATTTATACCTTCTTTTTCCCTACCAAATATTAAAAAATCATTATTATTAAAAGAAATATCAGAATACTTTGTATCTGTACCTGTCTCTACTAAATAAAAATTTTTATCTTTGATAAAATCTAAAAATTCCTCCATACTATCATGAATAGTAAGATTTACCTTATCCCAATAATCAATTCCAGATTTTTTTAAGGCCTTATCTGAAAAATCAAATTTAAATGGCCTTACTAAGTGTAAATTAGACTCGGTTAATACACAAGTTCTTCCAATATTTCCAACATTCCCAGGATATTCTGGGGCTAATAAAACTATATTAAGCACTTGGATTTTCCTTATTATATTCTAAAATTATTTCTGCTGCTTCACTAATGCCGCCATTATCATTATCTGCTACAACATAATCGGATATTGATTTTACTTTTTCGTTACCATTGCCCATAGCAAATCCAATTTTGGCATTTTCAATCATTGGCAAATCATTATAAGAATCTCCAATTGCAGCAACTTCATCAACTTTTATACCCAAAAATTCTATTAGTTCTTTTATACCTTCCCACTTATTAACATGGGGTTCCATGATTTCTATTGCACCTGGACCAGAAGAAGTTATATAAAGTATATGATTAAATTTTTCTTTTATTATTTCTACTGCTTCTTCTTCGCCATAAGGATGGCTACTTAAACATCCGATTAATATCTTATAGGCTAATTTTTTTCTTTCTTTCAGATTCTTAATGGGATCGTCTGTAATAGAAATATTGCATTGGTAGTTTAAACCATAATCATTATCAATTTTTAAATGTCTTATCCTGTCTTCATCAAGTCTATTTGAATAAAAAGTATCTTCATCATAAAAATGATATATAAATTTGTGTTCCTGGCAAAAGTCTACTAATTCTTTAAGATGGTCATCTTTAAGTGGATATTGCTTTAAAATTTTATTATTTGCCATAATCAAGGCTCCATTAGTTGCCACCATGGGATTATCTTCTCCAAGATCTTTTGTAGCAAATTTAATAGATGACATTACCCTGCCACTTGTTAAAACTGTTTTTACACCAGATGCATTTAATCTTAAGATGGATTCTTTCGTAGATGGATCTATTTTATCATCAGTATTTAAAAGTGTACCATCCATATCAATTGCAAAAAGTTTAATCATTATCTCTCCTATAATATAAACATAACTTATTCAAATTGCATTCTTCACAGAGTGGTCCTCGCGCCTTACAGATTGCTCGGCCGTGGGTAATAAGCCTTTTATGTGTTATATTCCACTCATTTTCTGGCACATTTTCTGTAAGCTGCATCTCTGTTTGACTAACATTCTTTGCCTCAGCTAGACCTATTCTATTAGCTACTCTAAAAACATGAGTGTCTACTGCAAAGGCTGGGATGTCAAATGCATTTGCAAGAACTACATTTGCTGTTTTATTGCCTACTCCAGGTAACTTTATTAGTTCACTTTTCTGTTTAGGAACTTCACTATTAAAATCTTCAAGCAAAATTTGACTGGTTGCTTTTATATTTTTTGCTTTATTTTTATATATTCCAATAGATTTTATCCAGTTTTCTAAAACTTTAATATCCATCTTAACAAAATCTTTTGGAGTATTTGCCTCTTTAAATAGTTCAGATGTTACTGCATTTACTCTTTTATCAGTACTTTGAGCTGAAAGCATAGTTGCAATTAGCGCTTCAAAAGGAGTTTCAAAGTGTAACAGATTTTTGTTTGGATCCTCATACATTTTAGATAAAATGTCTAAAACCTCTCGAATTTCTTTTTTCTTTAAAATAATATCACCTTATCCTCTTTTAATACTATACTATTTTTTAAGATTATATTTATTAAAACTTCTTAAAATGGTATAATAAGTCATTAGATATGGAGTGATTGAATGTTTAATATAAAGAAAAAAAATTTAAAAGATTTGGATTTGATTTTGCTTTTCGCAACACTTATCCTAAGTATTTATGGTCTAGTAATTCTATACTCGGCCTATGGAGGAGATTTTGATTCTATAAAGATGCAAATAGCATCGACCCTTTTAGGTTTTGTACTAATTGGTATTTTTTGTACTATTGATTTGGAAGTATTAAAACGATTTTACCTATGGATTTATGGAATAGGTCTTGGCTTATTGATTTTAACCTTAATATTTGGACGAGGCCTTGATGAATGGGGTGCAAAATCGTGGGTTTATATAGGATCATTTTCCTTCCAACCATCTGAATTTGTAAAAGTAGGGCTTATATTTGCTTTTGCAGCTTATCTAGATCAGAACAAATATCAAATAAATGAGCCAAAAAAACTTATACAAGCTTTAATATTTGTTGCTGTACCTGTAGGACTAATCCTACTTCAACCAGATTTTGGAACTGCAATGGTATTTTTATTTTTCATCGCTGCTATGCTTTTTGTAGCAGGCTTGTCTTGGAAATGGATTTTGTTCTTTGCAGTGGGTGGTATAACTGTTGGATACTTAGTTTTATCAAATCTATCTGGTTATAGAGCCGATAGAATTCAAAACTTTTTGGACCCAGCAAGAGATACATCTGGATCTAATTGGCAACAACAACAAGGAATGATAGCAATTGGATCTGGAATGCTAAAAGGCCGTGGATATTTAAATGGTACTCAATCCCAATATGGATATGTTCCAGAAAAAGAAACTGACTTTATTTTTTCAGTTTTGGCTGAGGAATTAGGATTCATAGGAGCAATATTATTAGTATTGTTATTTACAATTATTATTCTAAGACTAGCTAGACTTGCTAAAAAATCTAATAATACTTTTATTTCATTAATGGTAACAGGCATCGCAGCCATGCTATTTATTCATATTTTTGAAAATATAGGTATGACAATTGGCCTAATGCCAGTAACTGGTATCCCACTTCCATTTTTATCAGCTGGAGGTACTTTTCAATTAATATGCTTAATTATGATTGGACTTGCCTTATCAGCATCTATGCAAAAATCATACAAGGATGATGATATCTTGGATTATGAAACTATAAAAGTTATCGATCCAAACAAGATTCGCACATCTAAAAAGAGAGAAATTAAAAACACCGCAACAAATTAGTTTGCGGTGTTTTTTTCATCTCGTATTTTTTTATCCTTAACCATTTTTGTCTTAGAAAATTCTTCTCTTTCCTTTTCTTCTATCAAGGATGATATTGTTTTTATTCTCTCTTCGGTTTTTGGTATTTGTACTTTTTCTAGAGAATTAACTTTTTTACTAGTTTTTTTTATTTGCCTATCAAGGTTATTAATTGTAGTATCTAGCTCGGCTAACTTATAAATTTTATATTTAAGTTCATTAAATGATAGCAATGCCACATCAAAGGCTTCGTTTGTTTCATAAAATGAATAAGAAAGATTTAGCATAGTTGGTACAAAGTTTATATCATAAACCTTTGTTTGCATAAATTCGCTTTCTTTTAACTCTATACTATTATCTACTGGAACAATTCTTGAAATATCATCAAGTTTTGACTCACCCATGGTTACCATAGCTTTTTTGAAATTTCTGCTAACTTTTTTGATAGTATCATTTACATCATCATTTAGTTTATCTCTTTGTTTAATTTTGCTATCATGGGCTTGTATTAAAGCTTTTCTTGATTTATCAAGAATATCAAGACCACCCTTAAGTAAATTTAAGTGGTCTTTAGCTGCAATTAAATTTGCCTTAGTAGGGGCAGTTGATTTTATTTCCATTTTACTTACCTATAAATTTATCTAGGTTTTCTGGACTTACCCTGTGTAGTTCTGTCCTTGGAAGAATACTTAAAATCTCCCAACCTAGATCTAAACTTTGGTCAAGTTCTCTATTTTCAGTTGGATCTTGAGATAAGAATCTTTTTTCGAATTCATCTCCAAATTCTAGATATTTTTTATCAATATCTGATAAGTCATCTTCTCCAACAATTTGGGCAATATTTCTTACTTCACCAACGTGAGAATATGATTCATAAATTTGGTTCATTAAATCTTCATGGTCAGCACGTGTATACCCTTCACCAATACCATCTTTCATAAGACGAGAAAGTGAAGGTAGTACATTTATTGGTGGATAGATTCCTTTATTAAATAATCCCCTATCAATTACTATTTGTCCCTCAGTGATGTAACCTGTAAGGTCAGGAACTGGGTGAGTAATATCATCATTTGGCATAGTTAAAATTGGAATAAGTGTAACAGATCCATTTACATCACGAATCATACCAGCTCTTTCATAAAGAGTAGCAAGATCAGAATATAGATATCCTGGATAACCCTTACGAGATGGCACTTCTTGTCTGATAGATGAAACTTCACGTAAAGCTTCTGAATAAGAAGTCATATCAGTGATAATTACTAAAACGTGATAGCCTTTTTCATATGCTAAGTATTCAGCTGCGGTTAATGCACATTTTGGCGCTATTAATCTTTCCATAATTGGGCTATCAGCTAGATTTTGATACATTACTACTTTATCACGGACTCCTGCTTTATTAAAGGCATCTTCAAAAAACATAGCTTCATCTTTTTTTATTCCCATAGCGGCAAATACAAAGGCAAAGTCTTCATCAGTTTTTAGTTTTGCTTGTCTTACTATTTGAGCTGCTATTTGATTATGTGATAGTCCATATCCCGAGAATATTGGTAGTTTTTGACCACGTATTAGGGTTGTAAGTGTATCTATTGCTGAAATACCTGTTTGTATAAAGTCTCTTGGGTACTCACGAGCCACTGGATTTAGTGGTTCACCTTCTACTGAATAATTTTTTTCAGCATAGATATCTCCACCATTGTCAATTGGACGAGCAAGTCCATCAAATGTACGACCAAGTATTTTCTCACTTAGTGGAATAGCGAGTGGTTTTTCTTCAAATGATATCACTATATCATCTAGTGAAAAATCTTGAGTATTACCAAAAACTTCTATAGATATAGTATCATCATCTATCTTTACAACTTGTCCTACAAAGTCCATTCCTAATGCATGAACAGAAACTACGGCATTGTAGGTTACATCTGCTACTTTTTCAATTTCTATGATTGAGGATTCGATTCTTTTAACTTTTGTATATTCTTTACGCATTAATATTCTCCTCCCCTAAGTCCTAAGAAATGTGATTCTAGTTTATTATTTAAAACTGTAAATTTATCTAGCTCATCATTTTTAATGGTGTATTTCATTTGAGTAATGTCATTTATAAGTTCTGAGTTATAAGTTTTACTATATGGTACACCATTTTCAATTGCTTCTGCTGATTTATGATAATAATTTCTAATTACATTTAGCATTTCAATTTGTTTATCAAGTGGCACGTATTTATCAGTATCATTGTAGGCATTTTGTTGTAAAAATCCTACTCTGATAAGTTCAGATACATCTAAAATATTTCTTTGAGCATCTGATAGAGCATCCTTACCTACAAGCATAAGGATAGAACGCACTTCGTCTTCTTGTAAAAGTACATTCATAAGTTCATTACGAACTGCAATAATATCTTCTCCAGTTTTTTCTTGATAGTATGATCTAATGGTATCAACATAGTTTGAATAAGATGTTAACCAGTTAATTGCTGGATAGTGACGTGAATATGCTAATTTTCTATCTAGACCTAAGAATACATTTACAGACCTTCTTGTATTTTCTGTAACTGGTTCTGAGAAGTCTCCACCTGATGGTGAAACCGCACCAATTAGGGTAACTGATCCTTCTGATCCATTTAAGTTTGTAAAGTATCCTGCTCTTTCATAGAACTGAGAAAGTCTTGATCCAAGATATGCTGGATATCCTTCTTCTGCTGGAATTTCTTCCAAACGACCAGAGATCTCTCTTAAAGCTTCTGCCCATCTAGATGTAGAGTCAGCCATCAAGGCTACGTGATATCCCATGTCTCTAAAGTATTCTGCAATTGTAATACCTGTGTAGATTGAAGCTTCACGGGCAGCTACTGGCATATTTGATGTATTTGCAATAAGAATTGTACGCTCCATCAACCCATAACCTGTATTTGGGTCAATAAGCTCTGGGAATTCTTCTAGTACTTGAGTCATCTCGTTTCCACGTTCACCACAACCGATATAGATAATAATATCAGCATCTGCGTATTGAGCAAATTGGTGTTGAAGCATAGTTTTTCCAGTACCAAATCCACCTGGGATTGCTACTGTACCACCCTTAGCTACTGGGAAAAATACATCAAGGACTCTTTGCCCTGTATTTAATAATAACTCAAGCGGTCTAACTTTTTTAACTGGACGAGGATTTCTTACTGGCCAATATTGATAAAGTTTTAATTCTTCTTCTTCGCCCTTATTTGTCTTTACTTTTACTATTGTATCTTCTAATTTATAAGTCCCTGATGGTTTTACATCAGTGATCTCACCCTCTACTGTAGACATAAGTCTATGTTCGATGGTTTTTGTTTCCATAATTGTGGCATAAATATCTCCAACATTTATAGTGTCGCCTACAGAAACCTTGATTTCTACTTCCCAAGATTTTTCTTCATCCAAGTTTTCAAAACCAATTCCTGAGGGAATAAAAGCACCATTTTCATCCATAATTTTTTGTAGTGGACGTTCGATACCATCAAACATATTTTTAAGTAGGCCTGGTCCAAGTCTTACAGAAAGTGGTCTACCTGTTGAAACTATCTCTTCATTTGCAGCAAGTCCAGATGTATCTTCATAAACCTGGATAGTAGCATTATCACCATCTACAGATATAACTTCACCAATAAGTTTAAGTTTACCTACAGAAACCATCTCACGAATTTTAAGTGAGCTTGCATTTTTTGCTACAACTACTGGACCATTTATTGTTTTAATTATTGGATTCATTAAAACTCTCACTTTCAAACAGATTATATAAAGTTCTGCCTATATCGTATTGTTTTTCTTCGATTTTTTTTAGATAAGTTTGGTTATATTGGAATGATCCATCTTTTGCTTTTAAAATAAATCCACCAATATACTCATCATCCAAAGTACCAATATTAGGATAGTTTACTAAATTCTTGTCCTCTTCTCTTAACAAAATATCAAAATTATCAACGCTTTCATTTAATTCGTTAAGTACTTTTTCTATATTTTTTGCCAGAGAATTTTTATATTCATCTGTTTTTGTATACTCTTTAAGCTTATCTTTAACTTCTCCCACCAAGTCATTAAGGAGAGATTCTTTATGAGCGTAAAAATTTGTCTTTTGTTCTTCTTCAAGTTTTGATACTCTCTCGTTTCCACGAATTGTTGCAAAACTTCTACGATTTTCTAAAGTTGATTTTAGCTCTTTTTCAAGACTTGCTTTTTTCTCATCAATTTGTTCACTATTTATATTTGTAGAATTGTATAATTCTTCGTTACTTCTTGCTTTTTCTTCATCCCAAACCATTTTTCTAAAGGTTCTTAGTTTTTGATTTATATCAAGCATAATACCTCCAATTAACCATCAATGACTACAATTAAAGGAGCCCCTTCACTAAGCCTATGAGTTCTAACATCTTCTTCAATCCATGATTCTACTGTTTTAGTTAAAATTAGAACTGCAAGATCATTATCTTTTAATGAAGCCTTAAAATCTTCATAGGCCTCATCAGGCTCAGTAACTAGCTTTCCTTCAATAGACCCAAGTCTAAACATTACAATAAGACTTGGGTCGTTAGTTAATATTTTTGCCTTCATTTTATGCGTATAAAATAAGGATTGAGATGATAACACCGAAGATTGCGATACCTTCAGCAAGACCTACGAAGATGATTGTACGTCCTAATATTGATTGGTCTTCTGAGATTGCTCCAAGTGCTGCAGAACCTACTGTACCTACTGCATAACCTGTACCAATTGTTGCAAGACCTGTTGATAAAGCAGCACCAATATATTTTAATCCTTCAGCGCTTGTTGCTGCTGTAGCTGCTGCAGCATCAGTTGCGGCTGCTTTTGCATTTACTGGTAAAAGTAAAACTACAATCATTGCCATAAGTGGTACAAATGTTGTTAAGTTTATCTTTAGCGCTTTTTTAATTTTTTCTTTTGATGGGTCTTCATTTGTTCTTAATAGATAAATACCTGAATAAATTGTAATAACTACTACTGCTAGTGCTAATAATCCTATGTTTTTAATCATAACTTTTCCTTTCCATTTAGTTATTAATTTTTTTTCTACCGATTGGTCTAAATAAGCGACCGTTACCTTCATAATACTTGCTAAACATTTCATAAAATTCTAGTCTTAGACCTTGGATAAATACTATCATTCCTTCTAGACCGATAATTAATGCATTACCTAGAATTAGAATTATGAAACCAATTATGCCTCCACCCGCAAGCTTGGCCATTACTTCAAAGGCCATATATAAACCAACGTGGTTTATAGCAAAGGCACCTACCCTTGTAAAGGATACTAAATTTGAGAAAACTGAAAGAAGTGCTTCTATGATAGAGAATGAACTTTCTACATAGTAATCGCCTTTTGATTGATCGTAAAGTCGTTTTTTACCTTCAAGTTTTCTTGCTATAGGTTGTTTAAATACCATCATGACAATGGAAGCTATTAATAAAATTAATCCCACTGGCATTGGTATTGGGCTTATGTTTACTATATTTAACACGATGATGATAAATGAAAGCATCATCATAAGTCCTGCCAAACCTTCCTTGCCAAATATACCTTCTTCAATATTATGTTGTTTTGAAACTTTATTGTAGACCCCTATTAAATAAGAAATTACCATAAGTCCCACACCAAAGGCTACAGAAGCAATTAGAACAGTCATAATATTATCAAATGGTTTGATAAGTAAAGCTGGAATTAAGTCTTCGCGTCCAAAGAATGAACCATACATAAGTCCAAAAAACGAAGCAGATATCCCTATTCGCTTGATTAAACCGCCAAAAACTTTATTTTTCTTTGACAGCCACAAACCTATAGCTATAAATACTAAACCTTGGCCCAAGTCCCCAAACATTAATCCATATAATAATAAATATGTGATTGCAAAAAATGGAGTCGGGTCAACTTCATCATAGTTTGGTGCACCATACATATTAACTAAAAACTCAAAAGGTTTAAATAATGAATTATTTTTAAGCCTTGTTGGTGGTGCCTCACTAGTTTCTTCAACTTTTTTGGTTGATAAAACTGTATCTTCATATTTATTTTCTAAAGATTTAAATTTATCAACTTCAGATTCTGGAACCCAACCTGATAAATAAAAATATTTATCACCTTGAGCCATATTGCTTTTTAAATCCTCTGCTTTTTGAGCATAATCTAGTGAATAAGCAATATTGTTCATAACATCTTTATATTGCTTATCAAGTTCATTTATCTCAAGATTTATATTATTTAACTCAGCATTTACACTTGCGTATTCTCGATCTATATTTTTTATATCAATATCTTCTGGAATTTCATTATCTATAAATCCAAGAGTGTTTATAGAACGAGATACATCTTTTTTAACTTTCTCTGGATAAACAAGCAAATAACTTTCTTCATTTCTATTATTTTGCTTATTATCATTTTTTTTAGGTTTCTTCTTTTTATCTTCAACCATAATATCTTTTTTTACAATTTTAGTATCTGAATACTTATCCTCAAGACCTTTGATATTCTTAAGATCAGATTCAGGAACTAAAGCTGAGAAATAAAAGTATTTATCTCCAAAGGCCATGCTATTTTGATAGTCGCTTGCACTTTGTTCATAATTTAAATTATAAGATAAATCCTTGATTACATCTTGATATTCATTGCTTAATCGATTAATCTCATCGTTTAATGATTCTAGTTTCTCGTCTATTTGTGCAATTTCATTATCAATATTTTTGTAATTACTGTCCTCAGGAATAGTATTTTCTACAAAACCTAGAGTATTGATAGTTCTATTTAAGTCTTTGCTAACTTTTTTTGGATAAACCATCAGATAACTTTGTTTTTCAAGTAGGTCTTGGTTGTCGATATTAGGTATTTTTTTTATTTTTTGTTTAGAATTATTTATATCTGTCAAATTATCCTCATAAGTGTCTCCAATAATATCTGCATCTAAAAAATTATTTTTTTCTTTTTGCAACTTATTATCTTTAAAGACTTTACTTTTTAACTTTTCCCCTACATCATCTTTAACATTTTGGGCTTGAATTTGTAGATAATCGCCAGTATTTTCCAATCTGATATTATTAAAATTTTGATTACCTGCCATTTTCATATACCTCTTATCTAACTTTCAGAATTAACTAAGAAGTCTACTATCTTATCAACAACTTCATCCTTATGTTTACTATAAGTATCATTCATGTTGTTAATTCTTGACTGATAGTCTGCATTGATTTTATTTTCTCTATCTGAAGCGCCTTGCATAATATCATTATAAATTTGATTTGATTCATTTTTTGTTTTTAAACTATATTCTTGATCAAGTTTTAGAGAAACATTGCGAGCATTTTCTCTTTCATTTTCTAAAACTTGATTTGTTTTTTCATTTAAGTTATAAGTTGCTTCATCAATTGCATAAATTTCATCTAATGCATTTAAGCTTGCACGATCTACATTCTCATCCAAATGGATAATTAAAGATGGGATATTTTCGTAGTTATTTTTTAGGATAAAACGACCATCTTCAGTAACTACTCCATATCTATAATCAAAATATTTTAAATTTTGAATTTTATCGATATCGATATCGTATTGTTTAAGTAAGTCTACATTCTTTTTATAGACTTCAAGCTGTTTTGATTTTTCTTCTAGTTCTGTTTTTTTGTCTAATAAAACTTTAAGTTTATCATAAAGTTCATCGACTCTTTCATGGTCAAGTAATTGTCCATTTTCTGAGTTACTATCAATGCCTAGAGAATTTTTCATCTCTTCAAGCTTGTTAATAAACCCATCATCATTTCTGTCAAATCCTGATAAGTTATTGATATCTTCAGTAATGTCAACATTTTCAGCACTAGCTGTTATGTTAAAATTCCTGTTTGTAATTTGATTAAATGAAT
This sequence comes from Anaerococcus sp. mt242, assembly GCF_016798225.1. Classification (GTDB taxonomy): domain Bacteria; phylum Bacillota; class Clostridia; order Tissierellales; family Peptoniphilaceae; genus Anaerococcus. The sequence continues at coordinate 45,843 of NZ_JAEUYX010000007.1, read as the reverse complement.
CAAGTGGCTCGATATCACCAATTTTGATCACATCTTCCAAAAAACTGTCCAGGTTTTTTTTATCGGATATCATATTTACCAGGTACATTTTTTCTACTGCCATTATTACCTCACTATTAGATATTCCATTGCTTCTTCTACTGTGAAACTGTCATCAACTTCTAAAAGGGCTTCGATATTTTCTTCGCTGATAAACATTATATTCATTGCAGAAATCACGTATAGGATATCGCACTCTTGTTTAGTTATTTCACCATAATAGAGTTTTAATTCCCTTTTTCTGATTTCTTTATGAGTATGGGTGTAATCATCGAAAATATGTTTGTACTTACTATCACTCATTTTTTCGAGAAAATCTATCTTTGACATTTCTGCTAATTCCTTTAGCCTTTGTCCATTATATGTATTTCCTCCTGCAATAAGGTAGTTGAAAACATCGCCGTCATTTCTATTGTAATATGATTTTAGTCTATAAAGCATCTCAAAATTAAGCAAATTAATTTCTTCACCTAGGAATTTTTCTATTTGCTTGCGTTCTTTGCTATTAAATTTTTTAGCAAGTTTTAATAAATTACGATAATAAAATTTGATTAAAGCATTTGAAGATAAAAATATTATAGACTCTGCCTCCATATTTTCATTTAAAAATGGAAGCAAAATTCTATAATACTTGCTAGATTTATTCATATTTACAAAAGATTCTAGATCCATGTCCTCTGTCAAAATAAATTCTTTTGATAAAGGACTAGCTGTAAAGCTTACATAGTTTCTTTTGTAGTTTTTATTTACTAGTGATTCTATAACTTCTTGCAAAAATAATATTTCATATTTTGAGAAGTATAAGTTGAAAAATTCACTTTCAAGTCCGCGTAAAAAGTAATCAATGCTTTTTAGTTCACTAAACATATAGTTGAAATTATCAGCTTCTAGGGCTCTTTTATTTTTCCTGTTATCAATTTCAGGATAAGCTTTTGAAAGAATATCAATTTTTTTGTCTATATTGCTTTCATTTGCTAAGGCTAAATATAATTCGTTATCTGGGAGTCTTCCCATTTTTGCCTTGGCTTTTACTAATACATCTCTCATTTATCGCCTCTTTTCTCCCTACAGAAAAATAATATCACTTATAACTTTTCTTTAAAAGGATAATAAATAGTTTGTATTATCCATAAATGATTTGATAATTAATTTACCAAGTCCCCTGATATAGTAAACGATGTATGATCTGTGATTTTTACATTTACAAATTCACCTATTAATTCTTTCGGTGCTTTTACGTGAACTAATTTGAATGTATCAGTCCTACCTGTTAAAATTTCAGGATTATTTTTTGATTCTGATTCTAATAAAACTTCTACAGTTTTTCCAACATACTCTGCATTCTTTTCGTTAAACATTGGATATAGTTCATCTAAAAGTCTTTGGAATCTGTCTTGAACTATTTCATCATCTATTGTTGGGTATTTTGCTGCAACTGTTTTTGGTCTTGGTGAGTATTTAAAAGTATAAGCTGAGTCAAAACCAACTTTTTTGCATGCTTCAACTGTTTTTTGAAAATCTTCTTCTGTTTCTGTAGGAAAACCTACAATTATATCTGTAGAAAGGGCAATGCCTGGAATCTCTTCTTTTAATTTGTTTGCTCTTTCTAAGTATTTTTCTATTGTATAATGACGGTTCATTTTCTTTAATACTTCATCTGATCCTGATTGCATTGGTAAGTGGAAGTAGTTACAAATGTTGTCATTATTTCGCATTACTTCAATTAGCTCATCTGATAAATCTTTTGGATGGCTTGATGTAAATCTAAGTCTTTTTACACCTGGAATTTTAGCAACTCTTGCTAGTAACTCTGGAAAAGTAAAGTCATAGTCTGTGTTGTTTCCATATGAGTTTACATTTTGTCCAAGCAGAGTAAATTCTTTAAAGCCTTGAGAGACTAAATACTCTATTTCTTCAATAATTGAATACGGACGTCTAGATTCTTCTCGTCCACGTGATTCTGGAACTATACAATAAGTACAATAATTATCGCATCCGCGCATAATATTTACATAGGCTTGGAAATCATTGGTGGAATTATATTTTTCGAAATCATCTTTTACTGCATCTGTAGAAATATCTATAACTCTTTCACCTGTTTCAAGATATCTAAATATCAAATCAGAAAGTGAATTAATATTTTTTGTACCAAAAATAATATCTACCTCTGGATGCTTATCTATTATTACTTGTCGAGCTTCTGTGGTTTGCATCATACATCCAGATACTGAAATGATTTTTTCTGGGTGTTCTTTTTTTAATCTTTTTAGGGATGAGACTTGACCATACAGTTTTAACTCAGCATTTTCACGAACTAAGCAAGTATTAAATAAAATAAAGTCAGCTTCTTCCCTATTATCTGTATATGTGTATCCTAAATCTTCAAGAATATATGAGATACGCTCAGAATCATGTTCATTCATCTGGCAACCAAATGTGGTTATATTGTAAGTTTTATTCTTAAAATATTCTTTGTATTTTTCTTTTTGTAAACTTTGCATTATATCCTCACTTAAAAAAAGAAGATGATCGAAATCATCTTCTTTAATTTTTAATTTTATTTATAGATTAATATTCTATTTCTTCTTCATTTTCATCAACATCATCGATTTCATCGGCTGGTTGATCAAGATTTTCTTCATCTTCAAGTGTTACGATGTCTTCATCAACTACTTCATCGTCTAGCTTTTCAGCTTCTGTAGCTAATTCTTCGTTAACTTCTTGATCAAGATTTTCTTCTGGAGCTTCAACAGAATCGAAATCATCAATTACATTGTCAACTTCTGAGTCTTCAGAGATTAAATCAGATGAACCTTGTGCAAATAGAGCTTGTTCTAATAAGTTACCAAGGTTGTTGTTTAGATCAGCATCTGAGCTAAAGTTATTTGAGTTAGATCTTTCAGCTTTTCTTCTTGGTCTGTTGTTATTAGTATTTTCTCTTTTCTCACGTCTAGGTTTTCTTTCTGGTCTTTCTGGAGCTTCTTCAAGTTGTTTGATTGATAGACCAATTTTTTCTTCTTCATTATCTAATGAAATAATTTTAACTTGGATTTCATCTCCTACATTTAATTCATCAGATGGTTTTTCTACATGGTCCCAAGAAATTTCTGAAACGTGTACTAGTCCTTCTACGCCATCAGCTACTTCTACGAAAGCACCAAAGTCAAGTAAGTTTACAACTTTACCTGTTACTACATCACCTACTTCGTGTTCATTTACAAATGAATCGAACGGTTTATCTAGTAGTTGTTTACGACCTAGAGAAATTCTATTTTTTTCTTTGTTTAATTTTAATATTTTAACTTCGATAGTATCTCCAACGTTAAGTACATCTGATGGAACTTCTACTCTAGTCCATGCAATGTCTGAAACGTGAAGTAAACCATCAAGTCCATTTACTTCTACGAAAGCACCAAAGTCTGTAAGTCTTGCAACTTCACCTTCAAGTACTTGACCTTCTTCAAGTTCATCCCATCTTTCGTCAAGTTCTTCTTCAAGAACATCTTTACGAGATAAAACTAATCTATTTTTTCTTTCATCGATTGAAACAATTTTTAAATCCCATGTTTCACCAACAAATTTTTTGAAGTTTTTAACAAAGTATGTTGCAACTTGGCTAGCTGGTACAAAACCACTTACTCCTTCAACATCAACTGTAAGTCCACCTTTGTTAAAGCCTGAAACTGTACCTGTTACTAATTCTTCGTTTTCGAATTTTTCAGCAAGTTCTTTCCAAACTTTCATTCCTTGAACTCTTCTTGTTGATAGAGCTACGTTTCCTTCACCATCATCTAGTTTAATAACATAAACATCAATGTCTGTTCCTACTTCAAAATGATCTTTAGGATTTTCTTGTTCTTCTTCTGTCATTTCGTCAAGTTTAATGATACCATCTGCACGGTATTGGATATCAACAAAAACTTCATCATCTTTTACATCGATAACTGTTCCTGTGATAACATCTTTTGGATATACCTTTTTTAAACTATCCTCAAGACTATTCATAAAATCTTCTTTTGTAAATTCGTCCATTTTACTAACTACCTCCTCAATAATCTCATCAGGTGTGGATGCACCTGCGATTATTCCAATTTTTTTAAATTCCGAGAGCTTTTGCAAAGGTAGATCTTTAACAGTCTCAATCCTAAAAACATTTTTGTTATACAAACTCACTACTTGATATAGCTTGTTAGTATTAGAACTATTAAAACCACCAACTACAATCATGCAATCAACTTCCTTTGACAACTCTGCTGCTGATTGTTGTCTAAGCTTAGTTGCGTTGCATATTGTGTTTTCTATCACAACACTACCATTATTTTCTTTGAGCGTATTTGCAATATCATAGTAAAAATCAGCTCTATTTGTAGTTTGACTTACAACATAGAGTGGTTTTTCACTTTTAATATTTTTTGCTTCAGTCTCATCATCTACTATTATACCATTTTTTAAATAAGAGTCCATAGCAATTATCTCAGGGTGATCAGGGTCCCCTACAATAATAACTTGGTATCCTTCTTTCTCTTTTTCTGTTATTTTTATATATATATTTCCTAGGACCGGACAAGTCGCATCAAGTATTTCATTTCCATTATCTAAGAGTGCTTGTTTAAACTCAGCACTTTCTCCATGGGCACGAATTACAATTAATGAATCCTTTATTTTAAGAGCTTGCTCTTTAGTTAAAACTTTTAATCCTTGACTTTCTAACTTTTCTACTAATTGTGGGTTATGAATTAGCGGTCCAACTGTATATTTATCTCTTTTGCTATCTAGGGCTTCATGAGCTAGATCAACAGATCTTTTTACCCCAAAACAAAATCCAGAATTTTCTGCTATAATTATTTCCATTTTTTTCTCTTTCTTTTATCTTAGCTGTGTTTGATAGATATTTAAAAATACCTCATCAGTCATTTTTACCATAGCCTCTTTTGATTTCATAGATAAATATTTATCTACATTAATTGGTTGATTTATATAAATATATGTTTTTCTAAAAGGTTTATAAGTTGAAACAATTTCAACAGGCAATATATCCTTTTTCGCTTTTAAGGCAATATAGGCCACACCATCTTTCATATTCTCACGAGATATATTTTTTGTTCTCGTTCCCTCTGGAAAGATTCCAAGTGTTTTTCCTTCTTTAAGTAAGCTTATTGAGTTTTTTAAGCTAGCTAAGTCACGACCCTTACGGTCTACAGGAAAAACTCCAAGTCCTTTTAATAACCAGGCAAAAAACTTGTTTTCAAACAATTCTTTTTTAGCCATAAATTTTATTTGAGGCGGAAAGGCTATTACTAGAAATATCGGATCAAATCCAGATTTGTGATTGGCACATAAGATATAATTATCTGCTGGTATATTTTCATATCCTACTACATGGACTCTATAAAGTGGCCATATAAAAATTTTAGCTATTATTCTTATAATTCTATAAAACATCTGATTTTTCCATATTCTTTAGTATTAGATCAATCGTCTGATCTATATTTAAATTTGAGTTATCAATCTCAATTGCATCCTCAGCTTTTTTTAAAGGTGATATTTCACGTGTGGAGTCGTATTGGTCACGGGAAATTATCGCTTGTTCAATTTCTTCAACTGTTAGTTTTGATTCTTTTTGCTCAAATCTTCTTATGGCCCTCTGCCTAGCATTTGCAGTTAAATAAAATTTATACTTAGCATTTGGAAATACAACAGTACCGATGTCTCTACCATCAAGTACAAATGATTTTTCTTTTGCAATTTCTCTTTGCATATCAACTAGTCTCTCTCGTACAAGAGCAATTGCAGAAACCCATGACACATTTTTAGTCACAATATCTGTCCTAATTTCATTTTCTACATTTATATCATTTAAAAATATTTCATTATCCTTAAAATCTATTTTTATATTATTTAAGGCCTTTGATATTTCCTCAGTACTTGAGTCTTCATTTAAAGAATGTTCTAGAAAATAAAGAGTTGCTGCCCTATACATAGCACCAGTATTTAGGTATTCTATATTTAAAATTTTTGCCAGTTTATTTGAAATAGTTGATTTTCCAGAACCACTTGGCCCATCTATGGCAATTATATAAGTCATATTCTCTCCTTTATAGCACTTGCTGCAGCAAATGCGCTTGTAAATGCGATTTGTAAATTAAATCCTCCAGTTAAAGCATCTATGTCTAAGACTTCTCCAACAAAATATAAATCAAAAACTAGTTTTGATTCCATAGTTTTAGGATCGATATCTCTGACATCTACTCCGCCTTTAGTAATAACCGCAGTATTAAATCCGCCGAATTTATCAAAATCCAAGGTAAAATTTTTAATATTTTTTACTATTCTACTTCTCTCATCTTTTGTAATTTGATTAGATTTTTTATCTGGATTTATGTGTGCTCTTTTTATTACTACTGGGACTAAAGCATTTGGTAAAATTGGGTCTAAAACATTTGATATATCCTTATTAGAATTTTTATCAAATATTTCTATTAGAGTTTTATCAAGTTCATTCTCATCTAAAACTGATAAATTTAGTGAAATTTGTCTTACATCTGTTCCCACTATAAAAGAAGATAGTCTTAAAACACTAGGTCCTGATATAAAGTTTTTTGTCAATAAAACTGGTCCTAATTGCGAAAAATCTCCTTTATTTGTTTCTGCTTTTATTTCTATATTTTCAAGGGATAGGGCTTTTATATTTTCTAAATCTTTATCCTTAAAGAAAATAGGCACTAAAGATGGAATTGTTTTTGTAACTTTGTGTCCAAAGTTTTTTGCAAATTTATATCCATCACCAGTTGCCCCAGTATTTGGATATGACAATCCACCTGTTGCAATGATTAAATAATCAAAATCGTAATTTTTTTTATCAGTTTTAACTAAGAATTTTTCGAATTTTTTAATACTTAAAACCTCAGTATTTGTAATAAGTTTTATATTATTTTTTATAATTTCTCTTTTGAAAAATCTTATTACATCAGTACTTTTTTGAGATTTTGGAAATACTCTATCATATTCTTTGGTAACTAATTCTAGACCTTTGCTCTGAAAAAAATCCATGCTAGCATAGTTATCATGCTGGCTAAATGATGAATATAAAAACTTTTGATTTGTCACAATGTTTTCTAAAAATTCATCATAAAACTTTGCATTTGTTATATTGCATCTACCATTGCCAGTCATGAGGATTTTTTTGCCAATCCTATCATTTTTTTCAAGTATAGTCACATCTGTATTTTGATTTTTTAAATTTATTGCAGCATAAAGTCCACTAGCTCCAGCTCCAATGATTCCTATTTTTTTCATATACTATAAAAATTTTACCATAAAAAAAAGAAATAGATAACTATTCCTTCCATAAAGAAACAAATTCCATTTCTTTGTCATCAAATTTCCTGTATTCGCCTTCTTCTAATTTATCAAGATGTATTGCACCAATTCTTGTGCGTTTTAGGTCAATTACAGTTGATCCAAACACAGCAAACATCCTTCTAATTTGGCGGTTGTATCCTTGGCGGATAGCAACTATATATGTGTTATTTTTTATATAGCGAATAGCAGCATCTGATGTCATCTCACCATTACCGATATCAAGACCACTTTTAAATTTTTCGATTTGATTTTGATTGAGCAATTTATCAACTTTTACTATATATTCTTTGCTAATCCCAGATGAAGGATGGATTAGAGAGTTTGTAAAATCTCCATCATTTGTAATTATCAAAAGCCCATGGCTATCCTTATCGAGCCTACCAGCCGCGAAAAATCTTTCGTCAATGTCAATTAGATTATTTAAATCTTTGTCATTATGAGGGTCAAAATTACTTGTTATATATCCAACTGGCTTATTTAGTTTATAATAAAAATATTCTTCTAGTTTTAATATCTCACCATTGATACTTACTATATCATCTTCCTTTACATCATATCCCATTTCATTTAAAACATTCCCATTTATTTTTACTTTTCCAGCTAAAATTAACTGATCTGCTTTTCTACGAGATGTATATCCTGATTGGGCAATAAATTTATTAATCCTCATAACTATCCTCTTCTAACTCTTTAATTTCAGGTAATTCTTTAAGGGAAGATATATTAAAATATTGCAAAAATAATGTAGTAGTTACATAAATAATCGGCTTGCCAATTTTCTCCAAGCGTCCATTTTCTTTTATAAGTCCACGTTCTAAAAGATTATCAATTGTAGTTTGAGAATTTATACCACGGATCTTATCAACTTCTGCTCGAGTTATTGGTTGCTTATATGCAATTATTGATAGAGTTTCTAAGGCTGAGGATGTTAATTTTTTTTCGCTTTTTTTAACAAGGGCAGAGAAATACTTATCATGTTTAACCCTTGTCACAAACTGGTATTTTTCATCAAAATTATTTATCAAAAGCCCACTTTGATTTTGCTTTCTTTCTGCAACCATCTCATCGATAGCTATCTTTATTTGATTTTTATCTGCATCAGTTATTATTGTTGAGAGATCTTCTATACCAATTGGTTCGCCCCAAATGTATAAGACCTCTTCAATAAGTCCTTTTAGATAAATTTTATCCATTTTTTCCTACATTCTCTTTTTAATATGAAATTTATTTCCTTGATTTTGTTCTAAATATATTTCTCTTAGCTTGCAAAGTTCTAAAAGTGCCAAGAAACTTGCTATACATTCTGCCTTTGTATGGATTTCATTTATTATTAGATCAAGTTTCAAATCATTTCTTATATCTAAAGCCTTTCTATAGCTTGATAAATAATCATTTACATCTGGTATCTTGATTTGAGAAATGATGTTTTGAGGTTTTTCTTCCTTTTCTATTCTTTTTAAAAGCTTTTGAAATTGATTGGCTAAAATTTTTACATCTTTAGTAATTATCTCTTCTTCTGCTTCAAATTTTGCCAAGTCTTCCCCATATTTGCTATGAATTTTTCTAGCTTCTGCTTCTAAGAGTTTTAAATCATCCTGAACCGATTTTATTTTTTTGTACTCAATTAGATACGCAATAAAATCTTCTTCTAGATTTTCTTCCTTTTCTCTAGGTAATAGTTTATTTGATTTTATATTTAAAAGTACTGAAGCTATGTATATAAAACTACTTAAGTCTTCTATAGCAGGGTCCAGCTTTTCGATCTCCGATAGATAATCATTAGTTACATCTTCTAGATTAATATCGTAAATATCAATTTTTTGTTTTTCAATTAGTTTTAATAACAAATCAAAAGGGCCTGTAAAGCCCTCTAGTTCAATAGTAAATTCCATTAATTATTTTTATTCATTATTGCATATTGAATAGCAATTATTGTTTTTGCATCTGTGATTTCGCCATTTTCTACCATATTGTAGAGCTCATCTATAGGATAAGATTTTGCTTCTAGGTTCTCATCCTCATCTAATTCAAGTTTTGATTCTTTTAAGTTTTTTGCTACAAAAAATAATAATTTATCATTTGTAAATCCTGGAGATGCATGCATAGTAAATAAGAAATCTATTTGTTCTGGGAAAAATCCCACTTCTTCTTGTAGTTCTCTTTTTGCAGATTCAATTGGAGCTTCATTTGGGTCAACTAGACCTGCTGGAATTTCTAGCATTACTTTATCAACTACAATCCTATATTGGCTAACCATCCATAATTTATCATCGCCGTCATAAGCTATAATGCCTACTCCTTTTTGGTGGTCTACAATTTCTCTTTTTGAATATTTTTTATTTTGTAATTCTACCGTTTCAACTCTGAGTTTTAAAATTTTGCCATCATAAATAGTATCTGATTTTATCGATGTTTCGTAAAATTTATTTTCGCTCATTTCTTAATTCCTCCGCCATTTCAAGCATTTCACTTGCTGAATTTATGGTTATATCTGTTATATTTACTCCGCCTATAAGTCTAGCTATTTCCAATATACGCTTTTTACCTTCAATTTTTTGTGTAGATGATATAGTAAAATCTCCCACATCTTCTTTACTAATCAGTATATGATTGCTTGCAAGAGATGCAATTTGTGGCAAATGGCTTATAGCTATTACTTGCCTTTTGTTTGATAAATCGAGTATTTTTTCACCTACAATTTGGGCAGTTCTTCCTGATATTCCTGTATCAATTTCATCAAAAATCATTGTATCTACATCATCAAAATCAGCAAATATTTCTTTAAAGGCTAACATAATCCTGGATATTTCACCGCCTGATGCTGTTTTAGTAAGAGATTTTAGATTTTCTCCCTTATTTGTTCTTATCAGAAAATCTACTTCATCAGCTCCTGTAGTATCAATATTTTCTTTTTTACTAAATTCTATCTTAAACAAACCATTTTTGATATTTAAATCAGCAATGGATTTATTTATATTTTCTTCAAGAATTTTACTTTTTTTAACTCTTATCTCATGGAGTTTGTTTGCATTTTTATCTAGCTTTTGGTCAATATCTGATAAGATATCATCTAGATTATCTCTTAAATCTTCAATCTCATCCAGTTCCTTAATTCTAGCTGAGATTTCATCATAATAGGATATGATATCATCGATATTCGCCCCATATTTTCTCTTTAGATTATAAATGTGTTCTATAAGATCTTCTAATTCTGCAGCTCTTTCTGGATCTCCAGTTAAAGTTTCTTGATAAATATCCATCTCTGAATAAATATCATTGACTTCATCATTTAGTGCAGAAATTCTATCATAAAACTCACTTACCTTACTATCGATATCAGAAAAAGAATTAATTTCACTTAGTATTGTTCCAAGCATTGAAGAGATTGAATTTACATCATAATCGCTATTATCCAACACACCCTTCGTAAGCTCTATAGACTCTCGCAAAGCATTGATATTATTTAGCTTCTTGTATTCTTCATCAATTTCTTCTTCATTTATAGAAAACAAATCAATTTTATCAATTTCCTCGATTTGGTATTTTATCAAGTCTCGTTCTCTAGTTATTTCTTCATCTGACAGATTTAGATTGTTATATTTTACTAAATATTCATTTTTTTGATTAACTAAGGCCTTAATCATTTTTCTAAGATCGATAGTTTCTTGATCGTTAGAATAATTATCGATAAGATAAATATAGTTTGCCTTGTTCATAAAAGCATTAGAATCGCCTTGATTATAGATATCAATTAAAATTGGTGATATCTCTCTAAGTATAGTAAGATTTGCCACTCTCCCGTTAATACGCAAAGTGGATGATTTTTGAGAAATAGTTCTATTTACTATTAGTTTATTATCATCTTCATCAAATATAACACCATTATTTATAAGTATATCTTTAGCCTTTTTATCAAGCTCAAAAACTCCTTCGATTACAGTTTTATCTGCAAAACGGCCCACTATATCTTTGTCAGCTCTTTTTCCTAAAAGCAAATTTATAGACTCTAGAATTAAAGACTTACCAGATCCAGTTTCTCCAGTTAGTACATTAAATCCATCTTCAAAAAATATATGATTTCTTTTAATAATTACAAAATTATCTATAAACAGCTCAGAAAGCATTATCTAACCATATCCCTTAATTCTTCTATCAAATCATCTAGGGCATCAAAATCTCGTGGTGTAATAAACATAGTATCTATTCCTGTTACTATACCTTGAATATTTTCAAGTTTTGCATTTGTAATATATTGGCCACAAACAGTCGCACAGTATGAAATAGTTTTTATCACACAAAATTGTCCACTTTTTTCAACAGAAAGTACAGACTCTTTAAAAATCTTTTCCATACGCTCATTTAAAGTATCATATACTGTATCTACAACAGTATATTTATATTCATAATCATCTGTTTGTACTTTTGAAATGCGAAGTTCCTTGATATCTCTAGAAATTGTAGCTTGTGTCGCATCAACTCCATGATCCCTAAGCATTTGAGAAAGCTGGCTTTGAGTTTTTACTTCATTATTCTGAATAATATCAAGTATTAGTCTTTGTCTAGTATATTTTTTCATATTATTTCCTTATTTCTCGCGCACTGATAGATAGTCTATCAGAAATAATAAAAAATCGTTATTTTCAAATTCTAATATCGATGATTTTGCTTTTTTATTTATATCATCTAACAATTTTATAGCAGCGGACTTATCTAAAACATTTAAAATATTAAGTTCATCTGTATAGCTATCTTCTAATAAATCGTCTTGGATTTGGTAGGCCAAACCTAAATTATAGGCAAATTCTTCTAATTTTTTCACTTTTTGATCTGAACAATTACTAACAATAGCAGCAGAAACAATAGAAGCTTTAAATAAATCAGAAGTTTTTTTATCATAGACATTTAATAAATAATCTTTATTATAATCATTAGGACATCTTAGGTCTAATACTTGGCCCTCGACCATACCCTTATAACCTGTGTGTTCAAAAAGATATCTTCCAGCCTTTGAATAGTCTAAATTCTCACTGGCTAAATCAAATATTAATGAACTTGCCTCATTTAAAAGAGCATCCCCAGTTAATATTGCAATATCTTCACCAAATTTAATATGTAAAGATGCTTTTCCGCGTCTCATATCATCATCATCCATAGCTGGTAAATCATCATGAACTAATGAATATGCATGAACCATTTCCAAGGCTAAAGCAAAATTTAAGTCTAGATCCGTAATCACTTTATTAAACATTTTTAAAGTTTCAAGATAAAGATTAGCTCTGATTCTTTTTCCAGAATCCATAGCATAAACTAAGGGCTCTACTAGCTTATATTTATCAGTAAAATATGAAATTGCTTTCTTATCTATTAAATTTCTATTATCATTTAATGATTTTTGAAATATTTCCTTATTCATGCTTGCCTATTACTTCAATTTTTGCTTGGTATTCTGAAAGCTGAGATTTAAGCTCATCATAAAGACCATTTGCTTGTTCATATATCTTTATACTCTCATCCAAGTTTTCTTTGTTTTCTTCTAATTTTTCTAAGAGTTCTTCAATTTTTTTTAAATTTTCTTCAAATGATTTATCCATCAGTAACTACTGCTTTTATCCTTCCATCACTAAAGTTGATTTCAATCTCATCCCCTATATTTATAGAATATTTTGAAAATATTTCAGCATTGTGAGCATTTTTGATCACTATATTTTCTTTCCTAGATTCAATTAATGTTTTTGCAGATTTCAGTCTTGCTTCTAATAAATTGAGTTTGCTTATATTATGGGCAATATTATTTTTTATTGCCTTGTCCATAGCAATTTTTAAACTTTTAACATCTTTATTTTTTTGCTCAACACTGTTTTTGGGATTTTCTGCTTTTAATTTTTGTTTTAATATTGCAAGTTTGTATTCATTTAGCCTTAGTTGACCTAAAATAATATCTTTCATCAAAGATAAATTTTTCTTCATTTCACTTTCTAAATTTGTATAATTTGCAATAATATAAGATCCTGCTTCGGTTGGAGTTTGTAATGATAAGTCAGCTACCAAATCTAATAAGGTTGTATCAATTTTATGTCCTATTGCTGAGATAATAGGTGTATTTGACCTAAATACTTGTTCAATTATTTCCTTATCATTAAAAACTGACAAGTCTTCGCTCGATCCCCCACCACGTGTAATTACAATTACATCTAAATTCATTTTTTCCAAATCATTTAGACCTTTTAAAATCAAATCAACTGCATCATTTCCCTGAACTTTTACTGGAAATAATTTTATATTGATATCATTCGGTTTTTGATTGATTACTGAAACAAAGTCTACTATGGCTGCTCCATCTTTCGAAGTTATAAGACCTACATTTTTGGGTAGTTTTGGAATTTGTTTTTTATTTTCTAAATCAAAGTATCCTCGATTTTTAAAGTCTTCTTTCATTTTGATAAACTTTAAATATTCTTCTGATACTCCATTTTCCTTTATTTCATTTGTAATTATGACTACTCTAGATGAATAGTTGTTATAGGAAAAATTACCTCGAACTAAAACATCCATCCCCTCCTTAAAGTCAAAATCAATATCCTTATCATCGTAATAATAAATCACGCAGTCTATAATATCGTTTCCTTCTTTAAGAGAAAAATATAAATGGGCGCCATTAAACCTAATATTGGCAAGGCTACCATTTATATAAACTCTTGTTAGGATGGGATCATGTTTTATGCTAGTTTTAAAATATTCGTTAAATTGTTTTACAGAAAGAGCCTTTAACATATTATTTTCTTACAATTTTCCCTAAAACTGAATTTATCATTTGGTAATCATTGTCATCAGCATAAGTTTTTGCAAGCTCCACAGCTTCATTTATAGATACAGAAACTGGGATATCCATGTAGGTCATTTCATTTAGGCTTAAAAATAATATTGCTTTCTCAACTTTTGATAAACGACTATATCTCTTTTTTAAAGATTCTTCTAAAGTTTTTTCTATATTTTCATAATTGTTATTGTAAGAAATTATAGATTCCCTTATAAAATCTTCATCAGCTATGTTGTGATTTTCCAATGTTTTTTCAACATCTGATATTTTATTTATACTGTCCTCATAGATGAGTTTAAAAACCCACTCTCTTTGCTTACTACGCTTCATTAGATTACTAATTTGTCCACAGATACATTTACACGTGATACACTAAGGCCTGTCATAGATTCAATAACTCTTACTACATTTTCTTGAATATTTTTTACTGTTTTTCTTACATTTACATTTTTATCAAGATTTACACTAAGATCTATTAAAAGTTTACCATTTGAATGTGTAACTGTACTTTTTGGGCCATGTTGCGAAATATTTAGTTTGCTATCATTCTCTTCTTGTCCACAAACTCCATTTATCTCTTCACTTGCTCTGATAGCAAGTTGATCTAAGATTTCATTTGCAATCTTTACTTGCCCATTTCTAAAATTATTAGCCATCATTTCTCCTTAAACTCTGGATAGGTAATCTCCAGTTCTTGTATCAATTTTGATTGTGTCTCCTTCATTTACGAACACTGGAACGTTTATTACTGCACCTGTTTCAACTGTAGCTGGTTTTGTAACGTTTGTTGCTGTATCACCTTTGATAGCAGGTTCTGTTTCTGTAACTTTTAGTTCTACAAAATTTGGTGCTTCAACACTAAATGGATTGCCATCATAGAATTTGATTTGAACTGAGTCGTTTTCTTTTACATATTGTATAGCTTCTTCTACAGCCTCGTATTCTATACCAATTTGTTCAAAAGTTTCAGGATCCATAAAGTAGTATAGAGTACCGTCATTGTATAAATATTGCATTTCTGTAGTAGAGATAACAGCGTTTTCAAATTTTTCATTTGGGTTAAAAGTTACATCTTTTGTTCCTCCACCCATAACTGATCTAATTTTAGCACGCACAAAAGCAGCACCCTTACCTGGTTTAACGTGTTGAAAATCAACTACTTGGTAAACATCATTGTCATATACAAAAGTAACACCTTTTCTTAAATCATTTGCAGAAATCATAATTCCTCCTATGTAAATTTAGTTTACATTATTATACCATATTCTGTATTTTTTTGGAAATTTTATTAAAATTATATTTCAAATATATCTAAAATTATTCTTATTCATGAAATAAAATACAATTGGGGTATAAAGATTTTATGAAAACTTTAGCAATAATTTCGGAATTTAACCCCTTTCATAATGGCCATAAATACTTATTGGATGAAGCAAAAAGATTAACAAATGCAGATATCTCTATAAGCATTATGAGCGGAAACTATGTTCAAAGAGGAGAACCAGCAATAATAGATAAATTCGCTAGATCAGATAGTGCCATCAAAGCTGGATTTGATATGATAATTGAAATGCCAACATTTATCACCTTACAATCTGCAGAATACTTTGCCCTAGGATCTATCAAAATTTTGGAAAAAATCGGCATAGATTATTTATGTTTTGGTATTGAGAATATAAATTCTGATGATTTTTTAGAAAAAGTAAATTTATTAATTGACAAATCCAGTGAGCTTGAAAGATTAACTAAGGAAAATCTTTCTAATTCATCTTTCACCAAGGCTCGTTATGATGCTACTTGTAAAATACTAGGAGAAAGTAATTTTATCACTGCAAATAATATACTAGCTCTAGAATATATAAGAGCTATCAGGAAAATTAATTCAAAAATTAAAGCTATACCGATTAATAGAATATCATCTTTAAATAGGGATAGTGACTTAAGAAAAGAAAAAATTTCTTCATCAACTGCAATTAGGAATAATATTTTCGCTGACTACAAAGATCACGTCCCAGATTATTCTTACAAGCTTTTAGAAAAAAATAAAATAGACTATGGCATCCCTAATATGGAATATGAATATGATTTATTTAAATTTTTGCTGCTTATAGATAAAAAACCAATGGTAAATATTTTGGGATATGAAAATGGAATTGATAATTATCTTTCAAAAATTGCTAGTAAAAACAATTTATTTGAGCAATTTTTAGACGAAGTCACTACTAAAAGATACACTTCTTCTAGGATTAAAAGGTTAATTTTAAATTATATCTTAGATAATACGAGTAAACTTAATGATTATGATCCAAATTTCTATAGAGTGTTGGCATTTAATAAAAAAAGTGAATATATTTTTAGAAATGCAAAAAGTAAATCAATACTAACAAAAAAAGATATGGATAATTTAGATGGTGATGATTTAGAAATATTATCACAAATGATTAAAGCTTCAAATTTATATAATCTTTCTACGAATCGAGAAATAAATAGGGATTTTACAAAAAAAATAAGACGCTATTAGGAAAACTAATGGCGCCTTATTTTATTATCTAGATTCTAGAATAGATCTTCTATTTTTTTCTAATTGTTGAGCTAGAGTACTGAAGTTTTCTGATGAAGATGAGAATAATTTGTCGATATACTCATATGATTGTTGTCTAATTTTATTTGCTTCAGTTGCTGCTTCTTGTAAGATTCTGTCCGCTTCTGTTCTAGCTTGTAGAGTGATTTCGTGTTCAGAAATCATTTTTTGGTATTGAGTTTTAGCTTGTTCTTTGAAGTTTTGAATTTCTTTATCAGCATCTGCTAGTCTACGATCAGCTTCAGCATTAGCTTCACCAATAATTCTATCTTTTTCTTGATAAGTCCACTCAGCTTGTTTAATTTCTTGAGGTAGAGAATCTTTCATTTCATTTAATATTTCATAAATTTCGTCTGGATCCACTGATACTTTTCTAGAAAATGGAACAGCACTTGCTTCATCCATAACATCTTCCATTTCATTTATTAATTCTGTAATTGTACTTGCCATGTTTTCCTCCTTAATAATTGAATTTTTCTTTCATTTTACGTTCAACATCTGCGCTTACAAAGGAGGAAATGTCTCCTTCAAAGCTTGCAACTTCTTTTACCATGCTTGAGCTAATGTGCGAATAATCAGGATTGCTTAAAAGATAAACTGTTTCAAGTCCTTTAAAAAGTGCTTCATTTACCCTTGCAAGATTTCTTTCATATTCATAGTCAGCCATGCCCCTCAGCCCCCTTGCAATTATGTGTGCATTTTCTTCTTTTGCAAAGTTTACCATCAGGCCATCAAATGTTTTTATAGTTACATTTTTAAGATTATGGTCATCTATATCTGATTTTATCATTTCGATTCTTTCATCTAGGGTAAAAATCGGATTTTTATTACCATTTATCAAAAGTGCAACTACTACTTCATCAAACATTTGACTAAGTCTTTTTATAATGTCAAGATGCCCAAATGTTGGTGGGTCAAAGGTTCCGGGATATATTACTTTCATTTTATATAAATTTTAACTATTTTCCTTCCATAAGTTTTCTCTTTAATGAGATATAAATCATATGTATCAGAAAACTCAATGTTTCTATCTGATTCAGTTATTACTATACCATCGTCATTTAACAATTCATAATTTAAAATTAATTCGATAGATTCTGTGATATATTCTTCATCATAGGGCGGATCTAGGAATATATAGTCAAACTTTATCCCTTTATTTTTATAATTTTCCAAGGCCAATTTATAATCTAATTTACTAAGCTCATAATTTGGATTATTAATTTTTTCTAAATTTTCATTTAGAGTTTTTAAACTTGACCTATCTATCTCATTAAAATAAATAAAATCCATACCCCTTGATAAAAATTCTATACCCATTTGCCCACTTCCTGCAAACAAATCTAGGGCATTACCATTTGTCTTCATTGGATAAAGCATATCAAAAATTGCTTCCTTGATTTTATTATCAGTAGGTCTAGTATTTTTATTTTTGGGTGCGGTTAGATTAAAACCCTTATATTTTCCTGCTACTACTCTCATTAATTTAAAATTATCCTTTTATCCATTTCAAAAAATTTCTCTACATAAGAAAAATTTACGCCTCTAAAATTATTTGCTTTTAGATAATCAAATATTTTAAAGCCCTTATCAATCTCTTCACTTGCCATATTTAAAAACTCTATTTGGCTGATATTTCTACCGTGTTGGATGGATGATAAAATTTTACCACCACCACGTAGGTCAAAGTCTTTTTTTGCAATATCAAAGCCATTTTCGTTATTTACCAAGATATTTAATTTTGCCATATTATCAGCATGTTTACTTACTAAATAACAATATGAATCGTATTGGCCTCTACCAACCCTGCCTCGTAATTGGTGGAGAGATGAAAGTCCAAAGTGATTTGCATTATAAATTACCATTGTGTTAGCATTTGCGACATCTATTCCAACTTCAATTACTGTGGTTGAAATCAGAATATCTATACGCCCTTCAGCAAATTCTTTCAAAGTTTTATCCTTATCGGCGGCTTTCATATCCCCGTGAAGTTTTTTTACATTCCTCGTTTTAAATTGTTTTATATAACGTTTGTATAGCTTTTCTACACTATTTTTATCATCGGCATCGATATTATTTGAAACTACATAGACTTGTCGTCCTTCATCTAAATTTTTGTTTATCTCATAAAATAATGTTTCTTCCATTGCCTCAGTGATTACACTTGTAGTAATTGGTTTTCTGCCTTTTGGAAGTTCATTTATCATTGATAAATCTAAAATTTTAGATAATCTTAAGGAAATTGTTCTTGGGATTGGAGTTGCAGTCATGGTAAGGTAATTAACTTTTTCACCTTTTTTGCCCAAAGCCTGCCTTTGTCCAACACCAAATCTATGCTGCTCATCATTTACAACAAAACGTAAATTTTTAAAAATTACATCTTCTTGAATAAGAGCATGTGTGCCAATTACAATATCAATTTCACCATTAGCAAGTTTTTCCTTAATCTCATCCTTATTTTTTTGAGATCCAGTTAGCAACCCTAAATTCAATCCAAATTTGCTAATTAAATCTAAATTTTTTTCGTATTGTTGGATAGCTAAGACCTCTGTTGGAACCATCATAGCAGCTTGATAGCCATTTAAGGCAAATATAATCATTGCAATTATAGCAACAATTGTTTTTCCAGATCCTACATCACCAATTAATAACCTATTCATCAATTGATCTTTGCTTGCATCATTTAATATTTCTTTTAAAGAAATAAGCTGAGATCTAGTGAGTTTAAATTCTAATTTCCCTAATATATTATCCAAATCATATTTTAGATCTAAACTTTGTTTTCTTTGGAGATTTTGATTTATATAGTCAATATAGATAAGTTCTTTTACAAAATCTATAATTTTAATTTGTGACTTAGCGGCCATCAAATTTTCTTTTTCAGTAGGAAAATGAATTTGATTTAAATTATCCAGCTTAGTATTAAAGGAGATCTTATTCAAAATACTAGTATCTAAAATCTCTTCATCCTTATCAAAGTTTTTAAGGCTTTCTTTAATAAATCCAGATAATTGCTTTTGATTTATCCCACTTGTAAGCGGATAGATTGCAATTATGTTGCCAATCTGCTCATCATCTAGTTCACAAAAAATTGGATTGACAGTCTCGTAAATCCCATTTTCTGATTTCACTTTACAATAAAATTTATAGTTATCTCCCACTTTTAATTTTTGATGTGAGAATCTATCATTAAACCATATGATTTTTATTTTTTGATTTGTCTCTTCTTCAAAGGCAAACAAGTAAGTTATAATCCCTACTCTGGTACGATTTTGATATGACCTACTTACTATTTTCCATTCAAAATATGATTTTTTATCTGGATTTGCCTTTAATATATTTGTTTTATGACTTCTATCCTCAAAACTAGTCGGATAGTAATTATACAAATCAGAAACCGTGTAGATATTTAGTTTTCTTAGTGTATCTTTTTTCTTTTTTCCAATGCCTTTTAGATCAAGTAAGTCCATTATTCAAGTGTTATTGTGTAATAATAAACTGGTTGTCCACCATAAACTAGCTCTACATCGACATCTTTATTTTTCTTGCTGATTTTATTTACCAAGTCTTTGGCATCTTTTTTGTCTACTTCTTCTCCATAATATAGAGTAATAAGCGATAAATCTTCATTATCTTCTAATGCACTTGCAATAGTTTTTAATGCTGTATCAACAATTTTTGCATTTGATGTTACGATATTACCATCTAGTATTCCTAGATAATCATCTCTTACAATTTCTATGCCATTGATTGAAGTATCACGGATAGATATAGAAATTTCAGCTACGTGCATTTCTTTGATAGCATCGTTCATATTTTCTACATTTGTTTCAATATCACTATCTTCGTCAAATTCTAGCATTGCAGCAAATGTTTCTGGTATAGATCTAGTTTCTACAACGACTGCATTTTTTTCTGTAATTTCAGCTGCCTGTTTAGCACTCATTATTATATTTTTATTATTTGGGAAAATAATAATGTTTTCAGCATTAACACGATCTAATGAATTAAAAATATCTTCTGTGGATGGGTTCATAGTTTGGCCACCAGAAATGATTTCGTCTACATTCATTGATTCTAAGATTGCATCATAGCCTTCGCCGCGACTTACAGCTATAAAACCATACTTTTTAGCCTGACTTGACTTTTTGCTTGTAACTTTTTCTGCATTTGGTTTTAAATTTTTAAACTCAGCCTTTAAAATCTCTCCATCTACAGTTAACATTTGTAGTAACCCATATGGGTTATCAGTTTTTAAGCTTGCTTTTAATACTTCATCTTCAAAAGATTCTTCTATTTCATCGGCCATTGTTTCAAGATTCTTTAAAATAGTTTTATAAGACTCTTCTGTAGTGGCTATCTCAAAACTTAATTCATAAGGCAAATCTTTTTTTGCTGCTTGACTTTTGCTATGAATATCCTCGATTTTGATATCACTATTTAAAGCAGTAAATGCACCTTTAAGTAGAGTGATCAATCCTTGTCCACCAGAATCAACCACACCTGCTTCTTTTAATACTGGAAGTTGATTTGGTGTGTTATCTAATGCTATTTGCCCTGCACTAATTATTTCAAATAGATACTCATCTAAGTTAATTTCTTCGCTATAGACTTCATTTGCCTTATCAGTCATCTTTTGACTAACTGTAAGGATTGTTCCCTCAGTTGGCTTCATTACAGCCTTATAAGCTGTTTGATTTGCTATTTGAAAAATTTCTTTTATATCAGAAATTTCGATAATATCTTTGCCCTTAATAGCTTTAGATAGCCCTCTTACAAGTTGAGATAGGATAACTCCGGAGTTCCCACGAGCTCCCATAAGGGTTCCTTGGGATAAAGCTTTTGCAATTTCATAGCAACTAGTACTATTTAATTGATTAACTTTATCAACCCCTGACTTCATAGTCATAGTCATATTTGTTCCAGTATCTCCATCTGGAACCGGAAAGACGTTTAATTGATTAACCATCTCTTTATTTTCATTTAATAATTCATAAGCTCCAATTATCATCTGGTGGAGTTTATTTGCATCAATTTCTCTCATATTCACCTACTGTCCTATTCCTTGCACCAAAATATTTACATCAGAAACTCTAACATTTAGAGATTTTTCGACTGTATATTTTACATTGTCAATTATATTTTGTGCTACTACTGAAATTCTTACACCATACAGGATAAAAATTGAAATATTAATTGTAAGAGTTCCATCATCTCTTCTATGTATTTCTACACCTTTGCTCATATTTTCTAGTTTTAATAATTGATAAATATCATCTTTTGCTGATTGTGATGCAAGGCCGACTACACCGTATGATTGCATTACTGTAGCTGCAACTATGTTGCTGAGTACAGAATCATCTATAGTAACCTTGCCTAAATTATTTACGTATTTTATAGACATTGTATCCTCCATTATTTGGACCTATTATATCATATATATTTGTTATATTATACTATAAGCATTCTAGATTTGCTGTATATATATTGACAAAATAATCTTTTGTGTTAATATATAAACGGATATATGACAACATTTTCATAATTGCAAAGGCAATAAGTACACTATGAAGTTTGAATATATTTATAAGCTAAATGTAATATTTTAAGATAAGCCCTAGGCTTTAGTACACACTTAAAATATTTTATCATAAAGATTGGAAATAAAATGGATTATCTGAAAATAGTTAAGGACAATTGTATCAAGTGCGGGCTATGTACTGATAATTGTCCATTTTTGAGTAAATATAGTATAAACTTATTAGATTTTACTAAAAGAGAAGACTTAGCTTATTCATGCTTTTTATGCAATAAATGTAGTGATGTTTGTCCTAAAAATTTAAACGGCAAATATATTTCACTGGCATTTAGACAAAATACTCCAAAATATAAACTCGTAAAACTTACTAAAGAATCCTACCCCTTTAGAAACCTTCCAAAAAACAAAGGTAAATCAAGGGATCTTTTATATCTAGGTTGCAACTTTCCAGCATTTTATCCAGAAACTTCTAAGACTTTAATAGACTTATTTAAAGATAAGGGTTTTGATTTTTCTATCGACTGTTGCAAAAATCCAGTTAAAAGCTCAGGATACAAAGATACTCCTAGTAAGTTATTAGATGATCAAATAAAAAATCTGGATATAGATAGGATTGTAACTGCATGTCCAAACTGCTACCATCAGATGAAAAATAAATACGATGCTCAAATAATTTCTATATTTGAATGGCTAGAAGAATATAATTATATAAAAGACATAGATCATGAATGCAATGTATTTTACCCATGTTCTGATAGATATAATAGAGAAATATTTGAAGTCATTAAAAGACACGCTCCAAAATGGCAAGATAAGTTTAAATCAACTAATTGCTGTGGTGCAGGAGGTCTAGCAAGTAAAAAGGAAAAAGAAATAGCAGATGGTATGGCTCAATCTATTAAAAATGATGAGATTTATACTTATTGTGCAACTTGTTCTATGCGATTTTCCAAATATAACAAGGTCCACCACTTTGTCTCAGTATTTTTAGGCATCGATGAAGAAGTAAATACGGATTATTTAAAAAATGCACTTAAAGCGAAATTTTTTAAATAAACAGGAGAATAAATGAAAAAATTAAATATTAATCAAATCATAAAAAAACTTGGCCTTTCATTTTTTACTTTGTTTTTTGTTTTAAGTATTACAGCTTGTTCAAATCAAAATGCAAATGAAAATACTGCAGAAAATGAAAAAGTAAGCGAAGAAACATCAGACAGCAATGAAGTAGAAGAATCAAATGAAGAATCAAAAAATGGTGAAAAAAAAGAAATTGCATCTGAAACTATCAAAGATTCTGATGACGGTGAAATACTTGATTGCTGTGGAAGGACAAAAAACAAGGATATTTTTGTTACAGCTGAGTATGTAAAAGATGTAATTGATGGCAAAGAAGATGTTGGTGATTATGTAATAGCAGAAGTTACTTGGGGTGAAGCTGACGCCAGCGAGGATTATTTAAAAAATCATATCCCAGGAGCTATTCATATAAATACTGATACTATCGAAGAGGGCCCAGTTTGGAATTTAAAAAGCGATGATGAAATTGTAAAATCAATGCTAGATTACGGAATTGATAAAGATACAACAGTATTTTTATACGGTCCTGATTCTGGAGCACCAAGAGTAGCTCTAGCCTATCTGATAGAAGGTGTTGAAAACATAAAGCTAATTGATGGCGGCCTTAAAGTTTGGATGGACAAGGGTTATGAAACAGAAGATGGTGAAAATAAAGCAGTTGCCAAAGATGATTTTAAAGGTGAATATCCTGCCCACCCAGAATTTATAGTGAGCCTAGAAGAAGCTAAAAAAGACATTGAAGATGAAAATGATGATGTTCAATACATTTCTACTAGAAGCTATGAAGAATATGTCGGTGAAACCAGTGGATATTCTTATATTCCAAAAGCATGTGAACTGCCAGGTGCAATATACGGCCATGATGAAGCGAACTATAAAAATCCAGATGGAACATATATCATCTACACAGATATGATAAAAATGTTAGAGGCTGAAGGTGTAGACACCAGCAAAGAAATGGTATTTTACTGCGGAACTGGTTGGAGAGCTGCCCTGCCAATCCTAAAATTCTATGAAAAAGGAATTACTGCAAAATTATTTGATGGTGGATGGAACGAGTGGCAAATGCATGATGAACTTCCTGCCCAACTTGGTGATCCAAAAGATGGTGCAGAAATAAAAAAAGTCGGCGACTTATCAAATGACAAAGCCACAGAATAAAAATATTATACTTTCGATCTTTCAATTAATTTTCTTATTAGGCATTTTTTTAATCCAATACTTTTCAAGAAAAAAAATGGGAGTTCAAAGAACACTAGTTTACTATAATTACAATTTAGAAAATAATTATAATATTAAAATCATAATAATACTTATTAGCTTGGGATTATTGATTTATTTAATCTATAACTTTTATAAGTACAAAACATTAAGAGTTATTAATTTATTGTCTACAATTGCAATATTAATCTTAATGACCATTAATATTAATAAATTTAAGCTTACTAAATATGCAATATCATTTTTATTGCTATTGATAAATATTTTAGAATTTAACAAAATAGGAGAAAAATATGAAAAAAACAAATAAACTACTTACACTTATGCTAATTGGTACTTTTGCCCTAACAGGTTGTGGAAATAACACAGCTACAGCACCAGAAAAAACAAAAACTGAAGATACTACTTCTACAGAAAATACAAGTGAAGATACTAACAAATCAGAAACATCTACAACAGATGAAGCAACCACTGATGATACTGCTAAAGATAATTCCGAAACTGAAGTTAAAACAATTACAGGTGAAGAACTAGATAAAATCCAAGAAGATAACGACGAAAAGGAAAAATATCTAGTAATTGATACAAGAAAAGCTGAAGCTTACAAAGAAGGACACGTAAAACACGCTATCACACTTCCAGCTGATGAATTAGCTGAAAGAATTGATGAACTAGCTGATTCTAAAGACAAAAATGTTGTTGTTTACGGTGAAACTACTGGAAAAGCAGAAGAAGCTTATAAGACTTTAGTAGATAATGGATTTACAAATGTAAAATCTGCTGGAGCATATGGAGATTTTGATTACACCACAAAAACAAAAGTAACATCAGTATCAGGACCAGAATTTATAGAACTTGCAAAAACAGGCGATTACACAATCGTAGATGTTAGAGATGAGAAAGACTACAATAAAGGTCACTTAGCAGGAGCAATTAATGTTCCAGTTGATCAAGCAGAAGAATTAATCAAAACATTACCAACTGATAAACCATTCTTAACACACTGCTACTCAGGAAACAGATCATTTAAAGTAGCTGATATGTTAGCAAATGAAGGCCATGAAGTAATAAACGCTCTTGATGGTACTAAAGAATACGACGGATATGATCTATCTGAAAATTAAGGTAATAAAATATGACACAGAGACACACAGATAAGACAAATCCACAAGAAGAACGATTAAAAAATTCTTCTAAACTTGCTATTTTGGTGCCCCTATTAGTTTTATTACTAGCTTATTTCATAATCCCATCATTTAGAAATGGAATTAATAACGCTTTAAAAGCCATCAGTACTGGTGGTTTAAGTGGTGTTATTGAATACATCCGTGGTTATGGCGCAAAAGCAGCTGTAGTTTCTTTTTTATTAATGGTTTTACAATCTGTTATAGCACCTATTCCTGCAGTTTTGATAACACTAGCCAATGCAGCTATTTTTGGCTGGGTTAAGGGAGCTATACTTTCATGGTCTTCAGCTATGGTTGGAGCCGCATTATGCTTTTTTATAGCAAGATCACTAGGCCGTGATGCAGTTATCAAACTTTCTAGCAAAGGAGCTTTAGAAAATATCGAAGATTTCTTTGCAAGATATGGTAAACACACTATTCTTTTAGCAAGACTTTTACCATTTATATCTTTTGATATTGTAAGCTATGCTGCAGGACTTACATCAATGGGTTTCTGGGGATTTTTCCTAGCCACAGGACTTGGACAATTACCAGCAACTATTGTGTATTCCTACACAGGTGGAGAGCTTGATGGCGGAGCACGTGGAATATTTATGTTTGTAATAATCATATCTATCCTTGCTGTTCTCGTAGCTTTCATAAGAAAAAGATACAATGAAAAACACAAAACAAATCTATAATGTTATTAAAGCTATCCTAGTGATAGCTTTAATAGTTTGGGTAAATAAATCAATTAATATAGATATATTACAAGCAAAAATAGAATCTTACGGAGCTTTAGCACCTATAATATATATAATCGCATTTACAATACTTCCTGTCTTTTTATTCCCGACCCTTAGTATTGTAATAGTAGGTGGAACATTGTTTGGATTTTTAAACGGACTAATATATACAACAATTGGGGTTGCTACAAATACAACACTGATGTATTTAATCTCACACAAATATGCTAAGGATAAAGTTTATAATATCTTAAAAGATAAATTACCTGATCAATATTTAGATTTAATTTATACTAAAGATCAGAAAAAACTTATAACTACTTTTATTATATTTAGACTAGTACCTGCAGTTCCTTATATTTTTGAAAACTATCTTGCAGGCTTAACTGAAATAAAATTTGTACCATTTTTACTTACTACTATCATCTCAGTTATTCCAGGAACTTTGGTTTATTTAAATGTAGGGACAGCTATAACAGATGTGGGTAGTAAAGAATTTATAATTTCAATAGTAATTCTTGTGGCATTTACAGTATTGACCCTCCTAGCTAAAAAAATATATGATAAAAAACATGGTAACAATAATAATTCCAACTTATAATGAAGTAGAAAATGTAAAAAAAATTGAAAAACAATTAGCTAAAATAAAGGGAGATATCGAGGTAATATTTACTGATGGTTTTAGTAGTGATGGAACTTACGACCTAATCACATATCCTAAAATAAGAGAAACAAAGTATAGATCAAATCAGATGAATGCAGCAAGTAAGTATGCCAAGGGTGATTACTTATTTTTCCTCCACTGTGATAGCTATATAGGTCCTGATTGTATAAAAGTAATAGAAAAATCCAATCTTGATGCAGGTTGTTTTACCTTAAAATTTCATCCAACAAATCCTAGCCTAGATTTTATAGAATTTTTCTCAAATCTAAGGGTAAAGAGAAAAAATATTGCTTTTGGTGACCAAGGCATATTTATAAAAAGAGAAATTTTCGAAAAAATCGGAGGATATAAGGCAATTCCTTTAATGGAAGATTATCAATTATCTATGGATATCAAAGACCATGGTTATAAGTTAAAGCAAGTAGACTACCCTATATATACTTCCTCAAGAAGATTAAAAAATCATCCCCTAAGGACTGGATTTATGATGAAAATTTTGCAAAAAATGTATAGGAAAGGTTATGATATAGAAAAAATAGCTAAACTTTATAAAAAAATATAAAAAAGACGAGGATCATTCCCCGTCTTTTTAATTATTGTTTTCAATTATTGATACTATATACTTCATAGCATTTATATTTTCTTTTATTTCTGGTAAATTTACTTTTTTATCATTTCCTTCCACCAGGTATCCATTTAGTAAATGTTCATCTAATGATATATCTTTTTTATAGTCAGTGAAGTATTCTGGATTTGTTATATAAAGTGCAGCCAGTGCATCCCAAACAACTAATTTGCTTTCTCCAAACTCATCCATAAATTCTTCACTAACCCTATTTAGAGATGGTTTCAAATAATTCATAAACTCACTTTTATAAACCGCATTAACTGGCACTTGATATTTGTGCTTCATACAATTATTGCCAGTAATGACATCAATATTATCAAATCTTTTTAATGCATATATAGTGGATAGATAGTCTATACTTAGGTTTAGCTCACGCATAATTTTTTTGTTAAATCTAAGTTCATCTGTAATCCCACCCATGGCTACAAAAGATTTTACTCTTTTAGGAACCATTCCTAAGGCTAGAGCCTTTTGACTATTGCTTGTTGCTCCTAAAGATAAAATGATGATATCATCATTTTCTTCAACTTCTTTTTTTATAGCTTCTGCCGCATCATGGATGTAAAGGCCGCCCTTTACAAGTGGTATGTCAATATTTAAATCATCTAGCATTTTTTTTGTAGCATTGTAAGTTACATCCTCATTATTATTACCAAAAGTTGTTGTAATAAGTCTCACATCTATATCAGGATGGGCTATCAAATAAAGAATTGCAAAAGCATCATCTAAGTCACACCCTTTTATATCTATAGTACAATCTGTATCTATTATAACTTTTTTCACTTCTCCTCCAATTCTATCACTTGTTTTATATTTATCCCTATCTTATCACCTAAAAAATATTCTTTAGGGCTATCTACTGACAAAGTATATTGACCATCCAATTTATAAGAAAAAAAATCTCCCCTATAAGTTTTTTCTATAACACTGTAATCATCACCGTCTATTATATCAATATCAGATTTTTTGATAAGTTTTTTACCTATTATATTATCCTTAAATATAAAACTTGCAGTGGCCTTATTGTCTGGATTTTGATAAATATTTTTGGGCCTATCATAGGCTATAAATTTCCCATCAGCAAGGATTGCAAGTTTATCTGCTACTTCCACTGCTTCATTTAGGTCATGGCTTACAAATATAGTTGGGATATTCTGATCTTTTATGATTTTAAAAGTTTCACTTCTTAGTTTATTTCTTAAAGTTGGATCAAGTGCAGTAAATGGCTCATCTAGTAAAAGCATTTTTGGTTTTACAATCAAGCTACGAGCTAGGGCAATTCTTTGTTTTTCTCCCCCTGATAATTGAGATGGGTACTTATCTTTATGCTCTATTAGTCCAACCAAATTTAGATATTTTTCCACCTCTTTTGTTATATAGTCTTTATCTTTACCATCCATTTTTAGGCCAAAACCAACATTATCAAAAATTGTCATATGAGGAAATAGTTCATCATCTTGGAACATAAGGATAAATTTACGTTCCTTTATAGATAAGTTTGTGATTTCTTTTTCATTTAAATATATTTTCCCAGAAAATTCTTCTATAATTCCAGAGATAATTTTTAATAAAGTGCTCTTTCCCGATCCACTATTGCCAACAATAGATAAAACTTGACCAGATTCTAAATCAAAGCTTATATTATCAAGTATTTTTTTATTATTATATGACTTGCTTATATTCTTTGCCCTTATAAGACCCATTTTTTCCTCCTAAATACTATTTTAAAAATCACTTCTATGATTAATATAAAAATGATATTAATAATTAAAAATACTATGCTCACTGCTGAAGAAATTGCCCTATCTCTAGCTACAAAAAATGGAAAAGCTACAGTCATAAAACTTTCTACAAGGCCAGATCCTAATACTAGGGTTAGATAGTATTCGCTAATCGAAAGAATGAATCCCATAATAAAGGCTGTCTTTATAAAAGGCGCTAGGATTGGAAAAACTATTTCTCTTTTAATTTCTTTATCTCCAGCCCCTAACATTTTTCCAGCATAAATGAGATTATCAGATAGAAAACTATACCCAGCTTTTAGTATCCTAACTGCATAAGGAATAATGTAAATGCTTTGAGCAATTATAATAAGTATTTTTGAGCCAGTAACTCCAATAGATTTAAAAAATAATTGCAAACCAAGGCCTATACTAGTAGCGCCTATTAAAAAAGGTAAAAAAACTATAAAACTTATTAGTCTATATCCCCTAGACTTATAATAAATTTTTTTAGTAATTGCAATGGACAGTAAAACTGAAAAGGTACTAGAACTTAAGCCAATTATTAATGAATTTAGTATTCCTTTGATAAATTTCCTATCTCTATATAAGTACAAATAGGATCGTAAAGAATAATTAGCAGATACTAAGTTTGGCCAAGGATAATTTTGTCTAAAGCTAGTAAATAACAAATCTATTCCCGCAAATATTAATATAATTATATAAATATATAATACTATCTTAGACATTTTCTTCATAAATTTCATCCTTTATGATATACACAATTACTAATGATAAGAGACCTAGAATGATTAAAAATATATTTATAACTAAGGCCTTAGGCTTATAGGCAAAGCTATTTTTAGTAAATTCGATATAAGATTTTGCAGCAAGAGTTCTTGGACTAGTGGGACCTATCAAAAGTGGAACTTCATAAGAACTTATAGCGAAATTAAAAAGTATTAGAAAAGTTTCTATCATTTGCCTTTTTATAAAAGGGAAAATTATAAAATAGTATTGTTGAATATCATTTGCCCCTAAATTTTTAGCAGCAAGTAGCTGATTTGAACTAATATTTCGATAGATTTCTAAAAAAACCATGCCTGCATAAGCCCCACCCTTTAAGGCATAGCTTAAAATTATCCCAAAAGCATTTTTGTTATAAAATAATTGAATAAATGAACTTGAATCATCTATTAAATTTAGCTTATAAAATACTCTGGAAATCACCCCCGTTTGGGCAAATAAATTTACAAATAAAATTGCAACTATAATATGTGGCACAATCACGGGTAGTTTTAAATACATATCAAATATTTTATTGGTAAATATGCCATAAGAAAGAAATATACCCAGCAATACTGCTAAAATACTTGAAATAATAGAAATTTTTAAAGAAAAAATAAGGCTTGATATAAAAGTCTTATCTTTAAGAACTTCTTTATAAAAGTCAAAGGTAAAACTATCAAGCCCTACTTCTTTAAAAAGTCCAAAACTTATTAACATTGACTTACTAAAGCCAATCAAGATTAATAATAATATTAGTATTAATCCTGAATAGCTAAGTAAGTTTTTTAGTTTAGTACTTCTTCTTCCCATATTTCTTCAATCAAAGGCACAAGATTTGCTGGCATTTCTGGAATTCTATGTTCTTCTAATTCTTTTGTAGATAAAGTGTATTTACCGCTTGGAATTTCATCATATAATTTCTTTTGCTCATCAGTTAATTTATCGTAATCTATTATAGGAAGATCTCCTAAAGTTTCAGGATCAGCTTTTGAAATTTGAGCTTCTGGGGATAATATTAAGTTTATAAGAACCGTTGAAGCATCTTTGTTTGAAGATCCTTTGCTTATTGCTAAGAAGTGTGTATTTGCGATTGTCCCCTTATCAAATACTGCTGTCCTTACATTTTCATTAAATTGTCCATCAGCTACACCAGTTGATGCGGCATTTGGATTATAGCTCATAGCCATTATTAATTCACCATCTGCAAACATATTTACTAGAGTTGGGTTATCTGCTGGATAAGATTGACCTTCATTCCATAAATATGGTTTTAATTCATTTAAATAATCAATTGTTGGTTTTAGCATTTCTTTAAGCTTATCTTTAGTTAGATCCTTATCCATAAATTCTTCATAACCTTGGATATCAGAAATAATATTTCTAATAAAAGCTGAACCTGTAAAATCTGGCAAAGAAGCATAAGTTATTTTTCCAGGGTTTGCTTTGGCAAGTTCTAATAATTCTTCAGCGTTTTTAGGTGGATTATCAATTTTTGAGCTGTCATACATAAATACAAATTGAGCTCCACCATATGGTGCTTCCATATTTTCTACTGGTTCACCAAAATCGTATTTTATTCCTTCATCATCTTGGTCTACATAATCATTAAAATTTGGAAGTACCTGTGTTATTGGACCAAAAAGCAAACCATTATTCTTTGCATTTTCAAAGTTTTCACCATTTATCCAAACCACATCTACATCACCTTCTTCAGAATCTTTCTCTGCTAGCATAAGATTTAATATTTCATCAATATCCATGCCTACACGATTTACTTCGATGTTATAATCTTCTTTCATCTTTGGAATTATATAATCATCTAACCATTGGTTACGCTTATCATCCCCACCCCATCCATATAAATTTACAGATGTTCCTTCAGCTTTTTTAGCTATTTCATCATAATTTACTTCACTTATTACATCGCTTGTTTCAGAAGTTTCTTTAATTTCTTCATTTTCCTCTGATTGGCTTGTTTTTACTGGTGCTTTTTCTTCTACTGCCTTCTCATTAACATTGTTAGCACAACCGGTTAATATCCCTAAGCACAGGAGACTTGTAATAAATAAATTTTTAATTTTCATCATTTTCCCTCATTATTTCTTCTGTAATCTCAATTGCATTTGTAATGCATTTGCCACATACTTTTGATAACAAACCATTTTCCACTGCATAATTAAATCCATCATCTGTATTTACATCTACTTTTAAAAGATTGGCACATTTTGTATGACCCATTCTTTTTTCAAATTCTTTATCAAGTTTATAAATCATCTTTGCTAATTCAATCTTTTTATAAGGATCTGTAGACCCATATTTATGACCTAATGCCATATATGATGCAGTCAATGCACCACAAATATCGGATTTATACATGCCCATTTCAAAAGGCGTAGAAATTTTTACTGCAGTTTCTTCATCCATTCCCACATCTTCAGCAAAATAAGAAAATACTGTTTGAGAACAGTTATAGCCCTTTTCCATGAAATTTTCTAATTTTTTATTATCCATTATAGCTCCTATAAAACTTCTCTAACATATCTAAAAATTCAATACTTAAAAACTTATTTATTTTTATAAGTGTATCTTCATTAGATAAAAATCTATCTTGTTCGTATTCTACCTTTGCCATAGAACACCATGTCACCCCTCTTAATGAGTTAAACATTAAGTACTTATAAAACTTATCATAATCTACTTCTCGATACTTCTCATAAATCTTTAAAAAAGATAGCATATCTCCTTCAGATAAAATTGTATCAGTCTTCCAATTTGTAGTAGTAGGCACTAAAAAGTGAGCTAAATCTTGTTCGCACTCACCAATAATTGGTTTTTCCCAATCAATTACCACTGATTTTTCACCAATTATAAAATTACGATTGTTTAACTCAGTATTTATAATGCATGGATTTTCTATCTCAGAATCTAAACCTGAATCTTTAGCTATTTTCAAAAATTTCAAAATTTTTGACTCGACAATTGGATCTTTGTGGATATAATTTTGATAATGGGAAAACATGGACTGAAATTCCTCATACATACTAAGAAAAGGTTTTTTAGCCCAGATAAACTTATTGAAGTCTACTTTCAAATTATGGACTGAGCTTAATAATTTTGCTCCAATATCCATATCTGTATCATAATTAAGAGGTCTACCCTCGACATATTCCATAGTCATAAATGATTTATTAAGGTATTTACCATTTTTATAATAATCATAGACCTTAGGAGTAACCTTAGATTTTTCTAAAGTTTTTAAAGCATCAAATTCATACTTTAATTGATTTTCACCTAATCCCATCTGGGATGCAAGATTTATTCTAATTACCATATCATTAAGTTTATAATTTAAATTATATTCACCATTCCCAAGATCTGTAATGTTTTCATCATCAAACTCAGCAATTATCAAATCTTTTATGGTATCTATATCGCGAATTGGATTAAGTAAAAAATATGATTTATCAAGGTCTTCTATTTTCTTAATAGTATCGTCCAATACATTGGGGGTTGAGTATTTTATATCAGAAAATATATCCAGTTTTTCTTTCATAGCTATCAGGCCATATCCCCCATCAATACTTGATGCAATTACTACATCAAATTTGTCTAGCTTTTCGAAGGCCTTTTCAATTTGTATCTCTGTAAGATTTTCTAAGTCTGATCCTATTAAAAGAACTTTCTTGTAAGTATCTAGCTGGTTAAAAATTGCATTACGCATTTTTTCCCCTAAATCTTTTCCACATTGGGGAATTTTTTGGCTCTCTATAAAGTCTAAATCTGACTCACATCCACTAAAATATATTACTGATTCTATGGATTGTTGATTTAGAAGTTTATAGTTTTTCTTTATAAGTTTTCTCATCAGATCAAGTCTTTCTTTTTCAGACAGGAAATCTTTTAGTCTTGTTTTACTATTAGTTAGATTAGGTGCTTTTGTAAATAAAATTGCTCTATTCATTTTAGCTTCCATTATAATTTTGTTAAAAAATTTATTAATTATTTTTAAAAAAAATGCCATATTTTCATATGGCATTTTTTGCTAATTAATTTTTAACCTTATTTACCAGCAAGTCTCTTATATGTTTCGTATCTATCGTTAGCTGCTTTTTCTGCTTCAGCATATAATTCGTCTGCTGTTTCAGGGAATGATCTCTTAAGTGATGAGTATCTTACTTCCCCTTGAAGGAATTCTTGGAATGATTCGCTTGGTTCTTTAGAGTCTAATTGGAATGGATTTTTGCCCTCTTCTGCAAGTCTTGGGTCAAATCTCCATAAGTGCCAGTAACCAGCTTGAACAGCTTGTTTTTCTCTAAATTGTGATTTACCCATACCAATTCTAATTCCGTGGTTGATACATGGTGCGTAAGCGATGATTAATGATGGTCCATCGTAAGCTTCAGCTTCTTTGATAGCTTTGATTGTTTGGTTTTGGTTAGCTCCCATAGCTACTTGTGCTACGTAGATGTAACCATATGAAGTCATCATTAAACCAAGGTCTTTTTTACGTACTTTTTTACCAGATGCAGCGAATTGTGCTACTGCTGATAATGGTGTAGATTTAGATGATTGTCCACCTGTGTTTGAGTAAACTTCTGTATCGAATACAAGAATGTTGATGTTTTCACCACTTGCTAATACGTGGTCTACACCACCAAATCCGATATCGTAGCTCCATCCGTCACCACCGAAGATCCATAATGATTTTTTAATCATGTAGTCTTTTAGGTTGTAAATATCTTCTAGAAGAGCTTTACCTTCTTCACTGTCAACTGTTTCGTTTTCAAGTGTAAGAATTTTAGCTGTTGCTTCTTTAGATGAGTTTACATCTTCTTTACCTTCTAACCACATTTTAAATGCTTCATTAAGTGGTGTATCAAGGTTTAAGTCTAAGAATGAATTCATTCTTGTTTCAAGAAGTAATTTATTTGATTCTGCAGCTAATTTGATACCATATCCGTATTCAGCAGCATCTTCGAATAATGAGTTACCCCAAGCTGGACCTTTACCTGATTCTTGGTTGATTGTGTATGACATAGCTGGTGCACTTGCTCCCCAGATTGATGAACAACCTGTTGCGTTTGCAACATACATTCTGTCACCGAATAATTGTGTAACAAGTTTAGCATATGGAGTTTCACCACAACCTGCACAAGCTCCTGAGAATTGAAGTAATGGTTGTTTGAATTGGCTTCCTTTAAGTGTTTTATCATCCATAACATCTTCTTTGTAACCAACTTCTTCGTGAGCGTATTCCCAGTTTTCTTTTTGACTTTCTACTTGTTCATCGAATGGTTTCATTAGAAGAGCTTTTTCTGGAGCTGGACAGATATCAGCACAGTTTCCACAACCTGTACAGTCTAGTGGAGATACTTGAATTCTAAATTCGTATTGTTCCATTCCTTTTCCAATAGCTTGTTTTGTTTCGAAACCTTCAGGTGCATTTGCTTTTTCATCTTCTGTTACTAGGAATGGTCTAATTACAGCGTGAGGACATACAAATGAACATTGGTTACATTGGATACAATTTTCCATTTGCCATTCTGGAACATTTAGAGCAATACCACGTTTTTCAACTTCTGTTGTACCAGATGGGAATTCACCATTTTCAATATTAAGATCTACGAAAGCAGATACTGGAATGTCATCTTCTTTTTGTTCAATCATTGGTCTTAAGATGTTTTTAACGAATTCTGACATTTCTGCTTGTTCAGCTTTTTCTTCTTCAGTAGCGTTTGCCCATTCAGCTGGAACTTCTACTTTTTTAGCTGCTTCTAGACCTGCATCTACTGCTGAATAGTTCATGTTTACAATATCATCACCTTTGTGACCGTAAGCTTTAACTATAGAATCTTTTAAGTATCCAACAGCTTCTTCAATTGGAAGTACTTGAGATAAGTTAAAGAATGCAGCTTGCATAATCATATTTGTTCTTGAACCTAGTCCAATTTCTTGAGCAATGTGGCTTGCATCAATGATGTAGAAGTTAATATTGTGTTCAGCAAGGTATCTTTTTACATTTGCTGGAAGGTGTTCGTCTAAATCTTCTTCACTCCAAGTTGTGTTAAGAAGGAATGTACCACCATCTTTAAGCCCTTTTAATACATCATATTGGTGTAGGTAAGCTTGTTTTGAAAGTGACATAAAGTCAGCTTCGTCAAGTAGGTATGTTGATTTGATTGGTTCTTTACCAAATCTTAAGTGAGATACTGTTAAACCACCTGATTTTTTAGAGTCATAGTCAAAGTATCCTTGAGCAAACATGTCTGTGTTATCACCGATGATTTTGATAGCTTGTTTGTTAGCACCAACAGTACCATCAGATCCGAATCCCCAGAATTTACATCTTGTTGTACCTTCGTGACGTACTTTGAAGTCTTCTCTTTCTAAAGATGTGTTTGTAACATCATCTGTGATTGAAAGTGTGAAGTTATCTTTTGTATCTTCTTTTCTAAGGTTGTCATAAACAGCTTTGATATCTCCAGGAACTGTATCTTTACTTGAAAGTCCGTAGATACCACCATAGATAACTGGTGCGTTTTCTACTCCGTAGAATGCTGATTTAACATCTAGGTATAAAGGTTGTCCTTCAGCTCCGTGTTCTTTTGTTCTATCAAGAACTGCGATTTTCTTAACTGTGTTAGGAACAACTTTTAATAAGTGTTCTTTAGAGAATGGTCTGTAAAGGTGAACTTCTACTAAACCAATTTTGTAACCGTCTTTTACTAATTCATCAATTGTTTCACGAATTGTTTGGTTTACAGAACCCATAGCTACGATAACTTCTTCAGCATCTTCTTGACCGTAGTAGTTGAATAGACCGTAGTTTGTACCGATTAATTCGTTAATTTGGTTCATGTAATCTTCTACAATACCCACGATTTCTGTGTAAGCATTGTTTCTTGAAACTGTTCTTTGGAAGAAGATATTCTTCTCAGCTGTACCCATGTGTTTTGGTCTTTCTGGGTTAAGTGAGTTATTTTTGAAATTATCAACTGCTTCGAAATCTACAAGGTTTTCTAATGTTTCGTAATCCCAAACATTAATTTTTTGGATTTCGTGGCTTGTTCTAAATCCGTCAAAGAAGTTAACAAATGGTACTCTACCTTTAATAGCTGATAAGTGAGATACTGGTGATAAGTCCATAACTTCTTGTACAGAGTTTGAGCAAAGCATAGCTACACCTGTTTGTCTAGCTGCATATATATCTGAATGGTCTCCGTAGATTGAAAGTGCGTGTGTAGCAACAGTTCTAGCTGCAACGTGGAATACACCTGGTAATCTTTCTCCAGCAACTTTATACATGTTAGGTATCATTAATAATAAACCTTGACTTGCTGTGTATGTAGTAGTTAGTGCTCCTGCTGCAAGTGAACCGTGAAATGCTGCTGCTGCTCCTGCCTCAGATTGCATTTCTTTAACCATAACTTCTCTATCGAAAACATTTTTACGTCCATTTGATGACCATACATCAATAGATTCTGGCATTGGTGAAGATGGTGTGATTGGGTAAATGGTTGCAACGTCAGTAAATGCGTATGATACGTGAGCTGCAGCGGTATTACCGTCCATAGTCTTCATTGCTCTAGTAATTGTCATTTAGACCTCCTAAAATAATTAATAAGCAATTATCGTTAACACTAATTTAAGTATAGATAAGATGAAAGCGAATGTCAAGAGCCTTTGGTAAATAATATCAAAATAATTAATTTATTTAAAAATTAACCAATATATTTGCAAAAAAATAAAAACGATAAACTTATTCAAAGTCATCGTTTTCATCAACTAATTCTTTATGAAATATCTTATTTGTCATTACACGAGCTGCATTATAGCCAAAATTTTTCTCTCTTTGGTTCATAGCAGCCACTTCTACAATCATAGCTAGATTTCGCCCTGCTCTAACCGGAACAACTAAGTGAGGTAATTTGACATCTAATAGCTCAATATAATGATCATCAAGCCCTAGTCTGTCGTACTCGTAATCTTCTTTCCATTGCTCAAGCTCGATTACCATTTCTACTTGCGTACTATTTTTAACCGACCCTGTACCGTATAAACGTCTCACATTTACTATTCCAAGCCCTCTTATTTCCATATAATGACGGATATTATCTGGCGACTCACCAATAATTTTGTTATCAATAGCCATTATATCAACCATATCATCTGCAACTAATCTGTGACCGCGGTTTACAAGATCTAGGGCAGTTTCACTTTTTCCAACTGAGGATTTTCCCATAATTAAAACCCCAACACCGAAAACTTCCAAAAGCTCACCATGGACATTGCTTCTTGGGGCTAACTGATATTCTAGTTCATCAGAAATATCAGAAATTAATTTAGTTGTTTTTGCTGGTGATCTTAAGACTGTTTTGTCATAATAATCGGCTAAGTCTAATATGTCATGGTTAATGTCAACATCATAAGAAAAAATTACCGCAGGAATGCTATATGAAAGTATGCCTCTAAATCTTTCATATTGAAGCTTACTATCTAGTCCTGTAAGATATGTGTATTCGACAGAACCAATAACTTGAAGTCTCTTATAGGGAAAATCTTCTAAGTATCCTGCCAATTGTAAACCAGGACGATTTACATCAGCGCTTAACAGACAAATATCATAATAATCTGATGATTGGTGGACAATTTCAAGTCCTAATCTTTCAACAACCTTATGAAGTTTTATAGTATTTTTTTCCTCACCTAATTGTAATTCTTTTAATATAGTTTCGCTTTCCACCATTGATTCTTGAGGCTCATTTAATGATTTATCCACCATATTGTTATTTTTATCCATAAATATGCTCCTATTTCTATCCCTTTAATCTAAAGTATTTGTAAATTTCAAGGGCTTGGGCTCTGCCGACTAAGGGTACTTCCATTAGTTCTTCAACACTAGCTTTTTTAATATTGGATATGCTTTTAAAATGTTTATATAAATTAGTTCTAGTCTTTATTCCTACACCCTTGATATTATCAAGCTCAGATGTTTTCATTGTATTTTGCATAAGTTTTCTATGATAATTTATTGCAAATCTATGGGCTTCTTCTTGGATTTCGTAAATTAATTTATAAACCGGATCATTTCGGTTAATAAATATCTCTTGACCTTGATAAATTATAGCACGGGTGGTGTGCTTATCATCTTTTACAAGTCCTGCAATTTCTATATCCAATTTAAATTCATCAAGGATTTCTAGGGCTGATGAAACCTGACCCTTTCCACCATCCATTAAAATTAAATCTGGCATATTTCCAAAACCTGTAGAAGTATTGCCATTTTCCATCTCTTTTATACCATTTTTAAATCTACGAGTTAATACTTCTTTTAAGGAACCATAGTCATTTGGTCCTTCAATAGTTTTTATTTTAAATTTGCGATATTCTTTTGGATTTGGATGACCATCTTCAAAAACTACCATAGATCCTACAGACTGAACACCTGATGTATTTGAAATATCATAACATTCGATACGTTTTATCTCCGTCATATCCAAAATATCTTTTAGCTGATTGATACCTGCTGACTTCTTACGTTCTTTTTTTTCAGCTTGCTTTTCGTATTTTATGCGCATATCATTGGCATTAGTAAGAGCCATATTTATTAAATCTCTCTTCTTGCCAAGTTTTGGCTTATGGATTAAGACTTTTGTCCCACGTTTTTGATTTAAGAATTCATTTATAGTTTCTAAATCATCTGGCTCTGTCTCTATCAAAATTTCTTTTGGTATATACATTATGTCAAGGTAGAATTGCTTGATAAAAGAGCTCATGATATCTTTATCGGTTTCTACATAGTCATTTTTTATTATAAAATGTTCACGTTCTACAATTTTTCCTTGACGCATGAAGAAAACTTGCATGACAATAGCTGTTACACCCTTGCTCATGGCAATAATATCCATATCTTCTCCGGCAGCTTCTGTAACTTTTTGTCTTTCGGATATCGTTGATAGCGCCTTGTAATAATCTCTATATTTTGAAGCCATTTCAAAATTTAAATTAGCACTAGATTCATTCATCTTATCTAAAACCCATTCTGGAATCTTATCAGACTTGTTTTCCAAAAAAAGTTTTATATCATCTAAATGCTTCATGTAGCGACTCTCATCTTCATCATGGGTACAAGGTCCGTTACATTTTTTAATAAAATAATTAAGACATGGTCTATCTAATGTCTGTCCTTTTTCAAAATCTAGATTGCAAGTTCTAAATGGATAGTATAGATGAAATAAATCTATGGCATCATTTACTGCATAGGCATCAGGATATGGCCCATAATAATTAGCCTTATCATTATAAATCTGTCTTACTTTTTGGATACGGGGAAATTTTTCGTTTGTGATTTTTATATAAGGGTATTGCTTGTCATCTCGAAGGACGATATTGTATTTTGGTCTATTTTTTTTGATTAAGTTTGATTCTAAAACCAAGGCCTCCACTTCATTTTCTACTATGATATATTCAAAGTGGTCAATGTGGGAAACCATGGCCAAAACTTTGGCACCCTTGTTTTTATTGTTATCAAAATATTGGCGAACCCTTTTTTTAAGAGAAATAGCCTTTCCGACATAGATTATTTCATCATCGGCATTTCTAATTATATAAACTCCTGGCAAATCAGGAAGTTCTTTAAGCTTCGCCCTTAGTTCTTCTTTACTCAAATTTGTCTACAACTCTCTTTCAAATACTCTAAATCTGCTCCTTCTAGGTGTGGAGCTAAAACTTCTTCGCATTTTTGATTGTAATCATTAATCCAGTTAATCTCATCATTTGTTAACATATCAATATTTATTGGACGTGTGTCAATTGGAAGGTAGGTTAGATTTTCAAATTCTAAAAACTTACCAAATTCATTTCCCATTGCTTTTTTCACAACAGCTTGATTTTCTATTCTAATTCCGTGGCTGCCTGCAATATATAAACCTGGTTCAACTGATGTAAACATATGTTCTTTAAATTCTATCTCTGATCCAGGTCCCATACCAAGTCTTTGTGGTCCTTCGTGAACTGTTAATAGATAACCAACACCGTGTCCTGTTCCGTGGAAAAAGTCCTTTCCTGCTTGCCATAATGGATATTTAGCAATAGCATCTAATCTTGATCCAGTGGTTTTTTCTTTAAATTTCGCTAAAAATAGTGCAATGTGTGATTTTAAAACTAAGGTGTAATCATCTTTTTCTGCTTGACTAAGTTCTCCAAGTGCAATAGTTCTTGTTATATCAGTCGTTCCTTCTTTATAGTGAGCGCCTGAATCTATCAAAATCATTCCATTTGTTCTAATTGTTTTTGAGCCCACATCTGCTGGCGCGTAGTGAACTATGGCTGCATTATCCTTAAATCCTATGATTGATTCAAAAGATTCTTCTACAAAGCTCTCATTTTCTGCACGGAGTTCACGAAGCTTTTTACTAGCTACATATTCGTTTAATGTACCAGTTGTTGCTCCTACTTCTAACCAATTAAAGAATTTCACTAAGGTTATTCCATCTATAATGTAAGCTTCTTTAGTATTTTCTATTTCTTTTTCACTTTTTATCGCCTTCATATTTGTAGTAATATTTGTCCCAGTGGATACCTTAACATTGGAGTTTATTGCATCATAAATTGCTACATTAGTACGAGCTGGATCTAGGAAAATACGATTTTTTCCAGGAATATCTTTTAATAGTGTAAAAATATAATCATATGAATGAATTTTTATTTTGTTTTCATCTAAATATTCTTTTACTTCTCCATCTAATTTTTCTTGGTCTATGCATAAGTAGGCCCTATCTTTTGAAATTAGCATGTAAGATAGAACAACTGGATTAAAATCAATATCATTTCCACGGATATTTAAAAGCCAGCATATGTCTTCTACTGCCCCTATAAAATAATAATCGTATTCATTTTTCTTCATTTCTTCCCTAATACGACTTAATTTTGATTCTGTACTTTCGCCAGTATATTCTTCGCCTAATAACCAAGCTTTATCTTTTCTTAAATCTGGACGGTTTTTCCATAATTTTGAAATATAATCAATATCAGATACTAGAGTACGTGATCCCATTGATTCGCTGAGTTTTTTATATTCTCTTACTGAAAACAAATTTCCATTAAAGGCAATTTTTCCAAATTCACTTACACTTTGGTCTAGGTATTCTTCAACAGATGGATAGTCTTCATCTCCTAATTTCATTAATTCAAATTCTGATCTAGACAATTCTTTTTCTGCTTGTAAAAAATATCTGGAGTCTGTCCACACTTTTGCTTCATTTGGTGTAACAACAGCAGTTCCCGCAGAACCAGTAAATCCAGAAATAAATTCTCTTTCTTTATAATGAGCTGCTAGATATTCTGACTGATGTGGATCAGAAGTTGGAATTATGTATGCTTCTATTTTTCTTTCTGCCATTAAATTTCTTAAGTCTTCTAATCTTTGATCTATATTCATATAAACTCCCTTAAATATTTAAAAAAGTAACTTTGTTAAAAGGTTAAAATTCCTTGATTTTATAAAATAATTATACCTTTTAGCACTCTTTTTGGTAGCATATCAGTGATTGAATTTTTTAGCAAATCAATTATAATAAATACAATCGTGTAAAAATATTAGAGGGGTGATAATATAAATGAAACTTGGAATTGTAGGTTTGCCAAACGTTGGAAAATCAACTTTATTTAATGCTATTACAAAAGCTGGAGCACTTATTGCAAACTATCCTTTTGCAACAATTGATCCAAATGTGGGGCTAGTAAATGTACCTGATGAAAGACTAGATGTCCTAGCTAAAATCAGTGAGTCAAAAAAAATAGTTCCGGCTGCAATTGAATTTTATGATATAGCCGGTCTTGTAAAAGGCGCTTCTAAAGGTGAGGGTCTAGGCAACCAGTTTTTATCAAATATTAGAGAAACTGATGCTATTGTTGAAGTTTTAAGATGTTTTGATGATCCAAATGTAACACACGTTGATGGATTCGTTGATCCTATCCGTGATATCGAAACCATAAACTTAGAATTAATTTTTGCTGACCTTGATATGATTGATAAAGTTTTAGAAAAACGTAGAAAAGTTGCAAGAAATGATAAGGAAGTGGCTAAAGAGGTAGAAGTTTTGGATAAGGTAAAGGCTGTGCTTGAAGAAGGAAAATCAGCCAGAGTCCTTAACCTAACAGATGATGAAAGAAAACTGCTTCGTTCTTACCAATTACTTTCAACAAAACCGATAATCTATGTTTGTAATGTAAATGAAGATGATGCAGCAAATGATGGAGCTGATAATCAATATGTTGCAAAAGTTCGTGAATTTGCAGCAAATGAAAATGCAGAAGTTTCTATAGTATCTGCAAAAATCGAGCAGGAAATCTCAGAACTTGATACAGATGAAGAAAAAGAAGATTTCCTATCTATGCTTGGTTTAAACGAGTCTGGTACTGATAAAGTTATAAAAGATAGCTACAAAACCCTAGATCTCATTTCATTTCTAACAACTGGTGAAATGGAAACACGCGCTTGGACTATAAAAGATGGTACCAAAGCAGTGGATGCAGCTAGCAAAATCCATACTGACATCTCCCGAGGATTTATAAAAGCAGAAATAGTTTCTTACGATGATTTAGTAAATAGTGGATCTATAAATGCTGCTCGTGAGAAAGGCCTTTTAAGAATGGAAGGCAAAGATTATATTATGCAAGATGGTGATGTAGTTAACTTTAGATTTAATGTGTAAGGTTAGATAATGAAAAAACAAGGAAAACTAATAGTTCATACAGGATCAATGTTTTCAGGCAAAACCACTTCCCTATGGCGCGAGCTTTATAGGATGCGCATTGCTAATTACAAGATTGCCGCCTTTAAGCCAGCAATTGATAATCGTGACGATGATAAAAAAATAGTTTCTCATGATAACTTAGAATTAGATGCCATAAAGGTTGAAAATCTAAATGATGTTCTGGAATACGCAACCAAGCACGAGCTAGATGCCATAGGAATTGATGAAGTGCAATTTTTCCCAAATGATCCAACCGAAGTTATCGATATTTTTAATGAACTTATGGCAAAAAATATCACCATCGTAGTCTCAGGACTTGATATGGATTATAAAACTAGACCATTTGAAATTATAAAAGAAATTATGCCAATTGCAGATGAGCTTACCAAGCACCATGCCATTTGTGCAAATTGTGGTGACGATGCCTGGGCATCATACAGAAAATCAACTGATGAATCAAGAATCCAAATTGGTTCAAAAGATAAGTATGAACCATTATGCAGGGAATGCTACAATCAAATGATGGGCGAACGAGAAAAAACCAAAAACCAAATATCATTAGAATTAGGTGAATAAACCTAATTCTTTTTGTTTATCAGGAAATAATTTACTATATTAATGTTATAAAAGGAAGAGTACATATGAAAGTTGCTTTAGTTTACGCAGAATACGAAAACATGACAGAAGAAATCAGACAGGTAAATCCAAATGCAGATAGGATTATGAAAAATATGCTATCATCTATAAAAGAAGCATTGGAATATAA
The DNA here is from genome assembly GCF_016798225.1 of Anaerococcus sp. mt242. Taxonomy (GTDB): domain Bacteria; phylum Bacillota; class Clostridia; order Tissierellales; family Peptoniphilaceae; genus Anaerococcus. Next base: position 967 of record NZ_JAEUYX010000007.1, on the reverse strand, counting down.
AAACCACGAAGTTTATGAGATCCCAGCAAATATCGATATGATGAGAAATATTATGGAAATTGAGGGACTTGATGTAATATTTATCCATTACGATCCATTAGAAAATCTAAAACTTCAAGGAAATGTATTTGCAGCATTAGAATTACTAGGAATTCCAATAGTAGGAAGCGGTATGCTAGCGCAAGCTACTGCTCTCTCAAAGGAGACTGCAAACTTAATTTTAGCATCTCATGGTTTACCAATAGTAAAATCACAAATCTTATTTTCAAAAGATGAAGAGTTAAAAGAAGAGCTTAAAGAAAGCTATCCCCTATTTGTAAAACCAGAATCAGAAGCTGTTTCAGTAGGAATCAGGAGTGATTCTTTGGTAGAAAACGAAGAAGATTTAGAAAAAACTTTAGACAGGATATTTTCTGAAGTAAACCCACCAATAATCATTGAAGAATTCCTCCCAGGTAGAGAATTTACTGTCGGAGTTCTTGAAGATATGGGTGAGATAAAAGCATTAGAGGTAACCGAAATTACTTTTGATAAAGAAAGTGGAGTTAACTTTAGAACTAAGGATGTCGTTAAAAATAAATGGACTATTAAAACTACTCCAGCTGAAATTGATGAAGAATTAGAGCTAGAAATGAAATACCTAGCCATCAAATCTTTTAAGGCTATGAATTGTGATACTTACGCAAGAATTGATATTAGACTTAATGCAGATGGCGAGCCTTATATAATGGAAATAAATACCATGCCAGGATTATCTAAAACTTCATCTCCATATGTTTTAGAAGCAAAAGCCTCAGGGATTGAGTACGAAGAACTAATTGATAAATTAGTAAAATCAGCTTACAACAAGGGTGCAGATAATAAAAAATTAGGTATAGGAAAATTTTAGTATTAAAAAAGCAGGATCAGTTTTGAGCTGAACCCCAAAATCCGGAATATGGATTGAGGGGTTTTTTTCATGCCAAAA
>NZ_JAEUYX010000006.1 GCF_016798225.1 Anaerococcus sp. mt242 | reverse complement strand
GACACAGATATAAATCTATGCCTGATGTTAAGTCCAACTTTTTGGGGTCACCTTAAATGCTAGGAAAATTTTAGTCTGCTTTCATAAATGCATTTGTCAGTCTTGGAATGACTTGTTTTTTACGGCTAAGAACTCCTGGTGCAGAAATAGTTCCATTTTCTACCTTATGACCAAATTCTTCCTCTATATCTGCCACATGCTCTCCTACTACTAAGAGTTCACTAGTTTCGTTAAATATATCTGTAAGGACTAATACAAATGTAGTTTCGCCTTTTGAATTAATTTTTTCCTCCATAAGACTTACAATTTCATCACGTAGTGGTGCTAATTCTTCTGGATTCATAGTCATTACTTGACCTACTCTTACATCTTCACCAGCAATTGTAAAAGTTTTTACATCTCCCTCTACAATATCTGTTGGAGATTTTTCTTTTAGACTAGTACCAGCCTTAAACATTTGATTTGCAAATTCTTCTGGATTTATGTCTGCAATCTTACTCATGCGATCTAGGATGCGACGGTCAATATCTGTAGTTGTTGGTGATCTGAATAAAAGTGTGTCTGAGATAATTGCTGCACAAAGAAGACCTGCAATTTCTTTTGATGGTCTAAGCCCTGATTCAAAATACATTTCAGAAATAATTGTAGCTGTAGATCCCACTGGTTCTGCCCTATAAAATAGTGGAGCTGTTGTAGATATATTTGCTACTCTGTGGTGGTCTATAATTTCTATTATCTCTGCTTGGTCAATATCATCAATTGCTTGATTTTTTTCGTTATGGTCTACCAAAATCAATTTTTTCATATTTGAAGAAATAAGGTGGTATCTTGAAATAGAACCAATCACTTTTTTATTTTCATCAACTACTGGATATGATCTAAATCTTGATTTTGCCATATTTTCGCGAACTATATCAATAGTATCAGCAGTAGAAAAATATACTAAATCATCATCAGTCATAACATGACTTACTGGTATTGTCATGGGTAACAATCTTGATGTCATAAATGTGTTAAATTCAGTAGATAAAATTGTAACATCATTTTCATTTGCATATTCTATCAAATCTTCGCTGATTGTTGATCCATTTGTAAGGATTACAAGGCCAACTTTGCGGGTGATTAGATATTCCATATAGTCAATACGATTACCGACTATTACTATATCACCCTCACTAAAGTAATTATCAAATTCTTGATTATCATCATTCATAGCCATTACAGTCATCTTACCGTCAAATGGCCTTTGATTCTTTGGCATGGATAAGGCTTTTGCTGATAAAACATCTATTATATTTTCTATAGGTGTATCAGCCCTGCCTATGATTTTATCATCCCAAACATCCATATATGATTTTGTAATATTTGAAAGTGACGCAATACCAATTATTTTTCCTTCGCTATCAACAACTGCTAGCGAGCTAGTAAGTCCTTCTTGAAAAATATCCCAAGCTACTCTTACTGGAATACTTGGATCTATTGCATAAGCCTTATCAATATTTAAGTCGCTAACTTGTAAAATCATTGACTCTTTTAAAACTGGTGCAGGAACATTAAAATATTCTAGAACAAATTTTGTTTCTGGATTTAATTTGCCAAGTCTAACTGGAATGGCCTCTACATCTCCCAGTCTATTTTTTAAATCGGCATAGCAAATTGCAGAAACAATTGAGTCAGTATCTGGGTTTTTATGCCCACTTATATAAACTGTATCTTTCATTACATCTCCTTAAATAAATTCAACTTTTATCATCTCTATTTTGTATCTATCTACTTCATCTACAGTAATTCTTACATTATCAACCTCAACACAATCACCTTGCTCTGGGATTCTGGATAGATGATCAATTACATATCCTCCTATGGAGTCGTTTTTAATTTCCTCAAGCTCCAAATTAAAGTAATCATTAAAATCACTAAGATGAAGGGATGGTTTTACCAAATAAGAATTTTCTGTTAGTTTAAATATATCTTTATCATCTATATCGTATTCATCATCGATTTCACCAACTAATTCCTCAACAATATCCTCAATGGTTACAAGACCGCTGGTGCCACCATACTCATCTATTACTATAGCCAGAGAAGCATTTTCTGCTCTCATATTTGTAAAAAGATCAAAAATGTGCATATTATCATACACATAGTATGCTGGTCGGATCAACTCTTCTAAATCTAAATTTCTACCATCCGCAATAGTAGATACTATATCTTTCATATGAAGTATGCCCAAAATATTATCGATATTTTTTCCATAAACAGGTATTCTAGAGTGGTTAGTTTCTTTTAGTATTTCGTTTAGCTCTTCTTGATCAGACTCTATGGATATGACTTCCATATTTGTTCTTGCTGTCATGATGTCTGATACATACGAATTTCCAAATTCAAATACGTTATTAATCATCTCACTTTCTTCGTTATTGATGACTCCTTGCTCTTCAGAAACATCCACGATAGTTTTTAAGTCTTCTTCTGTTACAAGATTTGTGCTTTCTTCCTCACCAACGAAAATTTTGGTAATGGCTCCTGTTATTTTTCCTAAAATAAAGTTTATTGGTTTTAAAATAATATCGAATAATCTAATAGGTCTAGCCACCTTAAGGGCTAACTTTTCACTATTTGCAGCTGCAATATTTTTTGGAGTAACCTCTCCAAATATAAGAACTACTATCGTTAAGATAATAGGCGAAATTACCGCACCTTTTGGACCAATTACTTCTGTAAAAAATATAGTTGCAATAGTTGTGGTAACTATATTTACAATATTATTTCCAATCAAAATGGTTGTTAATACTGATCCAATATTATCTACTAATTTTCTAACGAGTGGAGCCTTTTCTACTCCATTTTTTTCCATTTGTCTGATTTTAAAAATATTTACACTGGTAAGCGCAGTCTCAGATGATGAGAAAAACGCCGATAAAATAATGCCTACAATTATAACAATCAATTGCAATAGGTTTTTACTACTCATATATCCTCCATAAGTTATATATTTATTATAGTTTAGAAAAAATAAAAATAAAGAATTTTCGCAAAAATAAATAATTTGCGTATAGTAAGTCTGTATCATTTTAAATAAGGAGGAAACAATGGCATTTGAGTCGTTTAATGAGCGTACTTTTAAGTTACGCGAACATGGTACAGACCAAAAAACAGAAATCATGGCCGGTATTACTACTTTTATGACTATGAGCTATATATTAGCTGTAAACCCTAGTATACTTTCTGATGCTGGCATGGATGCTGGCGCAGTATTTACAGCTACAATTTTAGCATCAGTGGTGGCTATGCTAATTATGGCCTTTTATGCAAATATGCCTTTTGGTTTATCTGCAGGTATGGGTCTAAATGCATTTTTCACATATACAGTAGTTATGCAAATGGGCATGAGCTGGCAATTTGCTCTTACAGCAGTATTTTTAGAAGGTCTTATTTTTATAATCTTATCCTTTACAGGAGTCAGAGAAGCATTATTTAATGCTATACCTATCAATCTTAAGAAGGCAGTTTCAGTTGCTATCGGTTTATTTATCGCACTTATAGGTTTAATTAATGCTGGTATTGTAGGAGTAGGTGATATTTCACTAGAACTTGGTAATATTGCTTCAAAAGAAGGTTTTGTATTTTTTATTGCCCTTATTATCATGGTTGTTCTTACAGCTAAAAATGTAAAAGGTGCGCTTCTTTGGGGTATACTTGCATCAACTGTTATTTCATTATTTTTAGGAGTTACATCACTACCAGATGGAAATGCGATAGTATCGCGCCCACCATCAATTGCTCCAATAGCTTTTAAATTAGATTTTTCAAATATATTTTCATTTGAAATGTTCTCAGTATTATTCTCATTTCTATTTGTAGATATATTTGATACACTTGGTACACTTACTGGTGTTGCTACTAAAGCAAAAATGCTTGATGAAAATGGAAATCTTCCTGAGGGGTCAAAAGCACTTTTAGCTGATGCTATTGGTACAACTTTTGGAGCTCTTTTAGGAACTTCGACTATTACAACTTTTGTAGAAAGCTCTGCCGGTGTTGCAGAAGGTGGAAGAACTGGTCTAACAGCACTTTCAACTGCAGTATGTTTTGCAATTGCAGCATTTTTCTTCCCACTATTTTCAATCATCCCAGCTCAAGCAACAGCTGCAGCCTTGGTAGTGGTAGGATTATTTATGCTATCCACAGTAGTAGAAATTAATTTCTCAGATATTACAGAAGCATTCCCAGCATTTATGACAATTTTAATGATGCCTGCAACATATTCTATTGCAGAGGGTATCTCATTTGGTATGATTTCTTATGCTGGCATCAAACTTTTAACTGGTAGAGGCAAAGAAGTAAGCCCACTAGTTTATGGACTTGCAGTAGTATTTTTATTAAGATACATCCTTCCAGTATTTATGTAAATAAAAAAAGATTGCCAAAATAAATGGCAATCTTTTTTTACATCTTTTCTTCTACAGATTTTACCTTATATTCCATATCGTGGTCACTATCACGTCTATCATCCATTTTTATAACTGTATAAACGCGATCAGATCCAGCTTTAAATACTTCTTCCTGCATTTTTCTTGCTATCTCAAAACATTTATCAGGGTCAGCTTCAATAACTGTTCCCATTGGGTTTAGTTTGTGTTTTACCCCCTCAGCCTCTAAAACCTTACTAGCACTTGCTACATATTTACTAACTGAAGTTTCCTTTGTACCAATTGGTATTAAACATATTTCCATAATTGCCATAAATATTCTCCTTATAAATTTGTTTCATAAAATGCCTTATATATTTTGTAGGCATCAAAGTGATCTTCTATACCGCCTAGCTCTCTTATTGAGTGCATGGCTAGAATTGGTTCGCCAACATCTATAGAATTTATTCCAAGTCCAGTTGATGCAATTGGACCGATTGTTGATCCACCAACCTTATCATTTCTGTTGTGAAATTTTTGAATTTTGCAGCCAATGCTATTTGCTAGGTCAATTAATCTTGCATTTGAAGCTATGTTTGAGGAATAAGCCCCATTTGCTGCAGTTTTTATTACCAAGCCCCTATTCATTTTTATAGGATTGGTTGGATCATGGTAGTCTTTAAAATTTGGATGGATAGCGTGGGCTTGGTCAGCAGATATTAGATAAGTATTTGCAAGAGCAATATAAAAATCTTCATCATCAAGCTCACGATTATCACAAAGTCTTTTTAAAGTATCTCTTAAAAATGGAGAAAATGCACCTGTTGGTGTTCTAGACCCTATTTCTTCATTGTCATTTAAAACTAAAACATTGTTTTTACTTACATCTGCATCTACAAAAGCCATTAGTGAGGCATGGACTGATCCAAGGTTATCAATGCGGCCGATTTGGTACATATTATTTATAATCGCACCTTTTTGTCTATCGTAAAGTCCTAAGTCAAAATCCAAAATTTCATCAGCTTTTATGCCAATTTCTTCAGCCAATAATTTTTCCAAGTACCCGTTTCCAAAATTTTCTTCGATGGTTTGAATTATTGGATATAGGTGGTTTTGGGGATTAAGTTCAAAACCCTTATTTACTTCCCTATTCATATGGATAGCTGCATTTGGAACGGTTAGCAAGTCTTTGTCGATATTTACTAGCTCACTTTTAATTTCTCCATCTTTTTTGTAGGAAACTTTCCCTGCAAGAGATAAGGTCCTATCTGTCCAAGTTGAATAAATCATACCACCATAGGGCTCAATATTTATTTTTAAATATCCACTATCATTTATCTCAGCGTTTGATTTTACCTTAAAGGTAGGGCTATCGGTGTGAGAACCAATAATATCAAAGCCTTTTGTCAAATCTTCGCCCACTGTAAAGGCAATCAGAGCTGTGTCATTACGGCTTACAAAATATTTACCTTTATCGTCTATATCCCATTTTTCATTTTCTTTTAGTTCTTTAAAACCATTGGCAGTTAAAATTTTTTTTGCATTTGCAACTGCAAAATAATTTAAGGGACTCTCATCAATAAATTTTATTAAATCTTTACTAAATTCTAAACTATTCATATTATTATATTACCCAACTTGATTAGGGTATCTATATTTAGAGAAGTTATAGTTTTTGACTATTTGGGATTTTATCCTTATAATAGTAATAATAAGTTATACATAAATTTAAATAAGGAGTAAGAATGAAAGAATTAAAAGATAAAATTCTAGAAGAGGGTGTAGTTCTTGGCGATGATATTTTAAAGGTAGATTCTTTTTTAAACCAACAAATAGATGTAGAATTAATCTCTAAAATGGGAAAAGAATTTGCTGAGCATTTCAAAGATATAAAAATCGATAAAGTCTTTACTGTAGAATCATCAGGTATTGCTCCAGCATTAGCAACTGCAAGTGAGCTTGGAGTAAAATGCGTTTTTGGTCGTAAAAAACAATCTCTAACAACCAGCGAAGATGTTTACCATTCAAGCGTATTTTCATTTACAAAGCAAGTGATGAACGAACTTATAGTAAATAAAGAATTTATCAATGAGGGTGAAAATGTCTTAATGATTGATGATTTCCTTGCAAATGGTCAAGCAGCAAAAGGTATGATTGCAATAATCCGTCAAGCAGGTGCAAATCCAGTAGGTTGCGGAATAGTAATTGAAAAATCTTTCTCAAATGGACGTCAATTAATCGAAGATATGGATGTAGAAGTTTATTCTCTTGCTAGAATTGCAAAACTAGAAGATGGAAATATAGAATTTACCGAATAATATATGCCAGGTTGATCCTGGTTTTTTTGTACAAAAAAAAGTAGCCATATCGGCTACTCTTTTTGTATATTTATTTTGCGTGTTCTGCAGCGTTTTTACCTGCTATTCTACCAAATACTGTAATATCTGCAATTGCTGCTGAACCTAGTCTATTTTTGCCATGGATACCGCCTGTTACTTCTCCTGCTGCATATAGACCTTCGATCCTTTTATCATCTTTTGTTAGTACTTCAGCGTCTGTATTTATTTTTAGACCACCCATTGTGTGGTGTACTGCTGGAGCTGCTTTTAACATGTAGAATGGTCCTTCTTCTATTGTCCATCCTAGCATTCTTAGGTTAAAGTCTGGATCTTCTTCTTTTTTAGAGTTTTCGTTAAATGTTTCTACTGTTTTTAATAGTTCATCTTTGTCAATATCGAAGTGATCAGCTAATTCTTCGATTGTGTCAGCCTTATAAAGGTTGCCTTTTTCAAATTGTTCCTCAGCTTCTTCTGGGTTAGATGCCATAGTTCCAGTAGTTTCATTTGATTTTTCATCCCAAAGTAGATATCCAACATGGTCTGTTTGTTCTTTAATTGCAAGTGAGATTTCTCTTCTAGTTGCTAGTTCTTCAACGAATCTGTCCCCTTCTTTGTTAACAAGAAGTGCTCCACCAACTAGTCTTGTATCACCTACATAAAGTAGTCTACCTGTTTCAGGGTCACATACTGGATAAAGTTGGATTTTGTCCATATCAACTGTATCAGCTCCAAGTGCTTCTGCCATTACGATACCATCACCTGTTGCTCCTGGTGAGTTTGTTGACTGAACGTACTCATCGATTTCGTGGTCATTTTCGTAAGTCATTTCATCATTTGCACCGAATCCACCTGTTGCAAGTACTACAGATTTTGCATTTACTGTTAGGTTTTCATCTGGTGTTTCAGCTTTGACACCTGCAACTTTGCCATCTTCTGTAAGAATTTCTTTTACATCTGCCTCTGTAATTACTTCTATGCCAAGTTCTTCACATTTTTTTAGGTAATTTTTAATTAATTCATTACCTGAGTGAGCTGCTGGAATAAGTGATCTTTTTACTGAGTGGCCACCAAAGAACATTAAGCTATCTAGCCATTCTACACCGATATCATCACGTAGCCAGTAAGCATCTTCTGTTGCATGTTCAGCTAGGACATCGATTAATTCTTCATTTCCCCCAGCTTTTTTTACATCTTCTGCAAATAATTCTTTGCTGTCTTCAATGTTTTCTTTTTCTTGAAGTTCATTTGCTGGAGCTGCGTATTCTCCACCTGAAATTAGAGTATTTCCACCAACTTGTGGTAATTTTTCTAGTAAAACTACATTTGCCCCATTTTCTTTTGCTGTAACTGCTGCTGCAAATCCAGCTCCACCACCACCAACTACTACAACATCTACATCTTTTGTAGCATCAGTTCTTTCTTTATCAGCACTTGTAAAATCCTCTTGGTAGTCTTCAATATTGTGTCCACTTGCAGTAATTGCAGCTGAAACTGCTTCTATAAGTGCTGTTGACGAACTTGTTGCTCCTGATACAGAATCGATGTTTACTGATTGGTTTTCAATAATTTCTGGCACCATTTTATCGATTGCAGTTGCTCCAAGACCTTCTGTTTCTTCATGGTCTACATGAATATTTGAGATTTTATCTCCATCAAAGCTAACATGAGCGATTACATCACCCTTGTAACCCTTAGCTTTTCCTTCAGAAGCATCCGGATCAACTTCAGCTGTTTCTTTTTCTGCGTCTTTTTCTTCTTCTTTGCCTTCATCTACTTTTTTTGTATCTTCAGTCGATTGCTCGCTTACTGTTGTTTCAGTAGATGTTTGTTCACTATCTTGTGCTGTGTTGTTTGCTCCACAAGCAGAAAGAATTAGTGACATTGATAATATGTAAGGTAAAATTCTATTTTTTTTCATAACTCCTCCTCAAATTTTACTTATGAAAATATTTTATCAAAGAATTTTACTTTATGCAATGTGATAAAGCATATAGTTATAAAAGATAAACAATATTTTGCAAACAAAATATTCACAGAATATTTTGATTAATAACTATAAAAAATGTTCAACTTAAGTTTTTGTCTATGATTATTTAAAATAATACTATATAATTTTCTAAATGATAGATTTTACCTTCCCCTTACGAATATATAGACAAAGGAGGATATATGGATGATAAAAAAATAATATCCGGGATAAAGAAGCGAAAAGAGCCTTATCTAAACGAATTTATAAATAAGTATGGTGGTATCCTTAAGGCAAGTATTGTAAAAACTATTGGAAAAAGAGACGAGCTTGTTATAGAAATATTAAATGATACCCTACTTGCTATCTGGGATAATATAGACTCTTTTGATGAGAACAGATCTTCTTTTAAAAACTGGTGTGCTGGTGTTGCTAAATATAAGGCCATTGATGCTATCAGAAAAGAAAATCGCCACGAAAGTATTGATCTTGATCAAGTTGAAAATAATATTTACACTGAAGAAGACTTTTCAGTTGATGAAAGTGAAGAAATTCTAAAACTCTTAAGTGATGAAGATAGAGAAATCTTTAAAAAACTATTTGTTGAAGGCTATTCCTATGATGACCTAGCAAAGATTACAGAAATTCCTAAAGACAGACTTTACAACAAGGTATCAAGGTCTAAAAAGAAACTAAGATTACAATTAGGAGGTAAATATGACTAATATATACGATAAAATAAACGACATAGATTTTGAAGTAGATTCTGTAAAATTAAATGATATAGAAAGGATAAAGATGAAAAAAACAGCTAAATCTTATGCAAAAAAAGATACTAAAAAGAAATTTATAGCTAGTGCCGCAGCAGTCCTACTCTTTGCAGGTCTAATGACACCATCAGTAAGGGCTGAAGTACAAAAATTTACGACAGATATTAAAGTTTCAATGATGGATGCCTTTGGTGCAAGCCCTGATTCTTATAAATATGTAACAGAGTTACATAAACCAGTAACTGTGGGCAATGATACTTTTGTAATAGAAAATATTGCTTTTGAAGATAATAAAGCATTTATAAATACCCTTAGAGATAGTGATGGATCTATGGAAAGTCAACTTTCAGAAAATGAAGCTTGTGTTTATAAAATTGTTGTAGATGGAGTAACATACAAGGCTTTGGGTAGCTCTAGAAGTTCTGGCCTATTAGAAGATGGAAAAACAATACCCGAAGTTAGCATGATAAATTTTGATAAAGAATTTCCAACTCTTAATAATGCTGATGTTGACCTTTATTATACTAATGGTAATTCAACTGAAATAATATCAACTAAAGCTAGTACAAATACAGTTAATGAAGAAAATGTAATCTTTGCAAAAGATCAAAAATTAAAAAATGGATCAGTGATTTCTCTAATGAAGTTAAATCCAATTACTATGACTGCTATTATTAAAAACCTTGAAACAGACTATTATTATCAAATCGAGGGAACCAATAATGAAGGAAAAACTTTATTACTTGATGAAAGAATAAACGAAAATGGTGAAGTAACTTTTATTTACAACAAAGACTTTTCAGATATGACTTTAGATGAAATAAAAAATGCAGATGTAATAAACTTTGTTCTTAAGGGAACTAGGATCAACAAAGAATCTGGAAAAGAAATTAATGGTGAATATAAAACTATAGAAGAATTCACATATAAAAAATAATAAGTATAAATACTAAAAAACCGGCATCAATTGATGTCGGTTTTTTATTAATTATTTACAATAACATCAACTTGTTCATGGATAACTGATAAGTTGTGTTTGTTTTCTGATGAATAGGCAAAGATTAGACCCTCATCATCTATATTTAATTTGTTTTTTATAGCTTTGATATGTTTTGAAAGCTTATTTTTAGAAATTTTATCATACTTTGTTGCAATTACAAATCCTATAAAACCTGATTCCAGTATCCATTCATACATTTGTAAGTCTAATTGTGTTGGATCGTGGCGAATATCTACCAAAAGAAAAACTTCTTTTAAATTCTCCCTTTGGTGGAGGTATTCGTTGATTAGCTTATCCCATTTTGCTTTTTCTGCTTTTGAAACTCTTGCATAGCCATAGCCCGGCAAATCTACCAATCTAAATTTATTATCAATATTATAAAAATTTATGGTACGAGTTTTGCCTGGTTTGGAGGAAGTTCTTGCTAAGTTTTTCCTGCCTAAAAAAGCATTAATAAATGAGGACTTGCCCACATTTGAGCGGCCAACAAAGGCAATTTCTTCAATTGACTCATCTGGCCATTGGGATTTAAATCCTGCAACTTGTTCTAATTCAATTTCTTTAAATTTCATATCAAAGCCCTATCTATAACTTCAGAAACGTTGGAAACTTCTATAAAGTTAATCTTATCCCTAATTTCTTTTGGAATATCTTCGGTATCTCTTTTATTTTCTTTTGGAATGATTACATCACTGATGCCGTAAGAATAGGCAGCAAGTGCTTTTTCTTTTAGTCCACCTATTGGAAGCACATCACCTGTAATGGTCACTTCACCAGTCATTGCAATGTCATTTCTAACTTTTTTGCCAGTTAGAGATGAAACCATGGCAGTTGTCATTGTAATACCTGCTGATGGACCGTCTTTGGGAGTTGCTCCTTCCGGTATGTGGACGTGAATGTCTTTATTATCGTAAAATTTGCCACGAATGCCAAGTTCTTTTGCATTTGATCTGATGTAGGTCATAGCCGCCTGGCCAGATTCTTTCATCACATCACCAAGAGAACCAGTAAATTCGACATTTCCCTTACCTTCCATAACATTTGCTTCTATTGTTAGCATAGTACCGCCAACTGAAGTCCACGCAAGTCCATTTACAACTCCAACCTTACTTTCTCTTGAAATATGGTCTTCGAAAAATCTTTCTTTGCCAAGGTATTTGCTATAATTTGCCATAGTAACACGAACTTGGTCTTTGCCTTCTAGGATTTCTTTTACTGCACGTCTACAAATCTTTGCAATAAGTCTTTCAAGCTCGCGTACTCCAGCTTCCCTTGTGTAGTTTTTGATGATTACTTCAAGTACAGCATCGGAGATTGAAAGTTCATCTTCATTTAAGCCATTTTTTTCCATTTCTTTAGAAACTAGATATTTTTTGGCAATATTTAGCTTCTCACTTTGAGTGTAACCAGAAATTTCAATCATCTCTAACCTATCATAAAGGGCATCTGGGATTTCATTTGGGTCGTTTGCAGTTGTTATGAAAAATACATCTGACAAATCAAATGCTATATCTAGGTATCTGTCGATAAATTTATCATTTTGTTCTGGGTCTAGGACTTCAAGTAGGGCTGATGATGGGTCTCCCCTAAAATCTGATCCTAATTTGTCAATTTCATCTAAAAGGAAAACCGGATTTTTAACACCAACACGGTTTATATTTGATAAAAGTCTGCCAGCCATTGCTCCAACATAAGTTCTTCTATGACCACGAATTTCACTTTCATCAGTCACCCCGCCCAGACGCATTGATACAAATTCTCGGTCTAGGGCTCTTGCAATTGATTTTGCAATAGAGGTCTTACCAACTCCTGGAGGGCCTACAAGGCAAATAACCGTTCCTTGGTTATTTTTATTTTTTATCCTTACAGCAATAGACTCTAAGATACGTTCTTTTACTTCATCTAGACCATAGTGGTCCTCATCAAGAACAGTCTCTGCCCTTTTAATATCAAGAACATCCTTACTTTTTTTGCTCCAAGGCAGATTTACTGCAAAATCTAAATATGCACTTAAAACCCCATAGTCTGGACTCATTTCTGGGATAGAGTCTAGTCTTTCTGCATCCTTTAATAGAGCATTTTTGCTTTCCTTATCTATTTTTAATTTGTTAATTTTAGCTGCAAGTTCCATGGCTTCACTTTCAAACTCGCCATTTGCTTCGCTAAGTTCGCGGCGGATGACCTCGATTTTTTCTCTAAGATAATATTCTTTTTGAGATTGGTTGATATTATCTTGGACTTCTTGGTCAATTTCTAAACTTAGATTTTTAAGTTCTATTTCTTTTGATAATATGCTATGAAGAAGGGTTAAGCGTTTTTCTGCATCAAGTTCTTTTAGTAATCCATAATATTCATCTCCCTTTAAGTCCAAATGATATATAATTATGTCGGCAAGTCTGTGGAGGTTATAGACTTCCCCTACAGAAAATACAGATTCGTCAATATTATTGCCATCAAGTTCGATATAGGATTTAAAATCTTCTATCAAAAGCTTTCTTAAGGCTTCTTTTTTATTCAATTCCTCTTCGTTTGCCTCGATGTATTCGTATTCTTCAACATTAGCCTTATAGAATCCTTCTCCAAGTTTGATTTCATTTATTTTTGCAACTGCCTTTGCTTGGACATAGACTCTGATGTCTCCATTTGGCAAACTAAATGATTCTTTAATGCTAACAACCATACCATAATCGTAAAGGGCATCAGCTGTTGGATTTTCATCAAAAACATTTTTTTGATTGACTAAAAATACTTCTTTGTTTCTTATATTTGCATCTTCAATAGCATTTTTTGATATAGGTCTAGCACAATCAAAATTTAAAATAGTATTTGGGAATGCCCATAGCCCCCTAAGTGGAACTAGTGGATATTCATTTGTGCTTACTTTATAAACATCTGCCATTTTTAACTCCCGTTTAAAAAAGGGAATGGCTAGCCACTCCCTCTACTTATCTTTTCTTATATTTAAGTTTTGAGTGATCCTTAATAGAATCTTTTGTAACAACTACTTCTTTTATATCAGTTTTTGATGGGATTTCATACATCACATCTAAAAGTAAATCTTCTAGTATCGTCCTTAGTCCACGTGCACCTGTTTTTTGTTCAATTGCTTTTTGGGCAATTTCATGTAGAGCCTTTTCTTCAAATGTAAGTTTTACATTATCTAATTCAAATAATTTTTGGTATTGTTTGATTAATGAATTTTTTGGCTCTTTTAAGATGCGGATTAGGGCATCTTCATCTAGGCTATCTAGGGTTACAATTATTGGCACCCTACCTATAAATTCAGGTATAAGACCAAATTTTAGTAAATCTTCAGTGTTTACATCTTTAAGATTTGCCTTATGGTTTGCTGCAACTAGTTCTGCACCAAAACCTATAGTTTTTTGAGCTTGACGTCGATTGATAATATCTTCAATGCCATCAAACGCTCCACCTAATATGAATAAAATATTGCTAGTATCAACTTGGATATATTCTTGACTTGGATGTTTTCTACCACCTTGAGGTGGTACATTTGCCTCAGTTCCTTCAATTAATTTTAAAAGAGCTTGTTGGACACCTTCACCAGATACATCACGTGTTATAGAAGGATTTTCACTTTTACGAGTAATTTTATCTATCTCATCCACATAAATAATCCCTTGCTCAGCAGCTTCAATATTGTAATCTGCGGCTTGGATTAATTTTAAAATGATATTTTCTACATCTTCACCCACATATCCTGCTTCTGTAAGACTTGTGGCATCTGCAATTGCAAATGGGACATTAAGCTTACGGGCGAGGGTTTGAGCTAAGAGTGTCTTTCCTGAACCAGTTGGTCCTAATAAAAGGATATTTGATTTTGATAGTTCTACTTGATCAATGTCGCTATCATTTGCATTTATCCTTTTGTAATGGTTATAGACTGCTACTGCCAAAGTTTTTTTGGCTGCATCTTGGCCTATTACATATTCATTTAAAAAATCATTTATTTCTGCTGGAGTTGATAAATCTACCTCACCATTTTCATCAAAGTAGTTTTCATCAAATTTTACTTCTGCATTTATTATCTCGTCGCAAAGACTTACACATTCATTGCAAATATAAGCATCTGGTCCTGCAATGATGCGTTCTACTCGAGAACTATCTTTGCCACAAAACGAGCATTTTACATCTTCACCTTCGAAGTTTGCCATCTATTTCCTACTTACTTTCAATAACTTGATCGATTAGGCCATATTCTAAAGCTTCTTGAGCTGTCATGGCAAAGTCACGATCAGTATCTTTTTCAATTTTTTCTAAGTCTTGTCCTGTATTTTCAGCTAAGATATGATTTAGTCTATCTTTTATTTTTAAGATTTGTTCAGCTTGGATTACAATATCAGATGCTTGTCCTTGGGCACCACCGCTTGGTTGGTGGATCATGATATTTGAGTTTGGTAGAGAAAATCTCTTACCCTTTGCACCTGATGAAAGTAAAACTGCACCCATAGATGCTGCTTGTCCGATACAAATTGTTGATACATCTGGTTTGATATAATTCATTGTATCAAAAATAGCAAGACCGCTTGTTACAACTCCGCCTGGGGAGTTGATATAAAATTGGATATCCTTATCTGGATCTTCACTTTCTAGAAATAATAACTGAGCAATGATTATATCACTCATTTGATCATTTACTTCTCCAGATAGGAAAATAATCCTATCTTTTAGAAGTCTAGAATATATATCATAGGCTCTTTCGCCTTTATTTGTTGATTCTACTACTGTTGGTACTAGGTAATTTGTAGCTTTCATATAATCTCCTTACATTATTAAGGATGATATCTTAGTTTTCTTCGCTTTCTTTAGAATCTTCGCTGTGGTCATGATCGTGGTCATCGCCTACTGCTTTGTGGTATTCTTCGTGTGGTAGAGCTTTTGCATTTTTTACTAAAAGTTCTACAGCTTTACGACGTGTGATGTTTTCTTTGATTGTATCTTCTGATACATTTTTTCTAAAGATTTCTTTGAATTTTTCGATATCATCTACACCATACATTTTTGCTGATTCATTGATTTCTTCTTCAATTTCATCATCTGTGACATCAAAACCTTCTTTTAGAGCTAATTCGTCTAGTACTAGGTTTGCTTTTACACGGTCTTCAGCTTGTTGTCTGTATTGGCCTCTAACTTCGTTGATGTCCATTTGTGTCATTTCAACATATTGAGCAAGACCGATACCCATTTGTTGTAGTCTTTGGTCTAGGTTTTGCATTTCAACATCTATTTCTTTGTTTACTAGAGATTCTGGTGCTGAAACTTCACTTGCTTTTACTAAAGCATCGATAGCTTGGTTTTGTTTCATATTTGTTGCAAAGTTTTCTTTGTCTTCTTTTAATTTTTCTCTTAAATCTGCTTTTAGTTCATCAAGAGTTTCAAACTCAGAAATATCCATTGCAAATTCGTCATCTAGTTCTGGTAATTCTTTTGTAGTAATTGAGTTGATTTCCACTTCAAATTTTGCATCTTTACCTTGGAATTCTTTAGCTTGGTAATCTTCAGGGAAAGTTACATTTACATCAAATTTATCGCCTGTTTTGTGTCCTGCAACTTGTTCTTCAAAGCCTTCGATAAATGTATTTGATCCTAATTCTAGATCATAATCTTCAGCTTTTCCGCCTTCGAATCTTTCTCCATCTAGGTAACCGTCAAAGTCGATATTTACTGTATCACCCATTTTTGCTTCGCCATCTTCAACTGGGATTAGTCTAGCATTTTCTTCTTGTTGACGAGTAAGTTCTGCATCAATATCTTCATCTGTTACTTCTGATGGGATATCTTCGATGATTAATTCGCTATAATCTCCTAATGTTGGGTGTGGTTTTGTTTCTACTTCTACTTTGAAAGTAATGTCTTTTCCAGCTTCTATATCATCAAGGTCAACTGATGGTTGGTCGATTGGTTCAAGTTCTAATTCTTCTACTGCTGCTTCATATGGTTCTGGGAACACAATTTGGATAGCTTCATCATAGAAGATTTCTGGTCCGTACATTTTTTCTAGTACTTTTCTTGGAACGTGTCCAGCTCTAAATCCATCAATTCTATATCTTTTTTTATTTCTTTTATAAACTGTATCTACAGCCTTTGCAAAGTCATCGTAATTTACGTCAAATTCAAATTTTGCAATGTTATTATCATGAGATTTTAATTCTGTCATTTCTTCCTCCTGCTTATATAGCTACTCATTTGTCTAATATACTACATCTATGTCTATCAATCAACATTTAAAAGGTAAGAATTAATGTAGTTTATAATGTCTTCTTTATTATTTTTCAATTTTTCATCATAGATTAAATTTTCTATATTTTCTAAGGTTCTACCAAGTTCTTTTCCTTCTTTAAAACCTAATTTTTTTAGATCATTTCCATTTATTTTTATTTGGCTTTTATTTGTTGGGATATCATCATTTTTTATCTCATCTAAAAGCGCTAATCCTAAGTCAATATTTGAGTCATCAGCATGTTTTGTTGACATTACATCTGCTCTTTGGAGTTTAAATAGATTTAATAAATTTTCCTCACCTATATTTCTTAAAAGTTTTCTAACAGATTTTTTAGTATAGGTGTTAGTGTTATCCATGTGTCGTTTTACCAAAATAGATGTGTTTTCTATAAATTTTCTAGAATATTTTAGTTTTTTGAGCCTTTCTACTAAAAGCTCCTCAGAAAGACTTTGATGGCCAAAAAATCTTCCTTCGCCATTTTCATCTAAGAAAAATGTATCGATTTTACCTACATCGTGGTAAAGGGCTGCCATTCGTACTTCAAGTATTGGGGGAGTTTTTTCTAAAACGCTTAAAGTATGGTCATATAAGTTTTCCGAATGAAAGCTAGAATGTTGGTCAAAATCTTTTGTAGCAAACACCTCTGGAAAAATATATTCTAAAAGCCCTACTTCATCCAAAAGCAATATTCCTCTTCTTGGGTCATCTGCTAAAAGAATCTTATTTAGCTCAACTTGGATACGCTCTTTTGAAATCTCTTCTATTGATTCCGCATTATTTCTAATAGCTTTTTTTAAATCATCTGATATATCAAAATTTAGGGTTGTCGCAAATCTCACTGCCCTTAATGACCTTAATACATCTTCTTTTATGCGTTCATTAGGATCGCCCACTGCCCTAATGATTTTATCTTTCAAATCCTTTTTTCCATCAAAAAGGTCAATGATTTGATCATTTCTTTTTGCCATAGCGTTTATGGTAAAATCACGTCTTTTTAAATCTTCTTTTATATCATCTGTAAAGGCGATTTTTTCTGGATGACGTTTGTCAGAATATCCTGACTCACGCCTCATAGTTGTGATTTCGTATTCACTATCCTCATCCAAAACTTTTATCGTTCCAAATTTTGCTCCAATGTCGATTATTTTATAATCTTTAAATACTTCTTTAATCTCATCTGGTCTTGCACTTGTCGTGATATCAACATCAAAATTTACTCGATTTAATAACTCATCTCGTACACAACCGCCAACAGCATAGCTTTCAAAGCCTGCATCCTCTAATTGTTTTAAGATTTTATTTGTCATCTTTATTATCATCACTTGCTGATTTTGCTTTTCTTTGGACATCTATCCTGTAGTTTACAGTGCTATCTCCATTATAAACTTCAACCCCATCTGGTAAATCAAGTTTTACTTCTCCATTGGAGTTTGATCTTAGATTGTTAATATTAACTGGTTTGGTAGATATCTCTTTAATGTCTCGAATTATTGATTCTTGTCCTTTTATAACTATTGAGTCTGGTGAGAGCTCCCTAGCTGTTTGTTCATAGTCCTTGTTTATAGTTCCGCTTGTTATAAGTTTTAGCTTTACTCTTTTGGTTTCGTATACTAAAAATGAAACATTTACATCCTCATGAGAAATATTTATATCTGATAGGGCATTTCCATTTTTATCCAAGACCTTGACTGGTATATTGTGAATTTTACCATCTAGGAAACTTATATCATCTATTCTTAGCTCAATCCTATCCACTTTGTTTATTACACTAGCAGGTCCCTTTACGGTAATTTCTTCTGGTGACATTTCGTTTACTTCAACTATTCTACCATCTTTGATTTCATCAGAAATTATGTGATTGACCGGTAGTGATTTTTCTATAACTTTTTGTATATTAAGATTTATTTCACCTGGATCAAGCTCATCTACACTTACTCCTGATGGTGTGTCAACCTCTATATCAAGTGACTGTACACCTTCTTTTAAGTCAGAAATATCAACACTAGCATATATATTAGTTGGTTTTAGAGAAATTAATTTCTCTCTACTACCCTTAAGTTTTACATTTGTGGAATATGCTTCATCCTTACCAATTATAGTGTATCCGTTTTTTTCCAAATCATCTTGATTTCTTATTACAACTGGTACATTGCGGTAAGTTTTATTTGCAGTTGGGTTTGTGGAATTGATTACAAAAGTCCACATAAATATAGCTACCAGAACTGAAAGAATTTTTAATTTTAAATCATTTTTATTATTCATCATCGTCTTCTTTCTTATCTTCATCAGCTTGAGCTTCTTTTACTAAAACTAGGTCTTTTTTCAATCTTTGTTTTAGTGAATCTTCATCAAAATATCTGTCGATTCTGCCTGATTCTACAACTGAGATATTACCTGTCTCCTCACTTACAACTATGACAATTGCATCTGACTTTTCAGAAATTCCCACTGCTGCTCTATGTCTTGTACCTAATTCTTTTGAAATTAAATTTGAATTTGAAAGCGGTAGATAACAAGCTGCCGCTATAATTTTTTCGTTATTTATTATAACAGCACCGTCATGTAAGGGGGTGTTTGGGATAAATATATTTATCAAAAGCTCACTTGAAACATCGGCATCAAGGATGGTTCCACTTTCTACGATATCATTTAGTCCAACTTCACGTTCCAAAACTACAAGGGCGCCAATTTTTTGACGAGCAAGGGAAGTCATGGCACGAGTTAGCTCATCGATGCTTTTTTCATTTTTTAATGCACGTTCACCAGTAAAAATCGATCTACCTCGACCAATTCGCTCCAAGGCTGATCTTAGTTCAGGTTGGAAAACTACAATTATAAATACAAGTGCCACTGTTAAAAATTGGTTCATCACCCAGCTAACTGTATTTAGACTTAAAATATCGGCAACTGAAGCAAAAATTAATACAATAATAAGTCCATATAAAACTTGCTCAGCACGGGTATTTCGTAATAAAGAAAATAATTTATAGACAACAAAAGAAATGATGGCTATATCTATAATGTCTGTAACTCTTATAAGAGCTAAAGAGTTAAAAAATTCAGTAAAATAATTCATATCTCCCCCTAATTCTTTCCTACTTATATATTACTATTTTTTCCTAATAGTCGGTAGTTTTGGGCAAAATAAAACACCTAGGATTAGGTGTTTATTTATCCAAGCATAACATCAAGTATCATCATTATTACAAAACCCGCTGCAAAGCCAAGAGTACCAATATTTGTATGATCCTCTCCCTCGCCTGTTGCTTCTGGGATAAGTTCTTCGACTACGACATAAAGCATAGCTCCAGCGGCAAAGGCTAATAGGTAAGGCAAGATTGGAATCATTATTTGAGATAATAAAATTGTAACAAGAGCAGCAATTGGCTCAACTGCACCAGATCCTACTCCCATCCAAAATGATTTCTTTTTATCAACTCCAGCTGAACGAAGTGGCATAGAAATAATAGCACCTTCTGGAAAGTTTTGGATGGCAATACCTATTGATAGTACAAGTGCTCCAGCTAGACTTACATTTCCTGTGCCAAAAAGTGCACCTGCATAGGAAACTCCCACAGCCATTCCTTCTGGGATATTGTGAATTACTACTGCTAAAACCATCATGGTTGTTTTTCTTAAGTTTTCACTATTGCGTCCTTCGGGCGCAGCCGAGTCAATATGTTGGTGGGGAATAGCACTATCTAGGAATAATAAAAATAAAATTCCTATTAAAAATCCAATGACAGCTGGAACCCAGCTCATATTGCCCATAGTTTCTTTTACCATATCCATGGCAGGAATTAATAGTGACCAGATACTTGCTGCCACCATGACTCCGGCAGCAAAACCTGACAATCCCTTTTGTACTTTTGGATTTAGCTCATCTTTCATTACAAAAACCATAGCAGAACCAAGGGAAGTTCCTAAAAATGGAATGAGTAATCCTAGTAACGTTTCTTTATTCATTTTTTTCTTTCTTTCTAATATATTTTAATAATTTGGAGAATCTATCTTCCAAATTTCATCTGCATAATTAATTATTGTCCTATCTGATGAGAAAAATCCTGCATTTGCAATATTCATAAGACATTTTCTAGACCAAGCTAGTTTGTCCCTATAATCATGATTTATCTTCTCATGAGCGCGTTTGTAAGCTTCAAAGTCTTTTAATATGAAGTATCTATCCCCACGAGAGCCATCTTGTGGATTGATTAATTCATTATAAATATCGAGGAACATATAAGAATTATTGTCGTCTAGCTCACCATTTACCAAAGCATCTACTGCTTCTTTGATGTCTTTATTTGTTTGATAAATTCCTCTTGGATTATAGCTATCATAAATTTCGTTTAATTCTTCAACAGTTGCGCCGAAACGATAATTGTTTTCTTCTCCAGCGTGATCAAAAATTTCTATATTTGCACCATCAAGGGTACCTAATGTTGGTGCGCCATTTAGCATAAATTTCATATTTCCAGTACCAGAGGCTTCCTTGCCTGCAGTTGATATTTGCTCTGAAACATCTGCTGCCGGATAAATTTTCTCCCCATAGGATACTCTAAAGTTCTCTACGAAAACCACTTTTAATTTTTCGTTTACATCTGGGTCATTATTTACTATTCTTGCCACTTCGTTGGCAAGTTTTATAATAGCCTTGGCTCTGAAATATCCTGGCGCTGCCTTTCCTCCAAAAATAAATGTTGTTGGATAAAAGTCCATGTCTGGATTTTTCTTAAGTTCATGATATAAATAAATTATGTGTAATATATTTAGATGTTGGCGTTTATACTCGTGGATTCTTTTTACTTGGATATCAAAAATTGATTCTGGGTCAATTTTTATACCCTCATGCTCTAAGATATAAGTAGCAAGACGATTTTTATTTGCCTGTTTGATATCCCAAAGTTCATTTAAAACATCTTCATCGTCTGCAAATTTTTCTAGCGCCTTTAGCTCATCTAGATTATATTTCCAATCCTCTGTGCCAAGTTTTTCTGTAATAAATTTTGAAAGTGATCTATTTGCATAAACCAGCCATCTTCTTGGAGTGATACCATTGGTTTTGTTATTAAATTTATTTGGGAAAATCTCATACCAGTGTTTAAAAGTATCATCTTTTAAAATTTGTGTATGAAGGGCTGCTACACCATTTACTGAAAAACCAACAAAAATCGCAAGATTTGCCATATGAACTTGATCATAAATTACAATTCTATATGGGTCGATTTCAGTTTCTGATAAGCCTTTTTTCTTAAAATCATTTACTAAAATATCATTAATTTGATATATGATTTCTAGACATCTTGGGCTTACTTCTTCTACTATATCAATTGGCCATTTCTCAAGAGCTTCTTGTAAAACCGTGTGGTTTGTAAAGGCAAATACTTTTTGAACAATTTTAAATGCTTCTTCAAATTCTAGACCATTTTCATCTACTAAAACCCTAATCAATTCAGCAATTGCAATATTTGGATGGGTGTCATTTAGTTGGATTACATGGTATTTGTGGAAATTTTTAAAACGTAAATCATCAGAAAAATATCTTTTGTATTTTGCAACCATATCTTGTATGGAGGCAGAAACAAAGAAATATTGTTGTTTTAATCTTAATACGCGTCCTGCTCTTTGAATATCATTTGGATAAAGTACTCTTGTGATATCCTCTGCCCTATTTTTCTTAGCAACTGCAGCATCGTATTCAAAATTGTTAAATTTATCAAATTCAAATTCTTCAAATGGTTCTGCTTGCCAAAGTCTTAGGGTATTTACTTTACCATTTTCAAAGCCCACCACTGGCATATCAAATGGTACAGCTTTTACTACTTGATCCCTAAAATTTACTATTCTTGAGTCCGAATCCACTCTTATAGACCAGCCATCACCATCTTTTATCCAACTATCTCCTTGTTCTTTTTGAAATCCATTTTCAAAAGATTGTTTAAATAACCCCTCACGATAGCGGACTCCATAGCCATACATATTTATATCTTGAGTTGCAGCAGAATCCATAAAGCAGGCAGCAAGGCGTCCTAGTCCACCATTACCAAGAGCTGCATCATCTTCATAGTCTTCGATTGCTTCAAAATCAATTCCTAATTCATCAAGCAAATCTTTGACCTCATCGTAGATCCCTAGATTTATTAGGTTATTTCCAAGAGATCTACCTATTAAAAATTCTGCTGAAAAATAATAAGCTGTTCTTTCGTATCTTGATTTATTTTTGCTAGCCCTCCATTCTTGGTTGATACGCTCCATAATTGTGTCACAAAGGGCATCGTACTTATCTTTTTCACTTGTATCATCGAAATTTTTAAGAGTGATCCTCTGTAGGTTTTCTATATAGTCCTCTGTAAACTTATTCTTTGCTAATTTATCCATTATATCTCCCATATAATCTTGACATTTCCTTGATTTTTACTGCCAAAGCATCTGTAAAATCTTCTTTTTTGGCCCTCCATTTCCAATTATTTCCCATGGTGGAAGGTGTGTTTATTTTTGCTTTATCTCCTATCTCAAAAAAATCTTGGATTTGAAAAATAGCAAGATCAGAAACTGATGCCATTAAAGACCTTATGATTTCCCAAACATAATCTTCTTTGTCTACTTTGCTAAGTCCAAAATATTTTTCTACAAGAGATAGTTCTTCTTCATCAAGTGATTCTATCCAGCCTTTAAGAGTAGAAGAATCATGGGTTGATGAGTAAACTACTGAATTTTTCTCATAATTATGTGGCAAATAATTGTTATCAAATGTCCCGTCAAAGGCAAATTGGATAACATTCATGCCTGGAAAGCCGTAATGATTTTTTAATTCATCGACTTCCTTAGTGATATACCCCAAATCCTCAGCTATAAATTGCTTATTAGGAAACTTTTTAAGGATATAATCAAAAAATTCATAGCCCCCACCTGGCTCCCATTTGCCAAATTTGGCATTTTCATCTGTAGCGGGAATTGCGTAATATTTTTCAAATCCTCTAAAGTGGTCAAGGCGGAGTAAATCATTAGTTCTAAGAGCCATTTCAAGTCTTTTACGCCAAAAGCTATAAGAATCAGTTTTCATTTTTCTCCAATCATAAACTGGATTGCCCCAAAGTTGCCCATCATCCGAATATGCATCTGGCGGAGCACCTCCAACTATGATTGGTTCTTTTATTTTAGGATCGATTTTTAAAATATCAGCATTAACCCAAGCATCACAGGAATCATAGGCAACATAAATTGGTAAATCACCAATGATTTCAATATTGTGTCTATTAGTGTATTCTTTTAACTTTTGCCATTGGGTAAAAAATTCGTATTGAATAAAGATATAAAAATTTATATCCTCTTTGTGCTCTTTTCCAAATTCTTCTAAGGCTTTTGGATTTCTATCACGTAAATCTTCATCCCACTCCACCCAGTTTACATCAAGTTTATCGTGCTTTATAGCCATAAAAAGAGCATAATCTTCTAGCCAAAGGCTTTCTTTTTTTCTAAATTCTGCTATCTTTTCATCCAATTTTCCTTTTGAGTTTTCAAAAGCTTTTTTTAATATACGATAGCGTATATTGTATTGGATAGCATAGTCAACGTATCTTTCATTGTCCCCAAAATTGAGGTTCTCTAAATCTTCTTCTTCTAAAAGTCCGTCTTTACAGAGCAAATCTAAATCTATAAAATATGGGTTGCCGGCAAATGATGAAAATGCTTGGTAAGGACTATCTCCATATGAAGTTTGTCCAAGTGGCAAAATCTGCCAGTATTTTATAGAAGCATCTGATAAAAAGTCTACAAATTCATAGGCAGCTTTGCCAAAAGTACCTATCCCATAAGGAGAGGGAAGGGAAAAAATTGGCATTACCACACCATTTGATCTTTTAAGTCTTTCTTGCATAGTTTTTCCTATAAAAGTTCTAAAAAGTTTATAACTGGTACTTCATAAGGATGATTTGACTTTATAATTTCAAAAACTTTTTCCTTATCTTCTGCTTTAATTCTAAATTCTAGTTTTACCTCATTTACTTCGCAAGGCTTTCCTATTTCTCCCTTATCAGGATTTGATCCTTCTAGGGGGATAAAATGTCCTGTAACTACACTTTCTG
This sequence comes from Anaerococcus sp. mt242, assembly GCF_016798225.1. GTDB lineage: Bacteria > Bacillota > Clostridia > Tissierellales > Peptoniphilaceae > Anaerococcus. Next base: position 56,871 of record NZ_JAEUYX010000006.1, on the reverse strand, counting down.
CAAATACAGAATCATAGCCATTATCCTTTAAAATTTTTTTTCATTTAAGCCATCTATTACTTTCCACTTATCATCTGCTGGTACGAAAACTTCAACTTTGATGTATTTCATAATCATTCCTTTCAAAATATATTAGTCCGCTATATGATTTTATTTGCCTATCAAAAATTTCAAAATTTATTTTATAAACTCTCCCCCAACTAGAAATAACTAGCTCATGATAGTCACCCATATCATTGCACTCAGTGATTGTTACCCCGTGGTGGGCTAGAACTTTTACATTCCTACTCATCCAATTTATAAAAATTACTGGGCAATTTTTACTAAGACCTTGATTGATAAAGGCAATTTTTTCTTCAGTACTGTGACGTCTTACAAAAAATTCTTGCATTATATGAGCGTATAGATTTAAATTACGATCTCGTCTTATGCGATTTACCCTGCGATTTAAGGCTTCGACAGTAGGCACTCCGTTTATGTGTGGGCGGATTTTTTTGTAAAAATCATAGTGATACTTGTTGTATTCTTCTAAAGTAAATTTTTCATCTGGGTGATACATATATAAATATGAATTGGTAAATGCAGTCACAACGCAAGACCTATCCCTATAAAATTTTGAAACACCTACATCCCCTAAAGCATTTTGATAGCCTCCATAATAAAGACCTAGCTTGCTTGTAACTGGGACAAATTCTCCTACTTTGCTATTTTTTAATTTCATTTTTATCCTAAATTCTTTTTAATCTTTCATTTTAACTTTACCCTAGAAAAATTTTTTCTTCTATTAAGGATTTGTTATAATTGGTTATAGATAAAGTTAAGGGAGTAGATATGAAAAAATGTTATATAATCGCAGGCGGCGATTTTGATGGTTTTTTTGATCATATAAATAAAGAAGATATGGTAATTGCTGCTGATAAGGGGCATTTATACGCAAAAGAAGCAGGCATTACACCAACAATGATAATTGGTGATTTTGATTCATCAAATCAACCAGAAGGCGATTTGGTTATAAAATTAAATCCTATAAAAGATTACACAGACACAAAGGCTGCTCTAATGGTAGCTGAAGATTGGGGTTATAAAGATATTGTTATTTATGGTGGGCTTGGTGGACGCGAATCTCACACATTTGCTAATATTAGAAGTGCCTTAGAATTTAAGAAAAAAGGCATAAATGTAGTCTTTAAATCAAAATACAAAAGTTTTTATATAGTAGATGATAGGTTAGAATATAAATTTAATGATGATGATAATTTTTATGTATCAATATTTGCCCTTTCTGATATAGTAAAGGGTGTGGATATTAAGGGATTATATTACGAATTAAATAATTTTGATCTAGCAAATGACAATGCCCTAGGAGTTTCAAATGAAACAACCGGCAAGGATTTTAGAATAAAGGTTAAAAGCGGATACTTACTTGTAATTTTTGAAGACAAATCAATTTAAAAAGACCCCAGTCGGGGTCTTTTTATTAGGCTTTTCTCTCTACCTCTTTTTCTCGAAGTTCTTCTACAGTCTGATTAGATTTTTTTGCTACTGTTATTCTATCCATATTTTTTTCTTTAAGCTTAATATTAGTCCTATCGACAACCAAAGTATAAATCACTGTTGCTAGTGGCATAAAGAATATCATACCTAGGATACCAAATAGTCTTCCTCCCAAAAATACTGAAAGGAAAATCCAAATTGCTGGTAAACCAGAATTTTTTCCAATAAATAATGGATATACAATATTTTCTTGAACCTGTTGTAATATTACCAAGAAAATTATGTAAACTAGCGACTGGATTGGGGATTGGATAAATATCATAATCATACCAAAAGCACCAGCTATAATAGGGCCAAAGTATGGAACTATATCCATCGCACCAACCAAAACAGAAATCATACCTGCATATGGCATTCTTAATATTTTCATACCAATATAATTAAATATACCTAGTGATATGCATGATAGGACCTTGGAGTCCAAAAATTTGGAAAATGAATCATAGGTTAGTTTAAATAAATAATTTATTCTATCTGCTCTTTCTTCGCTAAAGTTTGCATATAAAATTTTATTGGCATTTTGTCTCAGATCTTTCTTATTGACACTGACATAAATAGAAAATACAAAACCCATGGCTACAGCTATTAATCCAGATCCTACTGATGATAGGATATTTTGAGCCCTATTTAATAAATTCGAACTATCTCCACTGATGTAGGCTGTAACTGTATCTGAAATTTTAACCACATCTAGGTCTTGGAAATAATCTTTAAATTGAACTGCTTGCTTGTGGATAGCTGGGAATTTTTCTGTATATTCTAAAAGTGAATCCATAAATACTGGCAAGTTAGTAATACCTGTTTGAAGGGCATTAATAAATTCTGGAATAACTACGACTAAAAGTATACTTACTCCAGCGAAAAAGATTAGCCAGCTGACTATAAGTGAAAGGGCAACTACCAATTTTTTGTGTTTTAAAGGATCGATTATCCTTCCAAAAACTTTTTCTTGGAAAAAATTCATAGGTAAATTTATCACAAAGGCTATGGCAAATCCTAGTAAAATCGGCCTAAAAACTGCATAAGTTGCTATTAAAAATTTGCCAATGGGCTCTATATACCAAATTGCAAAAAATGTTAAAAGTAAGATAAGACCTACTTTTAAATTATTTTTTGATTGTTGGTCTAATTCATTTTCATCTTTTATCTTCATTATCTCCCTCTCAAATGACATTAGTCTTCAAGACTCATGCTAAGGTCTAACCACTTTTCATCAAGGATTTTTTTTCTTTCTTCTAATTCCTTAATTTTTGCAAAAGTTTCTACTACTTTTTCTTGGTCAGCATAAAAGTCTGTGGCCAGGCTAAGGTCAGTTAGGCTTGCAATTTCATTTTCAATTGCTTCCAACTCATTTTCAACATCCCTAATATCATTTTTTATTTTCTTTATTTCATTTTTCTTTAGATTTTGTTTTTTCTTTTCTTTGACTAATTGGGTTTTGCTGACAGATTGACCTTGCTCTATAGTTTGACTTTGTTCCCTAAGTTTATTTTCATAATAAGTATAGTTACCCAAATATTCATCTATACCATCAGATTTCATATCTAAAATTTTGCCTGCTATCTTATTTAAAAAGTACCTATCGTGGCTAATAATTAGCATAGTACCCTCATAATCAAGGATAGCATCTTCTAAAATTTCTTTAGAATCAATATCCAAATGGTTGGTAGGCTCATCCATCAAAATGAAGTTTGTATCTGAAATCATTAGTTTTAATAGAGAAATCCTAGCTCGTTCTCCACCAGAAAGTTCAGAAATTTCTCTATCTACATCGTCTCCATAAAACATAAATTTTGCAAGATATGACCTAATTTCAAAATTTGTCATCATTGGATAAGTTTCGCTTATTTCTTCAAATATAGTATTTGTTAAGTTTAATGATTTTTGTTCTTGATCAAAATAACCTATATTTACACTTTGTCCAAGCTTAACTTTGCCAGCTGATGGCATTTCTTCGCCCATTACTATCCTAAAAAGAGTAGTTTTTCCAACACCATTTTCTCCGATAATTGCGGTTCTTTCGTTGCGGTATAGGTTAAATGATATATTTTCAAAAATTTTCTTATCTGCAAAGGATTTTTCTAAATTATCGACCTTAAGAACATCCTCTCCACTTTGGATGCGCGGAGTGAATTTTAGCTTCATGTAATTTTGGATTGTCTCTGGCATTTCTATCCTTTCCATCTTGTCCAAAAGTTTTTGGCGTGATCTGGATTGGGAAATACCTCTTTTTCTTTTTGAGCCACCTTGGTTTTTAAGTCGATCGATAATTTCTTCTTGACGGTCAATTTCCTTTTGCTGATTTTTGTACTGGTGCATACGCACTTCTAGTTCTTTTTTACGTTTTTTTACAAATGTAGTGTAATCCCCATTATATGTGGTTAATCCACCATTTTCTAACAAAAATATCCTATTTACAGTATTATCTAGAAAATATCTGTCGTGGGAAATTACTATTACAGATCCAGAATAATTTTTGATAAAGTTTTCTAAAAATCTTATAGCCCCAATATCTAGGTGGTTGGTTGGCTCATCTAAGAGAATTAAATCTGGTTTTTCTAAAAGTAAATATGCTAACTCTACCCTAGCTTTTTGGCCACCTGATAAATTTATAATATCCTTCTCAAAGTCTTCTTCACTAAATCCCATTGCTTTTAGAGTGCCTTCTAGCTCGGATTTTATGGCATAGCCATTTTTCTCTTCAAACTTTTCAAAAAGTTTACTATGCTCTGCCAAAAGATTATCCATTTGATTTGGGTTTAGATCTGGATTTGCTAATTTTTGTTCAATTTTTCTTAAATTTGCTTCTATTTCAATAATATCATCAAAAACCTTCATACAATAATCATATATACTTATATGATAATCGATAGAAAGTATTTGCTCTAAGTATCCAACTTTGACATTATTTGGTATATAAACTTCACCCGAGTCTTTTTCATTTTCTCCCATTAGAATTTTAAAAAGGGTGGATTTGCCGGCCCCATTGATACCAATGAGCCCAACTTTATCACCCTTTTCAATCTTAAAACTCACATTTGAAAATATGTCCTTAGTTGGATATGATTTACTCAAATTGCTTGCTGTAAGTATATTCATTTTTAAAAATTAAAGTCCTGTGGAGAATTGATGAAGTAGGTTAGAGTAAATAATGATTCATCAAGGTGTACATTTTCTAAAACAACATCATTTTTTGTCTTTATATCTACTGGAGAGAAGTTCCATATACCTGAAACTTCGCCATCACAAAGGATATCGCAAACTTCTTGACTGGCATCTTTTGGTGTAGAAATAATACCAATATCAATTTTGTTGTTTTTTAGGTAATCTGGTAATTTGTCTATGCTTATTACTTCTGGATCCTTATCATTAGCTTCTCTTGCTTCAAGATCAAATACAGATTCGATATGATAACCTAAGTCTTTAAAGGATTTGTATTTATAAAGAGCATGGCCGATATTACCAAAACCAACTAAAACCATTTTGTACTTTTTATCAACACCAATTATTTTTGAAAGCTCATCCATAAGCTCACGGACATTATATCCATATCCTTGCTGACCAAAACAACCATAATGATTTAAGTCTTGTCTAATTTGACTTGCTGTTAGTCCAGTAATTTCTGATAATTCTTTTGATGAAACTCTTACTATGCCTCGATCATTTATACTTTCTAGATATCTATAGTATTTTGGTAATCTTTTTATAACCGATAATGATACACCGTTATCTTTAGCCATTGTTCTCCTCATCTTTCCTAAATTCTAAATCTTCATCTGTTAAATCTTCTACAAGAATCACTTCTTCTGTGTTATAAGTAGAATTTTCATTGCTATCAGCTTCAAACACTAACTTTTCGTCAGTGTCTTTTGTTATATTATACTCAATTTCACTATCCGAATGCAAATTTTTGTTAAAATCTAAATTTTCATCTAAATCTTCTTCCTTAGCTTCAGAGTATTCTATATACTGAGCATTTTTATTTTTTAATTTTGATGCATTGATAATATGAGCAAAGTATACAACTATTAATACGGTGTATAAGACTAATTGGCTATTTGAATTTAAAAATTGATTGTTAAATGTAAGTCCCGCTGGAAGTCCTGGGATAAATCTCGCTAAGACTAATATAGCTGGTACACTTAAAATCGCAAATCCTAGGGCTGTAAGTATAGCTACAAAAATTGACATTCCATAGGATTTTTTTTGAAATAGTACATAGACACCAAAAATAAGCATTAGTGCCCATGCTATGATAAATCCAGCTGCCCATATGTAGCTAACTAACCATATATTAAAATTTGCTGATACAATAGTTATTAAAAACACTATCAAAACCACTACACTTAGGATTTGGCTGAGTGTTCTTTCAAACCTTCTATCCATATCTACCTCTTATTTATTTTTCTTTGATTTGTATCTTAAATTGCTATCTAGAATTCTTTTTCTAATTCTAAGTGTATTTGGAGTTACCTCGATTAATTCATCATCTTCTACAAATTCCATCATTTCTTCTACACTCATTTTCTTTGGAGGTGTTAGGACGATGGCATCATCAGATCCTGATGCACGTGTATTTGTAAGTTTTTTAGTTTTACATACATTTACATCGATATCAAGGCCTTTTGCATTCATGCCTACTACTTCTCCTTCGTAAACTTCTTCACCTGCTTCGATAAATAATAGTCCACGTGATTGAGCAGAATTTAGTCCATAGGCTCTTGCAATTCCTTGTTCACTAGCAATTAGTGAGCCGTCTTGGCGAGTTTCGATATCTCCTTTATATGGAGCGTATTCTTCAAATTCTGAGTTTAATATACCAGTTCCTTTTGTATCAGTTAAAAACTCAGTTCTATAACCAATTAGTCCACGTGCTGGAATTCTAAAGGTCATTCTTGTATATCCTGAAGAAGTTGGTGTCATATCGATAAGTTCACCTTTTCTACGTCCAAGTTTTTCTATAACTGATCCTGTATATTCTTGGTCAACGTCAATTGTTGCAACTTCAATAGGTTCATTTCTTTTGCCATCTATTTCTTTAAACATAACCTCTGGTTTAGAAACTTGGAATTCGTAGCCTTCACGTCTTAAGTTTTCAACTAATACTGATAAGTGAAGTTCTCCACGGCCTGAAACTTTAAAGCTTTCTGTTGAGTCAGTATTTTCTACCTTAAGTGAAACATCTGTTTCCTTTTCTTTAAATAACCTTTCTCTTAAGTGGCGGCTGGTTACAAATTTACCATCACGACCAGCAAATGGTGAATCGTTTACTGAAAATGTCATTGAAAGGGTTGGTTCAGATATTTTTGTAAACTCAATTGGCTGGCTATCTTCTTCTGTACCGATAGTATCTCCAATTGATATGTCTTCCATACCTGATAGAGCTACGATTGATCCAAATTTTGCTTCTTCTACTTCTACTCTATCTAGGCCATCAAATTCGTAAATTGTTACAATTTTTGATCTTTCATGGCGGTCTTCTTCGTTGTAGTTTGTAATTACTGCATTTGCATTTTTCTTAATCACACCTTGTTCTACCTTACCGATAGCAATAGATCCTAAAAATGAATTGTAATCAGTTGTAGAAACTAAAACTTTAAATGGAGCATTTTCATCTGCTTCAAAGGCTGGAGTGTAGTCAATGATTGTATCAAGTAAGTCTGTCATATCATTTTTTACACTAGCTTTTTCAAGGGAAGCCCATCCATTTTTTGCTGATGCGTAGATAAATGGACTTTCTAAATAAGATTCATCCGCATCAAGTGAGATAAATAAATCTAGAACTTCATCTTCTACTTCATCAATCCTTTGGTCTGGTCTATCTACTTTATTTATACAAATGATAGCAGGCAAGCCAAGCTCAATTGCTTTTCTTAAAACAAATTTTGTTTGTGGCATAGGTCCTTCGTGGCTATCTACAACTAAAACCACAGACTCAGCCATATTTAAAACACGTTCTACTTCTCCACCAAAGTCCGCGTGGCCTGGTGTATCTATAATATTTATTTTTGTATCTTTATAATGAATAGCAGTATTTTTAGAAAGAATTGTAATTCCTCTTTCTTTTTCAATACTATTTGAGTCCATTACTCTCTCATTGACCTCTTGGTTGTCTCTAAAAGTACCTGAACTTCTTAAAAGTCCATCTACTAGGGTAGTTTTACCATGGTCAACGTGGGCAATAATGGCTACATTTCTTACATCTTCTCTTTTCATAATTCCTTCTTTCAAACTAATAAATTCTATCAATATATTATATCGATTGTGGTTATATTATCAATAAACATAATAAAAAAACATCTAGCTAATAAAGTTATCTAGATGTTTTAACTAACTCTTTGCGTATCTAAAAGTAAAAATGCTACTATTGTATTATCTTTAACTATTATATTCTCGCAAAGATTATAAACTAGTTGGATACCTCTACCATGATCTGCTAGCATATCACGATCTTTGGTGTAGTCTATCCCCTCGCCCTCATCTTTTACTTTTATCATACAATAGTCCCTATCCAGTAGCATGATGATATCAATTAGTTTTTCATAATTTTTTCTATTTCCATGCTTGTAAGAATTTGTGATAAGCTCATCTAAAACAAGTCTAATTTTAAAAATAATATCGTCATCATATTCTTGTTTTTTTAAAAATTCTATAATATTATCTCTAAATTCTTTTATTAAGTCTAGGTCACTATGTATAAGATTTCTTATAATCTCCATAGTTCTCTCCTTTATCTTCAATAATCTTATACCCAAAGATTATGAAAAAAACTGAATGTTTTATAAAAAATGTATTAAAATTCGTTAAAAGTGGTATAATATAAATGTAATAACAATGAAAGGAGACATTGGTATGAAATACGTATGTACAGCATGTGGATACATTTATGATCCAGCTGAAGGAGATGTTGATAACGGAATCGAAGCTGGTACAGAATTTGACCAACTTCCAGAAGATTGGGTTTGCCCAATTTGTGGAGTAGGCAAAGATATGTTCGAACCACAAGAATAATTCAAAAACGCAAGGGGCTTTTTTAAGCCTCTTTTTATTTTATAAACTTATAATTAAAAAATAAGCCCCCTTAGGACTTATTTGGTAACATTGTTTCGATTTTTTAATACTACAGTAATTGCTATTGCAAGAGAAATAATTAAAACTACAAAAACTCCAAGTGCCATTTTAAAAAATGGAGCTTCATTATCATCATTTGCAAGTTTTGGGGGTTTTTCTAGCGATGTACTTTTAGTAACCTTATAGTTTTTATTCCCTTCCTTGCTATCTTCTTTGTCATTTGGCTCAATCTCTAATACCAGGGTTTCGTTTTTTTGATCATAGATTGATACATCTTTGTTTATAGCAGTGTCATACGCTTCTTTTGATGTATTTTTAAGATTTTCATTTATCTTTTGGCTTGCTTCTCTTACTAAGGCTTCTTTTTCTTCAGTAGTTGCTGCATTTTCTATTTTCTTATTGTACTGTTCGACAATTTCTTTAGTAGTTTTTGCTAATTGTTTGCTTTCAGCCTTAGTAATTTTATCTGAAAGCATTACCTCTCCTACTAATTCCACAGCATTTTTGTAATTTTCTGCCCCTTTTGATGGCTTTTTTGTATCGGAACTACTAGGCTTAAGATTACTTTTAATAGCCTCAGTTCGCTCATTTAATTCCTTTAGTAAAGCATCAATTTCAGATTTTCTTTCAACATCTGCCTTGGTGGGGCTAGGTTTTTTATTTACAGTTTTTGCTTTGTTTGCAGGTTTTATTTCTTTTTTAGTTTCTGTTTTTTGACTTTCTTTGGCCTTTTGCTCTTCTCGGTATTTTTTATTTACTCTTTCGTTAACCTCAGTCGCTCTTGGGTCTACAGTCAGGCTAGGTGATGTATTATTTTTTGTTGTTACATTTTCTTTTTGCACTGGTCTTCTGCCGGCCGCTTTTTGTGGCTTTATTACTTCAGCTTTAACAGGTGGAAGTTCATGTTGATTTTCAATAGGTTCTTCTTCTGTAATGGTAATCTCATCCCCGCTTTTGATATCTGTTTGTGGGCTAGTCGGCTGATTTTGATCATCTGTACTAGCAAAGGATGGTCTGATAGAAAATAAAGCCACTAAAAGACAAAGAAACATTAAAGCTTTGTTTTTTGACTTCATATCATTCTCCATCCATAGTACTTCACTATTATTTTACACTTATTTTCTACACATTTCAAACAAAAAGACGCCTTATAGCAAAGCGTCTTTCTTAATGTATATGATTAATACTGGTTAGAATCACTGGTTAGATAAAATCCTTTACCAATAATTCTTGATGTATTTATAATAGTTATAAATGCTGATGGATCCACTCCCTTGATGTATCTTTTAAAAAGTGGTGCCTCTTTTGGTGAAAGCACAGATAAGAATACAAATCGGTGAATCCCTTTATAAAGTCCGACTCCATTCATAACTGTAGCAGATCTATTGAGCTCCCCACGTATGAATTTACCTACTTCATCTGGTTTTGTAGTAATAATTATAAATAACTTGTCAGTATTTAAGGACTGGATAATTACATCCACAAATATTCCTTTTAATAATAGTCCTAAAATAGAAAGCAAACCTATTTCTACATTAAAAATCCAAATAGAAGCTATGGTAAATACACTATCTACGCACAATAGAGCCTTTCCTACTTCTAGGGAAGAATATTTTTTTATAATCATTGCAATTATATCAGTCCCGCCGGAACTTGCCGCAAGATTAAATAATATTGCTGAGCCAAAGGCTGATATTAATAGGGTAAATATCAACTCCAAAAGCTTATTTGATGTTAATGGACCTGCAATTGGGAAAATATAATCTAAACCCAAGGCCGTCAACGAGTTTAAAATTGCGACATAACCAGTCCTTAGGGTAAAGTGCTTGCCCAAAACAAAGTATGCAATTATTAGCAAGCTTACATTTATAAAAAGGGTAATTTCTGGTCGAGTGAATGGTACAAAAGTTGAAGCAATGATACTCATCCCCTCTACTCCACCAATTACAAATGAGTTTGGATATTTAAAAAAATGTGTCCCAAAGGCCATCAAAATGGCGGCAAAAGACATCATTAAATATCTTTGGAGTTCATCCATTGGGTCGTGATTGTATTTAGCCTCTGCTCTTTTTTCAAAATAATCATTTACAAAATGAGTTGCAAAGGCTTTATTATCTTTCTTTTCCTGGCTATCTGATCCTGCCACAGCTATTTCTCCTTAAAAATAGAAATTAATTATTTGAGTAGTTATCAAAATATCCTTGTATTAAAACAATAGGTGTACCTTTATCTCCTGATCCAGATGTAAGATCGGCTAAAGAGCCTAGTAAATCTGTTATTTGTCTTGGAGTTGTTCCTAAAGTTTCGTTTTTGCCAACCAATTCCTTTGCTTTTTTGGAAATTCTATCAACCATTGCTGATGTTCTCTCTTCGATAGATAAATCAGCTAGCTCATTATCGGCAATATATTTTATCTTAATTTCGCTTGGTGTACCCTTAAGTCCATCTGTAAATGCAGGTGATACAATTGGATCAGCTAATTCCCAGATTTTACCAACTGGATCTTTAAAGGCTCCATCTCCATAAATCATTACTTCGATTTGTTTATTAAAATGAGCAATCAATTTTTTTTGTAAGTTTTTTACAAATTCTTCCCCATCTCTTGGGAAAAGTTTGACTTCATTTTCTGTTGATAAGTTTGAGCCTAATAGTCCATAATCTTTGTTAAATCCAGATCCATCCACCGGTTCGTTTAAGATTTCATCAAGTGATAGAATATTTTTTCCACCAGCTTCTTTTAATTGTCTTTTTATGATGTTTCTAGTGTGGATTGAACAAACCAAAACATCTTCAGCGAATTTTAAGCTATCTACTGGATTATTTAGAAAATGTATTTCAGAATTAGGAGCAATTTCTGTATATAATGATGGATAGTCCATACCAGTAAATGTGTGTTTGTAGTCCCCAGCTATTTTCCTAAATTCGTCTATATTTAAAACATCTTGATATGGATTAATATCACTATTAAATAAATCCATCTCATCCATTAGATAGTTTCCTACCTCATCTTGCGGATATGAAAGACAAATATGTAATTTTTTTCCAGAAAGCGCAATTGCCTTTAATAGTATAGAAAATCTATTTCTTGATAAAATAGGAAATAATACTACTAGTTCATCTGATTTAAATTTGTTATTAATATCTTTTGCTATTTGCTCTATTGTAGCGTAGTTGCCTTGAGCACGAGCAACAAGAGATTCTGTAACACATACTACATCTAAATCATTCATAGTAATGTCATGATTTTCACTTGCTTTTTTTACAGTATCAAAAACTATTTCTTCTAAGTTATCGCCTTTTTCAATAATTGGCGCGCGTAGTCCCAATGATCTTGTTCCAATAATTCTTTGCATTTTAAAGCCTCTCTTTCAGAAAAATTATACAACTTCTAAGCTAAATTTAAAAGATGCTAGAATCAACTTCTAGCATCAAACTTTGTATCGCACTTTGGACATCTTACTTTTATTTTCCCCTTTTTCTTTGGTATACGCAGCTTTTGTCCGCATTGAGGGCAAGAAACGTATTTGTAATTTTTATCTCCCACAGTTTCGTTTTTAAATCCCTTAAAAGATTTTTTAATTGGATTTAGGAAAGCTTGCTTAAATTGGTTATTTTCAGCAATTCTTTTTTCCTTATTACTAGAGAAAAATCTAAAAATTGCATAAATTACATTTACAAGGGCCAAAATGTCCACAAATTGCGAATGAGTGAAATATGCTAGCAGGCTAAAAATAATTCCTAGCCATACTAAAAATATTCCGTACTCATCTATATTAAATCTATCTTTCATCAATATCCTCTACTAATTCTTTCATGATTTTACTTATATCTCCCTTTAATACAAAATTAGCCGCATTTTCCTTACCAGTGTCATCTTTATTTATTAAAATAAGTTTATTGCCATTATAAAAATCTATGAGACCCGCTGCAGGATAAACCGCAAGAGATGTACCGCCAATAATCAAAACATCAGCATGGGAAATTAAGTTTATAGCATGACTAATATTATCTTGGTTTAAACCCTCACCATAAAGGACTATGTCTGGGCGTACAATACCATCACATTTCGCACATCTTGGAGTAGCGGTAAATTTATTTACATAATCCAAATCATATTTCTCTCCGCAATTTGTACAATAGTGATCGTTTAATGTACCATGAAGTTCTATTACATTTTTACTGCCTGCTTTTTGATGTAAACCGTCTATATTTTGAGTAATTATTCCTTGAAGTTTACCCATTTTTTCAAGTTTTGCTAGGGCATAATGACAATAATTTGGCAAAATACCCTCTACCATAAGATTTTCCTTTACATATGTTGTAAACTCATCAGGATGATTTTCAAAAAACTCGTGGCTTAACATATATTCTGGTGAATAATTAGCGTTGTTTTTCTTATTATAAAGACCAGTTGCTGATCTAAAATCGGGCAAGCCAGAAGCTGTTGATACTCCTGCTCCACCAAAAAATACTATATTATTCGAATTTCTAATAATTTCTTTTATATCTTGCATTTTCACTCCTAGGATAAGTCTAAATTATTCTTTATATTTTTTTGATTTACAAAAATTACAACTAATAGGGCTAAAAAATAATAAATTAACGGGCTGATATTTTTATATAGGCTAAGGCTGCCCACTGCAAATGGGAAGACAAATCCGTAATTTATAGGGCGGGCATGTTGGATTGCTCCATTAACTATCACAAAGGAAAAATATTTGCATACTAAAAATCCAAGCACAATGATTAATAAAACTAATCCCAGACCGTATAATTTACTTCCTGTAGCTTGGTCAAATCTATTTAGACTTTTAAAATAGAAAACAAATCCTCCTACTATAAGCATCCAAATAAGCCCCAAGGCGAAAAAGTATACTATATCAGATGTAATTTTAAATCTTAGAGCCCACAAAAATATCAATAAAAAAAGCAAATTGATTATATAAAAAAATGCTAATTCAAATATTTTTGCCCAAATAATTTTTTTCTGTGCATTTGGTAGAGAAAACTTTAATAAGGCTCTTTCTGAGTTAAAATCTTTATTTATAGTAAAAACTATATAAAAAATATTAATTCCTAAAAAAAACACTGTAGCTAGGGAAAATATCCCATTTGCAAAAACGGGATCTGTCAGATAATTTGTCGACAAAAATCCATGTCCTAAAAAGCTTAGAGATATAAATATTATTTGCAGGATTATTAGTTTTCTTAAAAATCCTCTATTTGATTTTAAATCGTATTTTATAAACTTATTCATACTTATCCTAAATATATTTCATCATAGTAATCGTTAATATCCATTTGATTTTGTTCTCTAATCTCACGAGCCTTTCCAAAATCATGAACTTTACCGTTTGATAGGAAAATTACTTCATCAAATAGATTTTCCGTAAGGGCAATTTGGTGGGTAGATATTACAAAAGTTTTTTCATTTTCAAGCTTGTCGATAATAAGGTCAATTATTTTTGCAGCTGATATAGGATCTAGACCATCAAGTGGCTCATCAAAAATATATATTTCTGCATTTCTAGCTAAATTTAGACAAAGACCCAGTTTTTTGTAATCTCCTTTGGAAAGACTGCTAATCTTACTTTTTTTATTTAAATAAAAAAATTCTAAGATTTTATCAAAAAGCTCCTTATCAAATTCCTCATAAAAATCAGCGTACATATCCCTAGATTCTTTTACACTTTGATTTGGGTATAGAAATTTTTCATCTGGCAAATACGCAATCTTATTCTTATCTATATTTGCTATTTTTTGCTCATTAAGATTTATCTCTCCCTTATCTGGATGAATTAATCCTGCAAGAGCCTTTAATAATGTAGTTTTACCAGACCCATTTGGACCAAGAATACCAGTGATATTTCCTAAATTTATACTTAAAGTTATGTCATCTATGGCAATTAGATCTTCGTATTTTTTTGTGAAATTTTTAATCTCTATTGCTTTATCCATTTGCAATATTCCTTTGTCTTAGTATTTCAATGACTTCATCCATACTTACACCAATTTTATTTAAATTTTCTGTAAAATCATTTATATATGAGTGCAAAAATTCATCTTTTAGCCAGAACACCCTATTTTCGTCTGCAGAAAATATATATGACTCGCCTTGTTTTTGGATGATTCCTTCTTTTTCTAGATCATCAAAAACATCTCTTACATAAGAAGGATTTACTTTAAACTTACTTGTAAAAAATTTTTTTTCAAAAAATGGATCTCCGTATTTTTTTCTACCAGATATTAGTTCCAAGGCTACAAAATCTTTTATTTCACTCTGTTTATTTTTATAAACCATTACCATGCTCCAAACTTACATTTGCATCATAATCTTTTACCGCATCGATAAAAACTGTTACAAGCTTTTCTCCATATTCGCCAAGATTTATAAACATATATCTATAATTAGTAATCTTTATCTCATAGTCAGTAGTTACCAAAAAATCATAAAGCGCATCTAGATTTTCCACATAATAATAAAAATCTATTTGATCATTTAAAAGCTTATAAAAGGTCTTTTGATCGGTAAAATTTTTTGCATCTAAAATTATCATTATTTTCCTCAATTTTGTTTACTTTTAATTTTGCTTATGGTATTATTATAACAGACTTCTCAAAAGAAAGGGGTCAAAATCTACTTTTGTAAACTTTTTTTTAAAAAACTTTTACAAAAACTTGACATTGTAAAAAAAAGGGTGTATACTTACATAGTAATCACTTAACGGGGTGTGGCGCAGCTTGGTAGCGCGCGTGTTTTGGGAACATGAGGTCGAAGGTTCGAATCCTTTCACCCCGACCATAATTAAAAAGCAGCATAAGCTGCTATTTTTTTTGCTCATTTTATATTTATTATTTACTTAACAATTAATTGTTGGTAACACTGGCTTTGAGAAGATGAGGCTCAAAAGTTTGAATCCTTTCACACCGACCATAATTTTAAAGCAGTTCGATAAATGCTTATTTTTTTGCTTTTTTTATTTTGTTTATTTAAGATAATAATTAAATTTTGGTAGCGCTGGCTTTGAGAAGATGAGGCTCAAAAGTTTGAATCTTTTCACACCGACCATTGATTATTAAAGCAGTTCGATAAATGCTTATTTTTTTACTTTTTTATATTGCTTATTTAATATACTAATTAAATGTTGGCAGCTCTTGGCTTTGAGAAGATGAGGCTCAAAAGTTCGAATCCTTTCACACCGACCATGATAGAATTAGTTTTATCTGATTATTTTTAATTTTGGCAAATAAAAACCCGGTAAGTTTTCCTTACCGGGTTTATTTATTTAATATGTTTCCATTTTATTAAATGTTTGTCCTGCCATTTCGCCTTGCTCTGCTACATTCAACGCTCCGTTTTCAAATTTCGCATTGATTGGTGTATCTACATTTACACCTTGGATTGTAAGGCTTACATCAGAACCATTTTCGCTCCATTTTCCTGTATGAACTCTTTGATCTAGTTTATATCTTAGTGTTCCATCAGATTTTAATGATAGCCTTGTGCCATTGCCTTGGTATTCACCGGCAACTCCGTCAGATTTTTCAAAGTATTTTGAAATATCTACTGATATAGAGTCTTCGATATTTAGTCCTGATAGGGCATTGTTGGCTCTTGATATTACTTCTTCTAAGAATGCAAATCCATAATATGGAATTTCATAATATGTGTAGTCATCTTCTACAAAGAATTTGTGGAAGATTTCGTTATCTGTTGTTATTGGCCCTTCTGTGTAGAATTTGCCATCTTCTGCCTTACTATCTTTTACATTTTGATATTCTACAAATGTATAGTAGCTAAAGTCATTTGTGTAACGACCTTCGTAGTCTTCTTTGGCTTTTACTTCATAAATTAGCATTACCCTGTTTTTAAGGTCTGCATTTGCATCTGAGCCTGTAATAGCTCCAAGATAATTTATTTCATTTATTTCTGTAAAAGATCTGCCGCCAAATGTTTCTTTAATCAATTGACCAGCATTATATTTTAATGTGCCTAATAATTCTTCATCAAGATTATCGATTGTTGAGATAAATCCATCTCCTAATTCTCCACTAGCCTCATCATTATTTTCCTTTTCAGAATTTTCTTCCTCAGCTTGGTCAGATTCACCTGGGGCTGTAAATGTTTTATCAATTGGATTTAATCTTATACCATAAGAATTAAATAGTTCCTCTTCATCAAAGTTTAGAGAAATATTTACTTCTTCATCACTAGCAAGTTCACTGGTTTTGCTTGGTGCTATTTCTATATTTTTAAGATATTCTGGTGCATCTTCTCTAAAGTTTGCAGATAGTGTAATATTTGGACTTTCGCCTTCAAAATTTACATCCATATATTCAAATGGGTCTACAGACTCTTGAGTGATCAATCCATCTACAATTACTGATTTTATGGTGTTTGTAAACATAACGTTGTAATCATCTGCTATTGCACTATCAGAAACATTGGCTACAACTGTGATTTCTTCACCGTTTGATAGATTACTATCCTTGCTAAATTGGAAATTTGTACTTTTTTCTAGGTCATCAACCAATTGATTTGCTGGTGATGAGTATTGATCATTTTTTCTATCTTTATTTACATATGCAATATCATTACCATAATCTGCTAGTAATTTTGATGTATTTAAAGTAGCACTTGGGCTTGCTGCACCATCATCTCCGCTATAAGTTACATCAATGTACTGGCTAAGATCAATTTCTACTTCTTGAGCCGTACGGTTTTTAAGGAAGTACACTCCCGTCAGTGCTATAGCTATGATTAAAAGTGGCAATAAATAAATTGGTTTGAATTTGAAAGGCTCTTTTTCATCTTTTGTAGACTTATTTTTTGCCTCATCTTCTATAGAATTTGCTAAATTGGCTTTTTCATAGCTATTTAAATTTTGATTTTCACCTGTCACAGGTCTATTTGCAGCATTAGTCCTATCATCAGCCCTATAATCTTCATTTTCTGCTCTACTGTAAGATAATTTTGGTCCACCACCATTGATTTGCCTTGCAATTCTTGCTTCTACAAATTCATTCGGTATATCATCATATCTTACTTCGTCATTTAAAGATTCATTTTCTTGATTATTATAACCTTCTGCCCTCGCTAAGTTTTGAGCAATTCGCATTTCACTTGAAAGATTTGTTTCTTTTGAAAATTTGTTAGGAATATAATTTTGATTTTGTTTTAGATTTGGATTTTTATCTTCAGAAATACTTTCGGTTTGCTTATGTAAGACCTTGTTTTGGACATAATCTGTTGGATTGTTTTTAGATGTTAAAGAGGGATTTCTTAAGTCTTTTCTTTGCCTATCCTCTACCGGATTATAACCATAATATGAAGGAGGGATTTGACTCTCATTTGCCATGTCTGGTTCAATTTTTTGATTTAAATGACTGTAATTATTGTCATTATCAAAAATTTCATCAGCGATTTTTTCTTCCTTAGGCTTAGGCTGAGTTTTTTTGCTAGTAAAAGAACTTATAAATCTTTGAATCTTGCTTTCTTTTTTACTTTTCTCTTCTGATTTTTTTTGATTTTCTATTAAGTTTTCTTTATTTTGTATCGATTCATAGGTAGATTTTTCTACTGGAGAAGCCTGTGCTTGTGGGGCCTCCGGATGAGCATGCGGAGTATCACTTTTTAGTTTGTGGCCACAAACCGGACAAAATCTCGCGCTATCATCTACCTTTGCACCGCAGTTAGTACAATTCATACTTGCTCCTTTTAAAGCTATATATTATAATATACAACTTTTTGACAAAAATATAAACCCTATTAAGGGCTTATACTTTCAAAATTTATATATTGTCTATAGCTAAATATGGCTTACCAGATGCTTTTGGTGCCTTTGATCTTCTTTGGAAAATTATCAGTATTAATAATGTTGCTACATATGGAATCATTGAGATAAATTCTATTGGCATACTTAGTCCTGATCCTCCAAGATATGTTGCTATTGATTGGGCAAGACCAAAAAATAAGGATCCTAAAAGCACTCCTTGTGGCTTCCAGTTACCAAAAATTACTGTTACTAGGGCAATATATCCTTGTCCTGCTATAAGTGATTGTGAAAAAGAACTTACAACCGCAAGGGCCATACTTGCTCCACCAAGTCCTGCCATAAAACCTGAGAAAATTACCGACCAGTAACGAGTTTTCTTTACAGAAATATTTAAAGTTTCTGCAGCTTTTGGGTGCTCTCCAACTGCTACTACCCTAAGTCCCCATTTAGTTTTATAAAGGAAAAGGTATAAAACTACCACCATTATTAGGACAATATAAACTGTTGCATATTGACCAAAAATATTTAAAATCACTTGGTTTCCTGATCCTCTAAATAGTCTTGGAATCTTGTTTTCTAGTGGGATTGATGGAGTTTGACTTGCTCCATCAAAAAATAATCTTGCTAAAAATAGTGCCAAACCAGGTCCTAGCGTATTAATAGCAATACCTGAGATAGTTTGATCTCCTCCTAGGGAAATTGAAATAAAAGCGTGAATTAGTCCAAATCCTGCTCCTGCAAGACCGCCTGCTAAAAACGCTAGCCAAGGATTTCCTAATTTATAGCCAACTGTAGCTCCAACAAGAGCACCAATTGTCATCATTCCTTCAAGTCCAATATTTACAACACCAGATTTTTCGCTCATCATACCGCCAAGTCCTGCAAAAAGTACTGGAGCAGCATTTGAAAAAGTATTTCCTATTATTAAAGCGAGCATTACTAAATTCATATTACTCCTCTTCTCTTTCTACAGTTTTTACTATGATATCTTCACCAGTTTCATTTATAACTCTTGGATTAGAGTTAGATTCGTTTTTAGATTTCTTTTTAATATCTTCATTAACTTTTTCGTTTTCTAAAGATTCTACTTTTTCATTATCAATAGTCTTTTGATTTATAATTTCTTTTTTATTATCAGCATCATCAATAGGCGCGTTTTTAACTACTTTTGTATCCGCCATTTGTTTTTTAGTATTTTTTCTATTTCTGCTTTTAGCACGGATAATTCTAAATACTAATGGTACAGCTGTAAATAGGATAATTGTACCAATTATTATGTTGATTAACTCTGTTGGCACTCCCATGACTCTTTGGATATTGCTACCTGCATATTTTAGTGAACCAAAAAATAATCCTGAGAAAATTACGCCGATTGGGTTATTTCCTGCTAGAAGTGAAACAGCTAATCCGTCAAATCCATAGTTATCCATAGCAGAAACTATCGAAAGAGCATAGGTAAATCCTAAGATTTGTGTAACTCCAGCTAGGGCACAAATTGCTCCAGAAATTGCCATTGATTGGACAATTTTTTTGCCAGAGTCAATACCACCATATTCACTAGCCTCGCGGTTAAGACCCACTGCCTTTAGTTCATAACCAAGAACAGTTTTCTTTAAAATATACCAAACAACAATAACTGCAATGATTGCAAGTATTGTTCCAAAATGTATTGGAGCTTTAAAGAATTTTTTGAAAAATGGTCCGAAATTTTTAACCGTTGCTCTATCAAACATGGTTATTTTTGCACTATCTAGGACATCAAAAGAACCCATTGAATTTGGCTGTTGATATGCGTAGCCAATAAAGTTTTGGAAATAAAAGGCAATCCAGTTTAACATTATGGTTGAAATAACTTCATGAATGCCAAAATGCGCTTTGATAAAACCTGCAATAGCTCCATAAAGGGCCCCTGCTATCATTGCTAAAATTATTGCAACAATTGGATGTAAGATTGGAGGAAGTGGTAATTTATAACCTACTAAAAATCCTACGACTGTACCAATTATAAATTGGCCCTCAGCTCCCATATTAAAAAGTCCTGTTTGAAAAGCAAAACACACACCAAGACCTGTTAAAATAATTGGAGTTGAACTAACAATAGCCCATCCCATATTTCTTGGAGTCTTAAAAATCCCTTGAAATAAGGCTTTGTATCCTTCAATCGGATCATAGCCAGAGATGCTTAGAACAATTGCTCCTACTAAAAATCCTAATAATATTGAAATAAAGGTAAATAATAATTTGGAATTGTCGCGTGATTTTTTTTTCTTTACTTTAACTTGTTGTGTATTTTCCATTATTTTCCACCTGCCATTAATCTACCTAGTTCAAATTCGTCAGTTTGTTTAGGATCTTTCTCACCAACAATCTTGCCATCATAAATTACAAGAATCCTATCTGATAGGTCCATTACTTCATCTAACTCAAAGCTAATTAACAAAACAGCCTTGTTTGCGTTTCTAAGTTCTACCAAATATTGGTGGATAAATTCGATAGCACCAACATCAAGTCCCCTTGTTGGCTGAGCTGCTATTAAGACATCAGGATTATTTGAAATCTCACGAGCAATAATTACTTTTTGCTGATTACCACCTGATAGAGCTACAGCTTTTTCATTTATATCATTTGGTCTAACATCAAATTTTTTTACAAGATTTCTGGCATTTTCATCTATATTTTTGAAATTTAATTTTCCTCTACTAGAAAATGGCTCTTTATGAACATTTTCTAAGATAAGATTATTTTTTATCGGATATTCTAATACTAATCCGCGTTTTTGCCTATCTTCTGGTATAGAATTCATGCCGGTATCTAAAATATTTCTAGGACTTGTATTTGTAATATCTTTGCCATTTAGAGTAATTATTCCACGATTTGACTTTGCCATACCAGTTAGACAGTCAATTAATTCGCTTTGACCATTGCCATCAACTCCAGCAATTCCCAAAATTTCTCCAGCACGAAGTTCCAAATCAAGGCCTTTTAAAATATCTACACCACGGCGGTCTTTTGCCCAAAGATCTTCTACTTTTAGGACAACTCCACCTGTTTCTTGAGCCTTTTTATCTACATTGAAGCTAACATTTCGACCAACCATTTTTTCGGCCAAAATATTTTCATCCACTTCTTTTACATTTAGTTTATCAATATATTCTCCACGTCTAATAATGGTACAATTATCAGCCATAGCCTTTATTTCTGCAAGCTTATGGGTGATGATTATTATTGACTTATCCATTTTTGTAAGTCTATTTATAATTACAATAAATTCGTTGATTTCTTGAGGAGTTAAAACTGCTGTTGGCTCATCAAATATTAAAATATCTGCTCCCCTATAAAGGGCCTTTAGGATTTCTACTCTTTGTTGTTGACCAACTGTAATATCCTCAACCTTTGCATCTGGATCTATCATAAGTCCATACTCTTCGGACAATTTTGATATTTTTTCACGAGCAGTTTTTCTATCTAAAAACAGACCAGTGTCTTCTTCATAACCTAGAATAATATTTTCTGTAACTGTAAGAGGTTCTATTAACATAAAATGTTGATGAACCATTCCAATACCTGCATCTATGGCAATTTTAGGAGTCATATTTGAAAAAGTTTTGCCATTTATAGTAATAGTCCCATCACTTGGTGGGAACATCCCATACAAAATATTCATCAGTGTGGTTTTACCAGCACCATTTTCCCCTAAAAGAGCGTGTACTTCAGATTTGTGTAAATCAAAATTCACATTTGATAATACCTGCTTATCTCCAAAGGACTTGCTTATATTTTTCATAGATACTACAGGATTTTCATTTAAATGCTTATCCATAATATCCTCGCTTCTTTAGTGTATATACATAATAATATCATAAAACGTACTTTTATAGTATTATTTTTTTACAAATAAAAAGACCCCAAAAAAGAGGCCTTTATACTCTAAATTTATTTTTCAATCCAACCTTGATCGATTGCTTGTTCTTCATTTTCTGGAACTTCAATTTTTCCATCGATGATTTGTTGTTTAATTTCTTCTACTTTATCTTTAATTTCTTGGCTTACAATACCATTATCTGCGTATGCGATTGTTACTGCTTCACCGTCAGCTAGAGTAAATGTTTGTTCTCCACCTTCAAATTTTCCTTGAGCATATTCGTCAATAATTTGTCTTACAGCATCACCAACACCTTTTACTGTTGATACTAGCATATTATCTGGTGCTTCGTCTTGTTGGTCACGGTCTACACCAACAACCCATTTATCATTTTCTTTTGCTGCTTCGATAACACCGATTCCAACACCGCCTGCTGCGTGGAAGATAACATCTGCACCTTCTTGGTACATTCTATCTGCGATATTTTTACCTGCTGCTTGGTCATTAAAGCTGTTTGCGTATTGTACTTGAACTGTAATTGGTTCGCCTTTTTCGCGAGCTGCTTGTTCAACACCTGCTCTAAAACCATATTCAAATCTATCTACGATTACACCTTTGATACCACCTACAAATCCTACATTATTTGTTTCAGATTGCATACCTGCAATGTATCCTACTAAAAATGAGTTTTGGTGGTCAGCAAATGTTACTCCAAGTAAGTTTTCTCTGTCATTTTCATTTGCATTGTCAATGATTACGTAGTTTTGTTCTGGGTTTTCTTCAGCTGCTTCATCTGTAGCTGGGAATAGTGCATATCCTACAGTAAGGATGATGTCTGATTCAGAATCAAGTGCGCTTTCAAGGTTTGGTACGAAGTCTGCTTCTTTGTGACTTTCGATGTAGTCAAATTTTGCACTGCCTTCTTCTTCGGCTTTTTGTAAACCTTCGTAAGCAGATTGGTTAAATGATTTATCATTTACTCCACCAAAGTCTGTTACCATTGTTAGGTTAACTTCTTCACCTGTTGGATTAGCAGCTTTTTCTTCTTCATCTTTATCTTCTTCTGGAGCATCAGCTGTGTTTTCTTCTGTATTTTCAGTTTCTTCTGATTTATCAGCTGTATCATCCGCTTTTTCTTCTACTTTTGTTTCATTATCTGCTGGTTCATTTTTAGCATTTTCTGTATTTGATCCACATGATGCTAATACTAGTGATAATGATAGTGCGGCTGCGATTGACATAAAGTTTTTAATTTTCATCTCTTCCTCCCAAAAAATTTTACTTTATGCCTTAATTTTATTACAATCAAGCTATTTTGTCTATAAATAATAAATTTTTAACTTATTTCTCTAAGTTAGAGAAAACTTATATTTTAAAAAAGACATTAAATTTTCGTAAAATAAACTTAATAAACGGTATATGAAACTATTGCCATTTTTTATCATACATGCTATACTTAATACAGAAAAGGTTTCCACAAATATATATGATATAGAGAGCGGGTTTTAATTTTACTCGCTTTTTATATTTACGAGGAGGTTTGTATGAGAGATATCTTTGTGGCTGAATTAGTGGGTACTTTCCTGTTAATTTTATTAGGTGATGGAGTTGTGGCCAATGTACTTACTAGAAAATCTGGAATGTATGGTGGTGGCCCTGTTCAAATTACTATTGCTTGGGGCCTTGCTGTTATGATTCCTGCAGCAATTTTTGGAGCAATGAGTGGAGCACATTTTAACCCCGCTTTGTCAATTGCTCTAGCTTTTAAGGGCGACATCGCGTGGAATACGGTTCCATATTATATTGGAGCACAAATGATTGGTGCTATGCTTGGTGCTCTTATGGTTTATTTACTTTATAAAGACCATTTTGATGATACTTGCGAGGAAGATCCTGGCATTGTTAAAGGATGTTTTTGTACAGCCCCATCTATAAGAAATACTTGGAGAAACTTATTATCTGAAATCGTTGGTACATTTGTCCTAGTATTTGCAATTTTAGGTTTTGGAAATGTTGCTGGAGCTGGCAATGTTGGTCTAGATAAAATCTTTGTCTATGGTCTAATCATATCAGTTGGTATGTCTCTAGGTGGTCTTACAGGTTATGCTATAAATCCTGCCCGTGACCTTGGACCTAGAATTATGTATCAAATATTACCTTTTAAGAAAAAAGTAGATGCAATGTGGGATTATGCGTGGATACCAGTTATAGGACCTATCATCGGTGGGCTTTTGGCAGTAGTATTATTTAATATTATATTTATTTAAGTAATTGATAAATAAACTCATTTACTATATAATATTTGTATAAATAAATAATAATTGAGTTTGAGGCAAGTATAGACTTTATACTTGCCTTTTGTGTTTTTTAGAAAGAAGGAAACAATGTATGATGTTTTAGTCATAGGTGCTGGTGTATCAGGAGCATCTATCGCCCGTCGCTTATCAAGATATAAATTGAATATAGCCATAGTTGAAAAAGCAAACGATGTTAGTATGGGAGCCAGCAAGGCAAATTCTGCCATTATCCACGGTGGCTACGCTGAGCCCCACGATGAACTAAGAGGTAGGATTTGCTATCCAGGCCGCACCCAATTTGAAGAGCTTGAAAATGAATTGCATTTTGGTTTTGTTGCAAATGGATCTTTAGTCTTAGCTTTTGAAAAAGATGAAATAAAGACCTTAGAAAAACTTTATGATATGGGCATTGAAAATGGTCTGCCAGATTTAGAAATCATCGACCAAGACAAATTACGCGAAATCGAGCCAAATGTATCCGATGATGCTATTGCTGCTCTTTGGTGCAAGAGTGCAGGAGTTTGCTCACCATATGAATATGTAGTAGCCCTTACTGAAAATGCTGTAGCAAATGGTGCAGAACTATTTTTAAATTCAAGAGTATCTGATATTTCAAAAAATGATGACCATTTTCTAGTAAAAACAGAAGATGGCAAAGACTTTGAAGCAAAGTATGTAGTAAACGCTTCAGGTCTAGAAGGAGCCATTGTTTCAGAAATGATTGCAAAAACCGATTTTGATATTCACCCTAGAAGTGGAGAATATTTGATATTTCAAAAGGGAACAGGAAAAAGATTAAACAACGTACTTTTTCAAGTGCCAACAGAAAAATCCAAAGGAATACTAGCAACAAGAACCTTCCACAACAACTTACTTTTAGGACCAGATGCCATTGATGAAGAAGAAATCGACCTATCAACTCATGAAGATAGGCTAATGTATATCTACGAAGAAGCTCAAAAATCAGTAAAAGATGATGTAATAAACCTAAGAGAATTTATAAGGTCTTTTACAGGTCTACGCCCAGCAAGCTCAACCCACGATTTTATAATCGAAGAATCAAATGTAGCTGGCTTTATAAATGTAGTAGGTATCCAATCACCAGGCATCACTGCAAGTCCAGAAATTGCAAAAATCGTAGAAAATATCCTTAAAGAATCCGGACTAAATCTAGAAGAAGACCCAGACTATAATCCACACAGAGAACCAATCATCGAGTACAAAGAACTAGAAGATATGAATAAAATCAAAGATAGGCTCGAACTTCCACTTGGCGATCCAGAAAGAATAGTTTGTAGGTGCGAACAAGTCACAGAAAAAACAATCAGAGATGCTATGAATAGAGGCATCCCAGTAGAAACCCTAGATGCAGTAAAACGCAGAACCAGAGCAGGCATGGGATTTTGCCAAGGACAATTTTGTAAACCAAGAGTCCTAGAAGTAATGGAAGATGAACTAGGTAAAAAACCAATCGATGACCTCTACGACTTTGAAAGAAATGAGTTATCAAGACTTAATAAAAAGAGAGTTAACGAATTAATAAAAGAAATTAGGGAAACTTCTAGAAAAGAGATTGAAGAAGAGGAAGAAGAATAGATATATAAAAAATGACCAAGTCTAAACTTGGTCATCTTTTATGCCCTCTCATCAGTAGCTATCACATCTACTCCTGTGTCTAGGACATTTGCTATTACTATATCTCCTATATGGACTGGAGCTTTTATTTCTGCATCGTTTATTTCTTTCATACAATCAAATATAAGCCCTTTTGGGATGGCTGTTTCTGTTTTTACTGGGACGCTGTAGGTTTTGCTGCCAGCTACTTTTACAGTGGATGTTACCATTCTTTTTGGATCTTTTACTTCATCTCTTACGTAATTTTCGCCGCGTTTGCAATTATTGCCTTCTATATTTGTGATTTCCTCACCTTCCATAGTTACCACTACTTGGCAACCCATGGGACAGTTTATGCAGGTAAATTGTTTTTTCATACTTCCTCCAATTTTACTGTGATTTGTTTGGTATTTGGATCTATGTCTTCTTTTTTAAGTCTTATTAGCTCCATTTCTCCTGGTGCTAATACTCTTTTTTTGCGTTCTATGATGCATTTATCATCTGCATAAGCAGCAATTTTTCTAGATGGATATACGTTGTTTACTCTAAATTTGACTATTATTGAATCATCCATATTTTCATAGTCTATATATTGGGGCATGGTGTAGGATACTCCATCTCCTGCTGTTATATCTATTTTGTTTTCTCCTGTTGTTGAAAACTCGCCTTTTATATATTTTGTTGCATTTATTGCTGCCTGTTCACTTTCTTCTGATACGAAGTCTACCAAATCGTGAACGTGGAGGACATTTCCTGCTGCAAATATACCATCTACACTGGTCATTAGTTTGTCAGAAACATATGCTCCCTTTGTTTTTCTATCTATTTTTATGTTTGCTTCTTGGGTTAGCTCATTTTCTGGTAAGAGGCCTACAGAAAGTAAAACTGTATCGCATTCTACAAATTTTTCTGTGCCTTCGATGACTTTCATATTTTCATCTACTTTTGATAGATAAACTCCCTCTACCCTATCTGTTCCTTTTATACCTGATATAGTTGTGGAGTAGTAAAGTGGGATGTCAAAATCGTGTAGACATTGGACGATATTTCTTTTTAGTCCACCTGAAAAAGGCATGATTTCTGCAACGCATTCTATTTTTGCCCCTTCTAAGGTCATACGACGTGCCATGATTAGTCCTATGTCACCAGATCCTAGGATAACAACTTTTTTGCCTGGCAAATATCCATCAATATTTACTAATTTTTGGGCAGTTCCTGCACTGTATATTCCCGCTGGACGACTGCCTGGAGTATTTAAGGCACCTCTTGGTCTTTCACGACAACCCATAGCTAGGATTACTGCTTTTGGTTTTATTTCAAACATGCCGTTTTCTTCATTCATTAGTAAAACTGATTTGTCTTCACGCAGCTCTAGTACTATGGTGTTCATCATGATGTCAATGTCACGAGCCATGGCTTCTTTTATAAATCTTTGAGCATATTCTGGGCCGGCTAATTCTTCTTTAAATCTTTGCAAACCAAATCCATTGTGGATACATTGGTTTAATATTCCACCTAGTTTGTCATCACGTTCTACAACTAGGATATTTTCTACTCCCTCATCATAGGCTTTTACTGCTGCAGAAAGTCCTGCAGGACCTCCACCTATTATTACTAAATCATATTCGCGCATTTATCTCTCCTTACTTAGCTCTTTTTTCAATGTAGTAGGAATTGTTACCTTTTTTGGTAATTTCTTCTTCATCTACGCCTAGTTCTCGTGCCAAAATTTCGATAATTGATGGCAAGCAGAATCCTCCTTGGCATCTGCCAGCTGTTGCACGAACACGTCTTTTTACACCATCTACTGTTGTTGCTCCAAGTGGACGGTTAATTGCATCAACAATTTCACCCTCGGTGACTTTTTCACATCTGCAAATAATTTTGCCGTAAAGTGGATTTTCTTTTATAAGATTATTGTGAGCTGGTGTTTCCATTTCGCTTGTTTTTGGGATTGGATTTCTACCTGGCTTAAATTCTTTATTTTCTGCTAATCCTAGGGATTCTTTTACTAAATTTGCCATATATTTTCCAATAGCTGGTGCTGAAGTAAGTCCTGGTGACTCGATACCAACACAATCAAAAAATCCTTTTTGGCTTTCTTCTAGGATAAAGTCTCCGCCTGATTCGTGGGCTCTGTTTCCAGAAAATGAAGTGATGACCTGGCGAACTGGTACATTTTCTACTGTATCTTCTACTTTTTCTATTACTTCTTCAATTCTTTCTTGGGTTGTTACAGTATCTGCTTTGTCATCTACAAAATCAGAGGTTGGTCCGATTAATGTATTTCCATCAATAGTAGGAGTTACTAGGATTCCCTTTCCTTTTTCTGTTGGCAGATTAAATAATACGTGGTTCACAAATCCTCGTGTTGCTTTATCCAAAAGTAAATATTCTCCACGGCGGGCTCTCACTTCAAATTTGTTGTCATTTAATAATTGGTTGTGGATAGCATCTGAGTATAGACCTGCTGCATTTACTACTGCACGAGTTTCGATTTCTTCGCCATCTTGGCTGATCAAAACGTAATGGTCATCGATTTTTTCAATTTTTGTAATTTCTGTATTAAATTTATAGTCTACTCCATTTAGGTTTGAGCCTTCTGCATAGGCAATATTCATTAAAAATGGATCGACGATTCCTGCCTCTTCGCAAAGCAAAGCTGCATATACATCTTTTTCTACATTTGGCTCCATGGCAAGGATTTCTTCATTATAAATAATTTTCATCCCTCCAACGCCATTTTCTATCCCCTGATCATAAAGCGCTTGAAGTTTTGGAAAATCTTCTTTTTTGTGGCAAAGCACTAGGGTGCCTATTCTCTCATATGGAAAGTCTAATTCTTTTGCTAGTTCTTCCATCATGTGGTTACCTTCTACATTCATTTTTGCTTTCATAGATCCAGGTACTGCATCGTAACCACCGTGGCAGATTCCTGAGTTTGCCTTACTGGTTTCTTCGCAAACATCTGAGTGCTTTTCTACAACTAGAAAATCACCTGCATATTTGGATAAATTGTAGGCTACAGATGTGCCTGTGACACCTGCCCCAATTATTACAACATCTTTCATTATTTTCTCCTTTATGTACTAAATAAAAAAGAGCTACTTTGCTATGGTACTTTTGGGTAAAGTACGCCTATATCTATCAAAGTAACTCTTTTCTCTAAAATATTTTGCTGTATATCGTTATTTTACTTCAAATCTTTTGCCCAGTCCACTGATCTTGAGATAGCTTTTTGCCAGTTGTAGTCTTTTTTATCTCTTTCTTCTTTGCTGATTTCTGGTGTGAAGACTTTATCGATTTGACGATTTTCTATAATTTCATCTAGATTTGTGAAATAATCCACTGCAAGTCCTGCTAGATATGCAGCACCTAGGGCTGTTGTTTCAAGTGTTTTTGGTCTTTCTACACTTGTTTGGATCATATCAGATTGGAATTGCATTAGAAAGTTATTTGCACTTGCTCCACCATCTACTTTTAGCTCTTTTAATTCATTTCCTGAATCGATTGACATTGCTGAAAGTACATCATTTGTTAGATATGCAAGAGATTCTAATGTTGCACGGACAATATGATATTTGCTAGTTCCCCTTGTAATACCAACTATTGTTCCACGAGCGTATGGATCCCAGTATGGAGCACCCAGTCCTGTAAATGCAGGCACAACATAGCAACCATCTGTATCATCTACTTTTGTTGCAAGATATTCTGTATCATCTGATGCATCTACTATTCTTAATTCATCTCTTAGCCATTGGATAGCAGATCCAGCTACGAAGATAGAACCTTCTAGGGCGTAGTTTACTTTTCCATCTTCAAGTCCCCAAGCAATTGTAGTTATTAGACCGTTATCACTTTTCACTGCTTCTTCACCTGTATTCATTAGTAAGAAAGCACCTGTTCCGTAAGTATTTTTTGCCTCTCCTGGATTAAAACAAGTTTGACCAAATAAGGCTGCTTGTTGGTCTCCAGCAATTCCTGCAATTGGAATTGGTGAACCAAATAATTTTTCGCTAGTTTCTCCATAAACATATGAAGATGGTTTTACATCTGGTAGCATGCATTTTGGAATATTCAGCATTTCTAATAATTCATCATCCCATTCTAAAGTATGGATATTATAAAGCATGGTTCTTGATGCATTTGTGTAGTCTGTGATGTGAACTTCACCACGGGTTAAATTATATACTAACCATGTATCTACTGTACCAAATAACAATTCGCCATTTTCTGCTCTTTGTTGACCATTTTCTATATTATCAAGTATCCATCTAATTTTTGTCCCTGAAAAGTATGGGTCAACTACAAGTCCAGTTTTTTCTTTTATCATCTTGCCATAGCCATCTTCTACAAGCTTATCAGCCGTATCAGCTGTACGACGACATTGCCAAACGATTGCATTATATACAGGACGACCTGTTTCTTTTTCCCAAACAATAGTTGTTTCACGTTGATTAGTAATGCCGATAGCCGCAATTTCAGATGCATCAATATTTTCTTTTGCCATAGCTTCTGTACAAACTCCTAGTTGAGTTGACCAGATTTCTGATGGGTCATGCTCTACCCAGCCTGGTTTAGGAAAATGTTGGGTAAATTCTTTTTGAGCAACAGAGATGATTTCACCTTTTTTGTTAAAAATAATCGCTCTATTGCTGGTTGTACCAGCATCCAAGGCCATGATGTAATCTTTCATAATATCCTCCTAGATTTGCTACATTTGCCATACATTATAATTTGATGATGAGATTGCAAGGGAGCCTGAGTTTAGTGCAGCCATTACCTCTTCCTTTGAAGAAATCAGCCCACCTGCAACAAGTGGAATATTAGTTCGCTTTTTTATCTCTTTTATTATATTTGGCATAACGCCCGGCAGGATTTCTATGATATCGCAACTTATATCTTTTATGGTCTGTTTCATATTTTCATAACTCATGCTATCAAATACAAAAAATCTTAAAACTGCAAATAAACCAAGTTTTCTAGCATAAATAACGTTTGCAGGTTTGGTAGAAATAATGCCATCGGCCTCAGTATATCTTTTTATAAAGCTTGCTGCATAAGTAGAGCTTGACAGACCCTCGATAAGATCTTCGTGAACTATTACAATCTTGCCATTATCTTTTAGTTTTTTAACAATAGTAGGGATAGATTCAAGGTTTCCATACAAAACAAATACAATTTTGTTATCGCTTTGCATACATTTGTTAAAATCTTTATTATTTTTTATTGCCATAATGACAGGATTTGAATAAAGCTCTTCGAAAATACTTTCGCTTTCCATAAATCCTCCTAATAATAGACAAAACGAGCCCATAAATTTCATCCGGCTCGTCCTCATCACCTATATTATTATAATCATACTTTATCATAATCTGTTATTGATTGCAAATATTTTCCTTAAAACTTTAGCCTAGAAGTTTTGTTTGCCTTCGGTTACCCCGTCGCTTGATAAAACTTTTGGAATTGTCTTTAAAAATATCTTTAAATCATTGATAAATGTAATGTCAGATGCATAAATACCATCTGTCTCTGCTTTTAATTTCGGAGATAGATTGTCTCTTCCAGATATTTGAGAAAGCCCTGTAATACCTGGTTTTGCAATGTATGCTCCATTTTCTGCTCTTAGATCTAAAAGTTCTTTTTCTTTTAAAATAACTGGTCTTGGACCTATAAAGCTCATTTCGCCCCTTAGGATATTTATTAATTGTGGAAGTTCATCTAGGGATGTTTTTCTTAAAAATTTTCCAAGTGGGGTTATAAAATCTTCTGGGTTTTCAAGCTCCCATGTGGAAGCGTTTTTTGGAGCAGTCATTTTCATAGACCTAAATTTGTAGCATAGGAAAGGCTCATTAAAAACTCCCGCCCTTTCTTGCTTAAAATATACTGTTCCGTCTGGTTCTTCTATCTTTGAAATTATTGCAATTATCAAAAATACAGGACTAAGAAGGATTAGTAGTATTAAAGCAAATAAAAAATCCAGTATGTTTTTTATATATTTTTGATACATATAATCCTCCTTTTATGTATCTTTTAATCAAGTAAGAGCTCAAGCTCATCCTCATTTAGCTCTCTATAAGCTCCCTCATTTAAAAATGGATCAAGTTTTAAATCTCCAATGGCAATGCGTTTTAGACTTACCACTTCATTGCCTAGATTTGAAAACAGTCTTTTTACTAAATGAAACTTACCCTCAGTGACTTTTACTATTGCTTTTTTCTCATTTATTATTTCAAGTTTTGCAGGACGGGCTATGTAGCCTTCCTCTTTGATTTCTACACCATTTTTAAATTCTTCTATAAAAGACTCATCGATTGTATCTTTGGTTTCTACTTCATAAGTTTTTTCTATATTTGAATTTGGACTGGTAATTTTGTGGACAAATTTGCCATCAGTTGATAATAGCACAAGTCCAGTTGTATCCTTATCAAGTCTGCCTGCAATTGATAGGTCAAGCATTTGATAAAAATCATCTAATAAGTCTACTACAGTTTCTTCTTCGTCAACTGTAGCTGATAAAACTCCTGCAGGTTTGTTCATAATTATATAAATATTGTCAAAATATTCTACAAACTCTCCCATATAGAAAACTTCATCGACATTTGGATCAACTTGAGTAGATGAATCTTTTACAATTTCTCCATTGATAACTAGGGCACCTTTTTTTGCATTTCTTTTGATATTGCGTCGTGTGTCTAGCTTTGCATTGCCTATCATCTTATCTACTCTCATTTGTTCCCCTTTTCTATCACCTTGTAAACTGCTTGGTTAAGCTTCTCGTAGTTTACATAAAAATTTGTCAAATATTCTCTACCCTTAGCTGTAATATAATAATATTTTCTTTTTGGGCCGATTTCTGATTTTTTGTAACCACCTAATATATAACCTTTTTTTGTAAGTCTGGTTAAAATTGGGTAGACTGTCCCCTCTGTCATCGTGTAAAAACCGCTACGTTTAAGCTCTTCTACTATTTCATAGCCGTAGGTTTCATTATTTTTTATTATATGAAGGATCACTCCCTCGATGACGCCCTTTAACATTTGAGATTCTATCATAATATCACCTAGCTATATTGTATTACATAGTAGAATTTAATCAATATCTATCACAATAATATTTCATAGGACAGTACTTGCATTCATTAATATCAGATGTTTTTTGATAAATATTGTCATCTATGATATTTTTTGCAATATTATCTATAAAATCAATATTAAAGTCTGTCTCATTTACTGCTAGCAATTTATCTTGATTTACAAAGTAAAGATACATTTGATTTACTTTTTGCTTGTTATATTCCATTAAATATTTGTAGGTAATCAGCTGATTTTGGTATTTTTCTAAGATTTTTTGATCATAAGATCCAGTTTTGATATCCAAAATCGTATTACCATCTAGCAATATATCTATATTACCTTGGAGTATATAAAAATCTCTGTCAGCCTTAAAGTTTATCTCAGTTGAGTTTACATCAAAATTTCTAATTTGAAAGTTTTCTAGTGGATTTTTGTAGGCTGGGTCTTTTGTAAATAAATTTTCAAAAAAGTCGTTATTTAAATCAGTATTAGGATTTTGGGCCAGATACTCACTTAACTTGTGGACATTGGTTCCAAATTCCAAGGATTTGCTTAAGGGCAATTTAAAATTTAGTTTTCTTAAAAATTTGTATTTTAAAGGACAAGAGTGGTAGACTTCAATATCTGTTGTATAGGCAAAAATTACTTTTTCTTTTTTTGTCTCTTCTTTTTTAAAATCAATTGTTCTTAAAATCGAACTATCTGGCAAGGTATTTGCAAAGTCTTGGATAATTTTGTCCCTAGAGTTGTCCAAAAGAACCAAAAGTTTTTTGGCACGGGTAAAGGCTGTATAATATTTCCTATAAAAATCTCGGAGACCCCCATCAGAATTTGCACTTGTTTTTTCATAGGCTGACAAAAAAGTTTTCCTATCCTCTCTTGGATAATCATTAAGCC
The DNA here is from genome assembly GCF_016798225.1 of Anaerococcus sp. mt242. Lineage (GTDB taxonomy): Bacteria > Bacillota > Clostridia > Tissierellales > Peptoniphilaceae > Anaerococcus. Next base: position 22,724 of record NZ_JAEUYX010000006.1, on the reverse strand, counting down.
CTGAGACAAAAACCACATCAAATTCTAAGCCCTTAGCATTGTGGATAGTCATAAAATTTATGGCATCTGTTTCTTCGGGAAGATTTTCAAACTCTTTGATAGCTTTAGTTTTATAGTGATAAAAAAGATATCCATATATAAATTCTATATAATAATTTGGATTTTCCCTATCAAATATCTCTTCATATTCGCTAAGTTTTTGGCTAAAGATTGCAATATTATTCTGAGTCTTTTGATTTTCTAGCTTATCAAGATTTTTGTCTAAAATTTTCTTTAAAATTGGCAGATTAAAAGACTTATATAAAACTTCGCTTAAGGAAATATTTTTTGTATTTTGAAATCCTTTTATAAAGTCATCCATTTGGTTTGATTTAAAAGATTGGTCATCAAACAATGACGCTATATACCTTCTAAAATAAAGTTTATCTAGATCTTCTTTTGTCAAATTTTCTTGATACCCAATGTTTGATGGATATGATGTAAAAGTTTTTGCAAAAATATAGACCAAAATTTTAATCTCATAGGATTCAAAAAAGTTTGTGCTTGCCTTATTTAAAACTGCTAGCCCATTATTTTCTAAATATTTTTGTAAATTTTTGGCATAGGTATTATTTAGGGTTGGAAATAAAAAAGCTATTTGATTTAGATTTAAATCCTTTTTTAAGATATTAATTATTTTTACCAAATTTTCCAAGTTTTCTGCACGAGCCTTAACAACTGTATTTTGGTTAACCTTGCTATCACTAGACCTTAAATTCTTAGTGAATAAATCTGATTTTTCATTTGTTTTTATAAAATCTTGAGCAACATCAATTATGGCTTGGTTTGACCTATAATTTATATCTAACTTATAAAAATTGGCAGGAGCATTTAATTTCTGCCTACAAATCTCATCAAATTCTAATAAATTTTTAGGATCTGCTCCTCTAAATCTATATAGTGACTGGTCATCATCTCCAAAAACCATAATATTTTTGTTTTTTAAAAGACCAAAGGCGATTTCCTGCTGGATAAAATTTGTATCTTGGTACTCATCTATGATTACAAAATCAATATCATCACGGATTTGTGGGCCGATAATAGGATCAGCTAACAAGTCATAAAAGTTTTTTAATATCATCTGGAAGTTTAAAAGATGATTTTCCTTTAAAATATTTAGATGAGTATTAAAAATCTCGTAACTTAGCCTATCCCTAGGATTTTTTGAATTTTTTAAAACTTGTGGGTCTATTAGATTGTTAGTAATTTTGGCAAAAATATCTTGAATTGTGTAAACTTCATAACCATTTGTAATTTCCCTAAAACCATCGATTTTATAAAATCTATCAAGATTTCGCTCGATTAAATAACCCTCCATTTGTGGCTCTATGACCTTATTGTCAAAAAATCTGTCATCTAGCTTTTTGTAATCAGCTAAAAAGCTAGATGCTAAACTATGAAAGTTACCTATTTTAAGGTCATTTAGATTAGAATTAATATTTTCTTTGTTAAATTCAGTAATAATCCTAGTATTTAGCTCAGCTGCTGCCTTTTTGGTAAAAGTTGTAATCAAAATTTTATTGGCAGGAATTCCATGATTTTTTACCAAATCTACTACTTTTTTTACTATGGTAAAGGTCTTTCCTGTTCCAGGTCCTGCAATTACAGCAGCGGGAGTTTTGCCAAACTCTATGATTAATTTTTGACCTTCATTTATCATAATATCAATTCATAGGCTATGCGTGGTTTTGTCATGCCAGCATCCTTGATATAAATTTGGCCTAGCTCTTTAAAGCCCATCTTTGAAATAAGGCCACGCATCTTAAAATTATCCTCATGGGTGTCTATACGTAATGAATCTTTATTATTTTCTTTTGCATAAGCAATTATATCATCAAAAAATTTGCTAGCTATGCCCTTGCCTTTTTCTTTTGAATCTACACAAAAGGTATGGATAGTGTAGGCATCTGATCCTTTCATAATATTCATAACTGCTGCATAAGTTGGCTCATAGTCCTCTGACAAATACGCATAGGCTAAAATTTTATCATCATTTTCATATACAAAGGCATTTTCGCTTGATATTTGCCTGCCTAAAAGCATAATATCTGGACTACCATTTTGCCACTGATCCACCCCATCATCTTTTAGAGCAATTTTAGCATCATCAACTATATTATTTATATTTCTTAAATCATTTAACTTTGCTTTTCTCATACAAGTATTATACCTTTAAATTATCATATATATTTTCTTAACAAATAGGGTATGTAATTAATATATTAATTATATTTTTTAAAAGGGGAATATTTATGTACGATTATTTAATTATAGGTAACGGTATAGCCGGCCTTTCTGCTACAGAAGAAATCAGAAAAAAAGATGCTGATGCTACAATTTTGATAGTATCAAACGAAAAATCAAGCACATATTGGAGAACAAGACTTTCTCATCTAATTAGTCAAGACTTTGATAAAGATGATTTGTTTGTAAAAAAACAACCTTGGTATGACGAAAGAAAAATAGATGAAAGATTAGAATGCTTTGTAGAAAAAATCGATACCGACAAAAACGTTGCTATACTTTGTGACGGAGAAGAAATCGAATATGGAAAAGTTCTTTTAGCAACAGGAGCTAGACCATTTGTTCCTCCAATTACAAATATTGACAGCAAAGGTGTATTTGCAATAAGAACTATTGATGATTTGATGGACTTTAAGGATTATGTAGCTGATAAAAACAAGGTAATTGTTATTGGCGGGGGTATCCTAGGTCTTGAAGCTGCTTACTCTGCCCTACTTTTAGAAAAAGATGTAACAGTCATAGAAAGTTTTGACTATTTACTATCACGCCAACTTGATAAAGATTTATCAGAAAAACTAGAAAAAACTTTAAATGACATGGGCATCAAAACCTATACTGGTAAATTTACAGAAGAAATAATTGAAGAAAATGGTATAGCCAAAGGAATAAAACTATCAGACGGGACCGAAATTCCAGCAGATGCAATTATGGTCCAAGCAGGTATCCGTTCAAATATAGATCTTGCCAAAAACTCTGGCCTTGAAGTAGACCGCGGTGTTTTGGTAGATGATGGACTAAAAACAGAGTATGACAATATTTACGCTGCTGGAGATTGTGCACAAATTGGTGATTTTACAATAGGTCTTTGGACAAGTAGTCAAGAAATGGGCAAAATCGCTGGAAACAATATGGCTGGGGATAGTCAAATGTATGAAAAACCAAAACCATTCTCTGTACTTACCTTAGGTGATACAAAAATATTCTCAGCTGGCCTAAACTCAAGTGAAGGTATTGAAGAAATAAGAGAAGAAAAAGATGGAAATATCTATAAATTATTCAAATTAAATGATGACTATGTAGGCGGCATCCTTTGGGGCGATATTAAGTATCAAAATGATGTTAAGGATATTGTTTTTAACGGAAAAAATCTTGAAGATACAAAACTTGGAGAAATTTTTGCTTAAAGACCAATCTTTAATAATTTACTTAGCCGTATAAATAAAAAATAATACTTACTTATTGTCATAAGAAACTAATTAAAAAACGAAATGGGGAACCCATTTCGTTTTTTATTACAATTTCATTGAATTTTGTCTTCTTCTAAGTCTCGTTATTGTTGCTCTATCATCGACCTCCACCATAGTCATATCTATTAGACTATCTTTTGCTATATCGCAAGTTGCAACTGTTTTTTCTGTTATCATTCCTATTGGCAATAGGTCTTCTTGGATGGATCTTGTGTGGCTTGTTATCTTACCATAAACTTTTTCGCTACCTATACCATCAAGGGTTTCCCCTTTTTTGATATCTCTTTTAGCAACTGTTACTGTATCTGCAACTTGTCCTTGAATTGGGGCTATTGTTGCTTCATTTTCTACTACCGCTTTAAAGATTGTAATTGGAGCTTCAAGGCTTGTTAGGTGGTAAGGTCTATACATCAAGTAATTTGGACCATCTCCAAATCCTAAAAACTTCATTAAATTTCTAACATCTTCTTTATCACTCGTTACAATGATAAATACTCCTGGTGCCATTCCTTTTGAGAATTCTACAACTTTGTAATTATCAAGAATACCACCATCTTGTTTTAATTTAAAGTCTTCTACTGCAGTCTGAGGGCTTGATTCTACACCGTGGCAACCAAATTTATCTGGCAAAAATCCTAGTGCATTACATACACTTGTAAGCTCAATCATAGTGTTTGTTCCATCTACAAAGCTTGTTAACATTTTTGCAGAAAGATTTTTCTCTTTTGCTTCTGTTTTAACACTTTCTGGAGTTACATACTCATCAAGTCTATTATTTTTGCCCTTTCCAGCTACTAGGACATCAAGTCCCATACCAAAGGCATTTTCACAAAGATCAATTATCGCACCTGGTTCATCACCAAGAATTCCTGTATAAACTACCCCTGCTTTTTTTGCCATATCGTGTAAAACTGGACCAACTGTAGCTTCACACTCCACATTAAATGAAATCATGTGTTTGTGGTATTGGATAGTTTTTCTAGCAATAACAGCTCCAAAAGATGGATTTCCTGTACAATCTACAACCGCATTTATTTGTAAAAGTTTATAAGAAAGTCTATAATTTGTTGAAACACAGACATATCCCTTTTCTAAAACTTCGTATCCTTCGTTATAATCATCGGTGTAAATTATCTTATCTTCAGCAACACCAGCTTTTTTTAAAGCCTCAATTGCTTTTTGTGGAGTACGGTCAATTACAAGCTTTACTTCCATAGCATCAATGTTTGCAAGTTGGGATATAAGACTAGTTCCCATTTTCCCTGCACCCAAAATGGCAAGCTTAATTGACTCTCCATTATATTTCATTTCATTTAGTTCTCTACTAATTTTAAACATCTAAGCTCCTTAAATAATCACTGGCTACTTTTGCAGTGGAGGCTGCCCAGGAAATATTATATCCTCCGCAATCACCAGCTACATCTTGGCATTCTCCTATGAAAAATACATCCTTAATCTTTGTAGATTCCATAGTTTTGGGATTTATAAAATTGCTATCCACACCACCAAGAGTGACTTGGGCATTTTGTCTATCATGTATATCTAAAACTTCAAACCTTAGAGACTTTATCGTATTTACTAGGTTATAAAAGTCCCTATTATCGATTTCAAAACCCTTTTTGAAAGGCTTAATATTTGAAATTTTTAGTATATCATCGATTAATTTTTCGTTGATTACACCAATTAGTATATCTTTTATAGGCCTTTTAGCAAATTTATTTAAAAGGCTAGACAGATAATTTATAAAGTCTTCTCGGGAATATTCTGGGAAAAAGTCTATATATATATGAGAGGACTTTTTATAAGATAAACTTTCTGATAGGTCATTTGAAATATCCAAAATTGCTGTTCCTGTGAGTCCATAGTCTTGAAAAATCACATCATCAGTAGATGCTTTTATAAATTTATCATCTACATATAAACTTGCTTTTGCAGTAACCTTTGTCCCCTTTGCTTTTTTTGAAAGCTTCTCACGGGTTTCATAATTTGTTATTGCATAGGTCATATCTGTAAGAGGAATTTGATTTTTTATCAAATCAAAAATCTTTCCATCTGATCCAGAATTTTTTAGGGTGATCCCACCACTTCCTATTACTAATTTGTCATATGAATAAGTTTTGTTACTGGTTTTTACCTTTTTATTTTTAAAGTTAATATCTATCACTTCTTCATTAAAGACAAATTTCGCCTTATCTTCTGCTGCCAAAAACAGAGAGTCTCTGACAGTTTTCGCACTCATAGTCTTGGGATAACACCTCCCTGATGGGAGATTTGTTGTGGCAATCCCAATTTCGTTTAAATATTTTATCAAATCTTGATTGGTAAAATATTTAATTGCATAGTTTATAAGTTGATCACTGCTTGCCTTAAAATTGTCTGCCGAAAAGTTAAGGTTGGTAAAATTACAACGGCCATTGCCTGTTGCCAAAAGTTTTCTGCCAGCAAATTCATTTTTTTCAATAACTGTGACATCGTGTTTGTCCATAAAGGAGGCAAAAAATAGACCAGCTACTCCTGCCCCAATTACTAAAATTTTCATTGGTTTTTTATAGCCTCTTGGACTGTTTCAATTTCATTGTATGGAGTTTTTTCATTGCCGTGATATTTCATAAAATGCTCTTCACCTTTTCCAAGCATAAGGATATAGTCTCCCGGATTTGCTTTTTTTATAGCAAAAGTCATAGCTTCTAAGCGGTCTTCTATGCGTTCGTACTTTCCACCAAGTTCATCAATCCCTGCTGCAATCTCATCTGTGATATGTTCATAATTGTCAAATTTTGGATCATCTGTAGTAATTACTGCAAAAACATAATTTTTTGCACAGGCATTTCCTATAAGCCTTCTAAATTCTGTATTTCTGTCGCCATTTATACCAAAAACTGCATAGGTTTTTACATCTTTTGGTATGGATTCAAAAATCGCCTCAAAGGCCCTTGGTGTGTGGGCAAAGTCTATGATTATATTTTTATCTAAATCATTTTCTACATATTGAAATCTTGATGGTAATCCCTTAAATACTTTTAATTTTTGAGAAATTTCTTCAAGGCTAGCTCCCATATTATTTAAAGTTGCAATTGCAGCAAGTTTATTATAAATCTCATAATCTGCTATGGAATTTATAGTAAAATCTACTCCATTTACTTTAAAATCAGTAGTTTTTTCATTTTTTACTATATCAGTGGCTTGATAATCAGACCCACTTTCTTTTCCAAAAGTTATAGCATCCTGAAATTTTTCTTTGGCTTTTTTTCCGTATGGATCATCTATATTTACAATTCTTTTCTTAGCATGATCTAAAAGTATCATTTTTGCCGCAAAATACTCATCCATTGTTTTATGATAATCTAAATGCTCTGTGGAAAGATTGGTAAATATTCCATAGTCAAAGTCAATGCCATTTAGGCGGTTTTGAACTAGGCCATGGCTTGATGCTTCAAGTACTACATGATCTATATTCTTTTCTAAACTCTGATTAAAAATCTTATTTAAAATATAAATATCTGGTGTAGTATTTGATGTATCAGAGCGTTCATCTCCTATAAAAGTCCCATCTGTACCGATATTTGTAGCATTGCCATATATTTCTTTCATCAAATAATAAATGGTGGTTGCTGTTGTAGTTTTTCCATTTGTCCCTGTCACCCCTACAACCGTCATTTTCTTTGATGGGAAATCTTCTAAGATGTTTGAAATATCAGATAGGGCGCGTCTACTGTCTGCTACTTTTATATAGTTTATCCCATCCTTAAAGTCTATATCACTTTGATAAACTATAGTTTTTGCACCATTTTCTATGGCATGACCGATGTATTTGTGGCCATCACTTAGAGTACCTGCGACCGCTACAAATATATCGCCATCTTCCACTAATTTTGAGTTGTTTGTTATATTTTTTATTTCTTCATCATTTTGTTCTTTTATATCTATATAGTCAATTTGATTTACTAAACTATCAAAGGTCAATGTATTATGTATCCTTTCTTAGCTATGACATCGTGGATTTTTTTGACATGGTCTGGGCCGTTTGTTTCTAAGGTGATTTCTACATTTATATTTTTAAATCTGCTGGCTTCTTTTAGGCTGTCATGGTCTATTGAGATGACATTTGCCTTGGTTGAGGCAATATCTGCTAATAATGATTGGAGTTTGCCTGGTATATTTGGCACTTCCACGTTAATACGGGTAATACGGCCAGTTTCGTATAGTCCACGATTGATAAGTTGGGAGATAAAACTCATATCGATATTGCCCCCACTTATAATAGAAACTACATTTTTGTTATAAAAATTTAGTTTATTAAGGGCAGCCAGACTTAGGACTCCAGATGGTTCTGCAACTAATTTGTGCTTTTCCATTAGGTTTGTAAATGCCATGAGGATTTCCTCATCAGTTACTGTAATCCAGTCATCTACATAGTCTTTTGCAATGTCGTATGTGTATGATCCCACTTCTGCAACGGCTGTACCATCCGCAATTGTATCAACACCTTCTAACTTAATTATCTTACCTTTTTTGATAGATTCTTGCATAGAACGAGCAGAATATGGCTCAACCCCAATGACTTTGATAAGTGGACTGATTTGTTTAATACATTTTGCAACTCCTGCAATAAGTCCGCCACCACCAACTGGGACGATGACATAATCTACATATTCAAGTTCATCTATGATTTCAAGTCCGATAGTTCCTTGACCTTCTATAACATCTAAATCATCAAATGGAGGAATAAAGGTATATCCGTTTTCCTCAGCTAATTTTATAGCATGGTCTTTGCATGCATCGAAGTTTTCTCCGTATAAAACAACATTTGCCCCGTATTTTAAAGTACCATCTACCTTTATCATAGGAGTTTGCTCTGGCATACAAATTGTAGCATTGATGCCAAGTTTGTTTGCAGAGTAAGCTACTCCTTGGGCGTGGTTTCCAGCAGATGCTGTGATAATGCCTACTTCTTTTGACTGCTCATCTAGTTTTGATAGCTTATTATAGGCTCCGCGGATCTTAAAAGACCCAGTTTTTTGCATATTTTCTGGTTTTAGGTAAACGTTATTAGAAGCAATATCAGAAAAGTATTCTGAATAAATCAAATGAGTTGGTCTAACGACCTCATCTAGTCTCTTTTTAGCACTTGTAAAATCAAACATAATACACTTCCTTTCTATAATTGATTATAACAATTTTTTGACAAATATTAAACAGTTTTATAATTCAAAAAATCTTGATATAATTAAAGCAATAAAGGAGAAAATATGAAAATACTTTTGATAATACTAATGGCCCTATCCCTTAACTCCTGCCAAGAGGCCCAAGACTTTATGTATGAGAATTTTTCTTTGCAAAAAAATATAGATAAGGCCGATGAAAATAACAGAAAAAATATAGAAGGCGACTTTAAATTAGACGACTTTGGCTATACTTTCCCGCCAAATGTGGGACGTTTTGTTCAAAATGGCTTTGATTATAACGCTGCCATAGATGGCGAAGCTCAAAAAGAAAATCTAAAAACAATCCCTGCTGGTAAAACTGCCGATATTTTTCTTACAAAGGATGACAATCAAATATTTGTAAAAGCTACAAATAATAGTAGTACGGATATCAACATTATAGATACACCAATTAATTACATTGAAATTTCAAATTTTGATCTAGCTAGCATGGACTTTGCCTTAGGTGATATAAAATTTGGAGACGCCCTTTACGATATAGAAGCAAAAGTTCCAGATAAGGAAATCATAGAACTACGCCAAAATACCAAAGATGCCCAAAACGACCAATATTATATGTATTTAAACAGTAAATACGTGGTAATATTTACTATGTATCAGGGTAAACTTGCTGAGCTAGAAATAATACCAAACGAAAGTTTATCTAGCTATGAATAAAATCTGTAATAAAATAAATTAAGCAAAATTTTAAAATTCACTTTCTAGATAAGATTTTTAGAAAATAAACAAAAAAGACTATGAGCCTTAAAACTCATAGTCTTTTTTAATCTCTTTCGATATGACTGATAAAAAATATTTATTCTAAACTTCTTATCCTATCAACAAGACTGTCACGACTGTGTTTTTCATAAAATTTGTTAGTAAACAGTATTCCTATGATTATATTTGCGATATTCACCATAAGAAGCGGTGTAATTATGAAACTAAATGTTGTCCACTTAGTTTCTGCCATAAAATCTATCAATATAAATTTATTTACAAGTAGCATCACTATGAAAGAAAATACTAAGCTTGAAATTGAATATATCAAATTCTTCTTTATTAAATATTTCTTAATATTATCTTTTGTCATTCCAATAGCTTCAAGGATTGAGAGATTAACCTTGTTTCTTAAAATTTCTGTAGCAATAATATTTATAAAGTTTAGTACAGAAATTAAAAACAATACTATAGATAAACTATAACCCACAAATTCTATAAGATTTTTGAAATCTTTAAAAGAATTTATCTGAATATCTCTTGAATCATAAGAAAAGTCTGGTTCATCTTCAAAGGATTTTAAAAATTCATCAAAGTTTTCTTTTGCACTATCCTCTACATCAAATCCATAGGACATTATGCTCCTATCTCCAGTGAGTTCTTCGTACAAATTAGGGTTTAAATAAAGATATTCTATATCCAACTCAGGACTAGACTCATCAAATCGATCTTCTTGAATAATAGGATAATATCTTAAACCATCGGAATAATTATAGTTAATTTTTCCCATAATTTGGACTTCTTTTATAGTATTTTTCACTTTAATTTTAATTTTATCTCCAGCTTTAAAAGAAGATTTTTTATCGCTATCTTCACCTACAATAGCATAAGAGCCGTTATTCCATTTATCTTTATCAAATTCTCCTTCTAAAAATTTCTGTTTATTTATTAAATAATCATCTACTCCAAGTAAGAGTGGAGCAATCTTTTTTCCTTCAACCGTTATATCTGGATACTGATATTCATCACCATAATAGTATAAGGCTCCTCCATCTTTAAATCCTTGATGCTCCTTTATCTGATCAATAAGTGTTTCTTTTAGACTGTCTTCTTTATCGTAATACCTATATCTAAAATACTTAGGACTTGCTATATTATAATCAGTTACGATTACATCTGATATTCCTTTCTCCAAATCTATATTACTTGTATAAGTTAAAACACTATTTAAAATAACTGCTGATAGACTCATAGAAAGAACAATTGAGATAAATCTAAATTTATTTGAAAAAACCTGCCTTCTTGCAAGTTTCCCTAGAGAAATATTATCACTTTTATATTTCTTTTTTACCTGAGTTTCGTTATATTTACTAGCATCTATCGGTGAAATTTTAGCTGCATATTTTGCCGGACTCATAACTGATAGAAAAACAGTTAATAAAGTAAATATGGTTGAAAAAAGTATAACTAGTAATATTAAAACTAATGATAGATTTATATTTGCTAATACTACATTAGTAGAAAATATTTTATTTAAAATTATTTTCCCGATAGTAATTCCTATAATATTGCCCAATATTATAGATGGGATCGCTATTATAAAAGATTCTAAATGAACAAGTCTTTTAATTTGTACCTTTGTCATACCTATAGTTTTAAGTAATCCAAGTAAGTTTATATCTTCATTTACAGATATTTTAAAGATATTATTAATAATTAAAAATCCTGCAAGCATTACTAAAATTAATAAGAGCAATGCTGGTAAAAACATCGTAAAGTCTGTACCATCAGCTCCGGATAAAAGATAGGCGAAATTAACTCCAATTCTTATTTCTTTATCAGATAAATTACCAGGACTATCTGACACCTTATATCCATTTCTTTCTGCAATTTTTAAAAGTTTATCCTTTATCATAAATGAATTATTTAGCATTACTTCCATATCGTTATTGGTATCTGGAAGTGACAATTTATCTACATAGGCTTTTGATAAGTATATTTGTCCTACACCAACGTTGGAATCTATCGGACTTTGATATGTTCCAGATATAACAAAATCTCCGATTTTCTTTTCTATAAGCTCTCCAGTGTAAGGTTTTTCTATATTAAATGGAATCTTTATTTTTTCTCCAATTTCACCTTTGTAGCCTAGTTTCTTTGCAGTGGCTATATCTATAAATACTTGGTTTTCTTTTTCAGGATATCTTCCACGAACATTGTCAAATAATGACCAGTCAAATCCATTTTTATCACTATAAGATAACTCTGCTCTTATTTTTTCATCATCTAGAATACCAATGTGTTTTTTTATCGCATATTTCTTTATATCTTTATCTTTGGATAAAATTTCTATATCTTTGCTAGAAACTTCTTTATATGAGCCGTGGCTGATCGACCCCACAGTTTTCATCGTTTGAGCTTCCATACTTTTGCCAAGGCCCAATACTACTGAAAAAAGACTTGTAAATAGTATACAAGTTAAAGCAATTGCTAATAAAAGAATATTTCTTCTACTTTTATTAGTAGTTAAAATAGCTTTGGCTAGCTTTCTGATATAGGCTCTATTTTGAACTTTCATTATTAGCCACCAACTTTCCATCTTCTATCCTTAAAGTTTTTTCTGCTGCTTGGGCCACAGCATCATCATGGGTTATCATAAGAATAGTATTTCCAAGCTCCTTATTTATCCTTTTTAATAAATAAACAACTTGGGATGATGATTTTGAATCCAAATTCCCAGTAGGTTCATCAGCTAAAATTATAGATGGTTTTGTAACCAAGGCTCTTGCTATAGCAACTCTTTGTTGTTGGCCTCCTGATAATTCATTGGGCATTTTATCTACTTGATCTTTAATTTCAAGTATATCTATGATATTGTCAACATATTTTTTATCTACCTTATCTCCATCAAGACCAAAAGGTATAATTATATTTTCATATACATTTAACATTGGCAAAAGATTATAAGCCTGAAATACAAAGCCAATATTTCTTCTTCTAAATATAGTCCTTTCATCATCTTTTAAAGCATAAATATCTGTATTATCAATAATTACTTTTCCACTTGTAGGATAATCAAGCCCTCCTAATAAATGTAATAGGGTTGACTTTCCAGAACCAGATGCCCCAATTATAGAAATAAACTCTCCTTTTTCTACTGCAAAAGATACTCCATCCAGAGCTCTTAGCTCGATATCATTTGTTTTATAATATTTTTTTAAATTTTCTACTTTTAACATATATATCACCTCTTTATATAATATAACATCTCAATCTTACAAAGTACTTACAATGTTTCTTACAGTTTTGTAAGAAAAAAGACTTCTCACAAGGGGAAGTCTATCGAAAATTTTATTTTATTTTCTCTCAAAGATGCCTTTATATTGCCACCATGTTTTTCTATAATCTCTCTAGCTATAAAGAGGCCTAAACCAAAGCCATCTTTAGAGGCTGAATTTTTGCCCCTATAAAATCTTTCAAATATTTTTGGCAAAGTTTCCTCTGATAAGTCCTTGTACTCATTTTCTATGTCTAGATTGTAGTTTAGATAAGATTTATAAACTGAGATATTAATTGTAGAATGCTCAGGCGAATATTTTATAGCATTATCTACTAAATTGTGAATAGCTTCTTTAAGCCATCTTTCATCTAAATTAAAAACGCAATCCTCTTCTTTCAAAACAATAGTTATATTTTTTTCATCTAATATAGTTTTAAATTCTCCCAAAACATTATTTACCAAATCTGCTAAATTTGCTTGATTTTTTTGTAAAACAATAATATCAGATTCAAGTCTTGAAGATTTTACTAGGGCTTGAACTAAAAATTTTAGTTTATCTAGCTCATATTTTATAATTCCAATGTACTCATCTTTTGGATCATTTTCTAATAGGCTAATGTATAAAGAGAGATTTGTAATTGGCGTTTTGGTTTGGTGAGATATATCAGCTATTAGATCTTTTGTTTTATTTTTTTCTGTGTTTATTTTTGCTTCTTTTACCTGGCTTGCATATAAAAATTTAATGAGTTTTGATTTTATCTTGGACAATTCCATCTCATCAAAGTCAGAATTTTCTAAATTTCCATCCAAAGCCTTATCAATATAGTCTGAAAGCTCCTGCATTTGCTTTTTTAATGCTATATATTTGTATAAAAGAATTACTATTATAATAAGTAAAAAGCCTGCTAAGAATTCCATTTATAGCCAACTCCAAAAACTGTTTTAATAGGATCATAGGGTTTTAATTTATTTCTGATTCTGGATATATTTACACTCAGAGTATTTTGGTCAATAAATTCATCATCTACTCCCCAAATAAAGTCAAATAGTAATTCCTTAGTTACTACTTGGGATTTATTTTTAATTAGATAATACAAAATTCTAGACTCTGTCCACGTCAAATCAATCTTTTTATTATTAATATAAAATTTATTTTCTTTAAAGTTAAAGTCTAACCCATCTTTTTTATAAAGTCTTAAATCATTAGAAGCTATCTTTTCAAAAGCTCTTTTAATCTTAGCTTCTAAAATACCTAGAGAAAAAGGCTTGGTTAAATAATCATCTGCTCCTAAGTTTATAGCTGAAATTATATAAGCTTCCAAATCTATAGCAGATAAGATAATTATAGGTATGGATGAAGTTTGTCTAGTATATTTTATTATTTCTAGCCCATCTCCATCAGGAAGATTCATATCTAACAAAATTAGGTCAGCTCTATCAATATATTTTTTCGCTTCGCTGATTGTATTTAAAGAAATAATTTCATACTCTTTTTCCAAGGCTATGGATAGGCCCTTATTTAAATTTTTATCATCTTCAATTATAAGTATTTTTTTCATATGTATTGCCACTTTTGCTATAAAAATAAATCATATTAAACGCTAACATTGATTTCACAATTCTTTCTAACAATTATGTTAAATTTTTTTGGGAAAATGAATAATATAAAAATTGGCACAAAGGTTATTACCTTCATGCCAGTTAAAATCAAGGGTAAAATCCCTCTTATAAACCAAGTTTTGCTTCAATAGCTGGTTTATCAAATCCTACGATGTCTTCGCCATCGATGTTGATTACAGGAACTCCTCTGTATCCTTTTGATACTAGGTATTCTACTGCATCTGGATTTTCGTCTATGTTTAATTCTGTAAAGTCAATGTTGTTGTCATTGAAATATTGTTTTGCTGCTTTACAAAAAACACAAGTATTTGATGTATAAACTTTAATATCTGCCATTTGTATCTCCTTATACTTTCATTTACTTAATTACTTATACCCAATTAAGACAATTCATTTGCCAAATTTATATAATCATCTAAGGATAAATTTTCTGCCCTTAGATTTTCTGCTAAATTTAGCTTCTCAAAGGTTAATTTCAAATCATCCTTAGCCACTACATCAGATAAGGAATTTAGGATAGTCTTTCGTCTTTTGTTAAACCCAGCTCTTACAAGTTTAAAGAGCATATCTTGATTAACTCTATCATCATAAAGTCTTAGTTTTAGATTTAGTATGGTAGAATCAATCTTTGGTTGGGGCATAAATACTGATTTTGGTAGGTTTATGACTACTTTTGCATCAGTGTAAAATTTTATAAATACCGAAAGAGAACTATACTCTTTATCAGATTCACTTGCAACCATGCGTTCAGCTACTTCTTTTTGAACCATGATTGTCATATCATCACATGGGATGCCTGTTGTTATTAGCATTTCAATGATAGGAGTGGTGATATAGTAAGGAAGATTTGAAACCACCTTAAAACTTTCTCCATTAAATTCTTCTTCTACTAATTTCTTAAGATCAACCTTTAAAATATCCTCATTGATGACTTTTGCATTTTCAAATTCCCCTAGGTTTTCTTCTAAAATTGGTATCAATGTTTGGTCTATTTCTATGGCTACTACTTTTTTAGCAACTTTTGCCATCTCATAGGTAATAGTTCCTATACCAGGTCCTATTTCTAGGACGTTTTGATTTTCAATCTTTGCCGCATCTACAATCTTATCTACAAAATTTTTATCTATCAAAAAGTTTTGGCCAAGGGATTTTTTGAATTTAAAATCATACAGATCGATTATTTCGCGAACTACCTTTGGTGAATATAGTTTCTTCATAAAGCTTCCACCGCCCTTTCAAATTCCTCACGGCTGATAGCAAAAGAATTTAGCTTGCTTAAAAGTTGCTTGGAATTATAATAACCAATGCCTAGGATATCTCCAAGTTTTTCCCTGTTTTCCTTTGCACCCTTACCAATTGAAAGACCGTTATTTACCAAGTCTGCCATGACAAATTCATTTCTTTTCTCAACTGTTTCTGCTTTTGCATTATTTAAGGCATCTATAATCACTTGTGGCTCTGCATTTTCTACACCCAAGTCATTTTTCTTTATGGCAAGTTTTCTATCGATATAGGCGTGTTTGGCATCTGGGATGTGCCTTGCAATTTTTTCTCTAATTTTTTTGCCAGCATGGTCAGGATCTGTGAGAATGATTATGCCGGTGCGTTCATTTATTTTTTCTAAACGATCTATCAACTCTTTGCCAAAGGCTAGGCCATTTGTAGCAATTATCTCACAATCAACAGCTCGTTTTACATTGGCAATATCATCTTTTCCTTCAACAACTATGGTTTCTTTTATCATAAATTAAAAAACTCCTTGGTATTGTTGTAGGTTCTTTTTGCGAGCTTATCTATTTTCATATCGCGCAAATCTGCTACTTTTCTTGCAACTTCAACCACTCTTCTAGGATCATTGCGAAGGCCACGATATGGTTCTGGGGTTAGGTATGGACTATCTGTTTCTAGCATCAGTCTTTCGATTGGCACATTTCTTGCTGCATTTTGTTCATTTGTACCATTATCAAAGCTAACTACTCCACCTATTGAAATAAAAAATCCCATTTCCATATATTTTTCTAAAGCTTCTAGGTCATCTGAAAAGCAATGGATTTGGATTTTTAAGTCTGTATAATCTTTTAAGACTTCTATTACATCATCTTTGGAGTCTCTAACATGGATTACTGCAGGCTTTTCTAATTTTCTAGCTAGTTCTAATTGGTGGATAAATATTTCTTTTTGCTTTTTCTTATTATCATCTTTCCAATAGTAATCTAGGCCTATTTCCCCAATTGCTATTACTTTTTCATTTTTTGCAAGCTTTTCTAACTCTTCTAAATCTTTATTATCAGTGTCATCAACTTCTTCTGGGTGGATGCCTGCCATGGCGTAAAAATTGTCGTATTTTTCAGCAAGTTCTATTGCCATTTTGCTATCAGCTATATTTGTAGCAGGATTTATGATTGCCTTTAGACCAAAATTAGACAGGTCATTTAAAATAAATAACCTGTCATCATCAAAAGCCTCATCTGTAAGGTGGCAGTGTGAATCTATCAATCTCATTAAGAAACCTTACTTCCTGGTTTCATATCTTTTAGAGTTGTTAAAAGTGATAGGTCACCATCAAAATCACTTGCTAAGATCATGCCTTGAGACTCGATACCGCGCATTTTCCTTGGTGCAAGGTTTTTAACAACTATTACATTTTTATTAACTAAATCACTTGGCTCATACCATTTTTTGATACCAGATATAATTGTGCGAGGGTTTTCTTCTCCCACATCTACAGTAAAGACTAAAAGCTTGTCAGCATCTGGGTGTTCTTTGGCTTCAAGGATTTTTCCTACAACCATTTCTACCTTTGTGAAGTCTTCAAATGTTATTTCAGCCTTACTTTCTTCATCTTCTTTTTTATCGTCGCTATTTTTTATTCTTTGGCCGATTAATTCATTGTTACGGTCGTGAAGTTTTTTAAGTTCTACTTCTATATCTAGCCTATCAAATAAGTTTGCTCCCTTAGTAACTTTTGCTCCTTCTTCTAAAAGACCAAATTCTCTTGCAGATGCAAAACCTTTGTTGTCTGTACCAAGTTTTTTAAGGATTTCTTTGCTAGTATTTTTCATCACTGGCTCGATTAATTGGGCAACAATTCTTAGTGACTCTGCTAGATTATATAAAACTGTGTTTAGTCTATCCTTATTAGCTTCATCACGGCCTAAAATCCATGGCTCAGTTTCATCTACGTATTTGTTAGCACGTCTGATAAATGTCCAAACAGTTTGTAAGGCTTCATTAAATTTAAAATCATCCATTAGGCTTACAAAGTCAGTATAGGTTGTTTTTGCAAGGGCCTTTAATTCTTCATCGTAAGTATCAGTTTCACTACCCTTAGCAACTACTCCACCATTATATTTATCAATCATTGATGTAGTTCTTGAAACTAGGTTTCCAAGGTCATTTACAAGGTCAGAATTATATCTTTCCATGTATTTTTGGCTAGAGAAGTTTCCATCAGAGCCAAAATTAAATTCACGAAGGACGAAATATTTTAAGGCATCCACACCATAAAGTTCTACAAGTGGTTCTGGATACATAATATTTCCCTTGGATTTACTCATCTTATCATTATCAAAAAGAATCCAACCATGGGCAAAAACTTTTTCTGGAATTGGTAAATCTAGAGCCATTAAAAGGGCAGGCCAAATAATAGTGTGGAATCTTACTATATCTTTTCCTATTAAATGCACACTTGCAGGCCAATATTTATTAAATTTCTTTTGATTATCTCCATATCCAATTGCAGATAAGTAGCAAGAAAGGGCATCTATCCAAACATAAACCACATGCTCATTATCAAAAGGAACGTCTACTCCCCAATTAAAGGTATTACGGGTTACAGAAAGATCAGAAAGTCCCTTATCGATGAAGTTATTTAACATTTCTTTTTGACGGAATTGTGGTTCAAGGAATTCTGGGTGTTCTTTAAATAATTCTTTTAATCTATCTTCATATTTTGATAATCTGAAGAAATAGGATTCTTCCTCTTGGTATTCTACATCACGACCACAGTCCGGGCATTTGCCATCTACTAGTTGACCTTCAGACCAAAAAGTTTCGCAAGGGGTGCAGTAATATCCCTTATATTCACCTTTATAAATATCACCTTGGTCATAAAGTTTTGTAAAAATATTTCTTACATCTTCCTCATGTTGAGGCTCTGTTGATCTTATAAAGGTATCGTAGTCAATTTCAAGTTTTTTCCAAAGTAATTTTGTTTCATCTGCTATGATGTCCACAAATTTTTGAGGGCTAGTACCATGAGATATTGCAGTTCTCATAATCTTTTGTCCGTGTTCATCAGTTCCAGTTACTAGATATGCATCATAGCCATTTAAATTTTTATATCTTTTTAAAACATCAGCAATTATTGATGTATAAGTATTTCCAATATGTAGGTTACTATTAGGATAGTATATTGGAGTTGTTATATAATAAGGTTTTTTTTCTGTCATAAGCTATCCTTTCTTTTAGAAAATATATAGATATATCATACTTCAAATCTTATAATACTCATAGTTAAGTATTGATTAACTTTTATATTTACCATATAATGAAATTAAAAAGGAGGCCATAGGATATGAAAAAAGATATAGACCAGCATAAAAATCGAATGAGCATATTATTTTTCATCTCTTGTCTCATCGTAGCGCTTGGAGATAAGTTTTTAACAGACACTAGCTACTTCATTTCGCAAATAATTGCCTATATATTAATTATTTATAGTATCTATTCTGGGAAAATATTTAGCAAGAAATTAAGCATTTTATTTATTATAAGCTCTATCCTAATGCTAATAGGAGAAGTAGGCTCTTTTATAAGTAGCTAGGCTGATTGAAGATTCATTAAATAAAAGGTATATTAAAACTAATTAAATAAAACTCGATAATGAAAACCCAGTAAGGAATTTTCCCGAATTACACTTTCATTGAGTTTAACACTATTCTTTGTGTAAAAGAAAGCGAGTATAAAAAGAGGTGGTACCGCAGAATTCTGCCCTCTTATACTCTTTTTTTATGACAATTTTTAGGAGGAAATTATGAGATACACTTATGAAAAAGAATATGAGAATGTTTTTGATGAGCTAGTAGAACGTGGTTACTACGAGCAAGCTACTGATGAAGCAGAGCTTAAAGAAAAATTAAAAAATGAAAAACTAACTTTCTATTGTGGTTTTGATGCAACAGCTGATTCTCTTACAGTAGGTCACTTAATCCAAATTATGGTTATGATTCGTATGCAAAATTACGGCCACAAACCAATTGCCCTATTAGGTGGTGGTACAACTCTAATCGGTGACCCATCAGGTCGTTCTGACATGAGAAAGGTCATGACAGAAGAGACAATCGATAACAATGCAGAAAGATTTTACTCTCAATTTCAAAGATTTTTAGAATTTGGAGAAGATGCTGCAATAGTAGAAAACAATAAAAAATGGTTACTAGAACTTCAATTTGTTGAGTTTTTAAGAGATGTAGGAAGTGAATTTTTAGTTGGAGAAATGCTAAAAAAAGATGCCTACAAAAACCGTATGGCAGCAGGTGGGCTAACATTTTTTGAATTTTCTTATATGCTTTTACAATCCTATGACTTCTTAGAACTTTACCGCCGTCACAATTGTACTTTAGAAATCGGTGGATCTGACCAATGGTCAAATATTATCGGTGGAGTAGACTTAGTTCGTAAAAAAGAAAATGACAAGGCCTACGGTATGACTTTCTCCCTTCTTACAACTGCAGATGGAGTAAAAATGGGTAAATCACAAAAAGGTGCAGTATGGCTAGATGAAGAAAAAACAAGCCCATACGAGCTTTTCCAATACATGAGAAATGTTGATGATAGGGATGTTACAAAATTCTTACTACAACTTACTTTCCTACCAACTGAAGAATGTAAAAAACTAGGATCTGCAACAGATGCAGCTGATATAAACCATGCCAAAGAAGTACTAGCTTTTGAAGTAACAAAATTAATCCACGGTGAAGAAAAAGCCAAAGAAGCCTTAGATGCAGCAAAAGCACTATTTGCAGGAGCTGGTAATGAAGATGCTATGCCAACAACAGAAATCTCAAAAGCTGATTTACCAATTGGTTTATTACAACTTATGACAGATGTTGGACTTACTCAGTCAAATGGTGAGGCTCGTAGACTTATAAAACAAGGCGGAGTATCAATCGATGATGAAAAAGTATCTGACCCAAGCCTTGAAGTTACAGAAGATTTATTTACAGATGATAAAATAATAATCAAAAAAGGAAAGAAAAACTTCCACAGAATACTTTTAGGATAAAAATATAAGGGGCAAGAATGCCCCTTTTTTTGTTAGGAATTTATTCATATATTAGGTAATTGTGAAACACAAAAGTTATAAGGGCTAAAATTATCCCATCCATTGTTGGACTTGTTGTAAGGTAAGTTAAATTATGAGTATCTCTAAAAATAACTGAGAATGATAAAATTATCATTAGCAGGAACAAAAAGATGTTACCTTTTTTCTTCATCTTTAACTTATCATTATAATATAATCCTGCTCCAAGAATTATAATTAATGGGATAGTGTTTTTAAAAACTATCTGACTTTGATAAAGCAAAAAATAAAGCAGGATACCAAATGCGAAAAGAAATGCGTACTGAGTTTTCTTTGCCATATAAACCTCTCTTTCTATACCTTCACAATAATTTATACCGCAAATATTTGTACAAAAAAACTTCTAAATAAGATTTTTAATTCAAATTTAGAAGTTTTTAATAATTATTTATTTTTTTATAATCCTAGCCGGTGCACCGACTGCTGTTGCATTATCTACTACATCTTCTAAAACAACAGCATTAGCTCCTATTTTTACATTATCCCCTACATTTATAGCGCCAAGAACTACAGCTCCTGCACCTATCATGACATTGTTACCTACCGTTGGGTGTCTTTTTCCTTTTTTATTTTCAACTGCACCCAGGGTTACTCCGTGATATATCAAACAGTCTTCTCCTACTTCTGCAGTTTCACCAATTACAATGCCCATGCCATGGTCGATAAATGTTTTTCTGCCAATTTTTGCTCCAGGGTGGATTTCTATACCTGTTTCTATCCTAGACTTGTAGGCTAATTCATCAGCTTCATAAAATTGGCCTCCAAGCCACAAATTGTGGGCCCTAAAGTGGCTTAAAAGAGCTTTTATGCCTGGGGAATAAAGTATTGCTTCTTCCTTACTTTTTAAAGATGGATCTTTTTTTAGAGCAGCTTCTAAAAGTTCCTCTTTATATTCTTCATAACTAATTAATTTCATATAGGCTAGTTGATAGGTATCTTTCCCCAGTATCTGGAAGTACAGTTACAACTGTTTTACCTTCACCTAATTTATCTGCAATTTCAATAGCTCCTACTACATTTGCTCCTGATGATATCCCAACTGCTAGGGCCTCATCTTTTGCTAATTGTCTGCTCATTTTTATTGCATCATCACTTGCTACACTTACAATATCATCTACTACATCAAAATCTAGATTTTTAGGAATAAAGTTTCCACCTATGCCTTGGATTTTGTGGCTAGAGGCCTCTCCACCTGATAAAAGTGGACTTTCTGCTGGTTGGATAGCGTAGATTTTGATATTGCTATCTTTTTCTTTTAATTTTTTACCAACTCCAGATACTGTTCCACCTGTACCAACTCCTGCTATAAAGGCATCTGGTGTAAGTTCTGCTAAAATTTCTGGTCCTGTTGTTTCATAGTGGGCTTTTATATTTGCTGGGTTTGAAAATTGATCAGGGAAGTAATATCCTTCATTTTCAGAAAGTTCTTTTGCCTTATCCACAGCTCCTTGTAGAGCATTTTCTGTTGTTCTTATAACTTCTGCCCCATAAGCTTTTGCTAGTTTTTCACGTTCTTCACTCATTGATGCTGGCATGGTTAGGATTAGTTTGTATCCTTTTGCCGCACATAAGGCTGCTAGGGCCACCCCAGTATTCCCACTTGTTGGTTCTACAATTGTATCTCCTGGCTTTATTTTGCCTGCTTTTTCTGCTTCTTCAATCATATAAAGAGCGATTCTATCTTTTACAGATCCAGCCACATTATTTTTTTCTACTTTTACATAGATATCAGCTCTACCCTCTTTTTTTAGGGAATTAAGCTTAAGTAAGGGAGTATTTCCGATAAGTTCTTTTGCGTTATTTTTAATAGACATATTATTCTCCTTTTATAAATATACACTCCTGAAAATATATATAAATTTTCTATGGGTATCTTTTGTCTATTATTATATCTAATCCATTATTTTATTCAAGTTTATAAGTGTGTATAAAAAAAGGCAACCTAACTGTATGAGCTGAACCCATAAACACGGAATAACTTAATAATATTTTAAGCGGAATGTAAT
>NZ_JAEUYX010000005.1 GCF_016798225.1 Anaerococcus sp. mt242 | reverse complement strand
GACACAGATATAAATCTATGCCTGATGTTAAGTCCAACTTTTTGGGGTCACCTTACATCGAGTGATTTTAATTTTCATCAGAATCTTCGCCAATTATTACTTCATTGTCATTGGCATTTACTTGATCTTTTAGTTTTCTAATCCTGCATGCCTTTATCCTGTTATCCTCGATGTAGAGGATTTTTATTTCGTAGCCGTTATAGATTATTGTTTCGTTTGCTCCTTCTTCTGGGATGTAGCCTAGTTTATCTATTATAAATCCACCCAGCGAATCAAAATTTTCGTTATCCTCATCTATTTCAATAGGGATTTTTTCGTTTAGGTCTTTGATATTCATCGAAGCTTTTACAACATAAACTCCCTTGCGATTTTCTCTAAATTCGCTGTATAAGTTTGCTCCCTCATCTAAATCTCCTACGATTTCTTCTAGGAGGTCATCGATTGTTACTACCCCTGCAAATCCACCATATTCGTCGATTAAAACTGCCATATGAATGTGTTTTATCTGCATATCTGCAAATAATTTGTCAGTTTCAATCTTATCAGGTGCGTAGTAAGCAGGCTTTATCAGACTTTTGATATGGACATTTTTTATCCCAACCCTAGTTGCTTCTAGTAGATAGTCTTTGGTATAAAGAATACCTAATATATTATCCACTTCGTCTTCATAAACTGGGATACGGGAGTGTTTTATCTTTGTAAATTCATCTAACCAAGTCCTATCTTCATCATTTATGTCTATCATAAAAACATCAGTTCTCGCTGTCATTATTTCTTCAGCAATCAAGTCATCAAATCCCATAATAGAGTGGATCATTTTTGATTCCATAGGGCGAATGATTCCTTGATCTTCTCCAACTTGAACTATAGATTTGATTTGCTCACTGGTAACTGCTTTTTCGATGCCCTTGGCTTCTATGCCAAAGATTTTCATAAATAAATTTGTTACAAATCGTGTGAATTTTACAAATGGATTAGTTATAGCAAGGATAATACGTGATACAAATATCGTATTCATTGCAAGGTCCATTGGATTTCTAACTCCAATTCTTTTTGGAATTTTGTCTATAAAAATTATTTTTATTATGACAAATAATATGAGTGATAGAAATATATATGTGTTTGTGCTAAAGTTTTGACCAAATATTGTGGCATCACTTACCGCAATTCTTATACGTCTTACAAAAAAAGTAACTATTAGCAAGGTCAAAAATAAGTCTATCATTTCAAAGGATTGATTTAGCCTATCCTGATCGCTTATTATTTTTAAAAGTGATTTAGCTTTACTGTCTCCCTCTTCTTCTAATTCCTTAAGCTTTTCAATATTGAGGGAAATAAGTCCAGTATGAATTGCAATTAAGACAGCATTTAGGATTATTAATATTGCTGTTGTAATTACATTTTGTACACTAAAATAGGGGCCTTGGTCCATTTATATTCTCTCCGTTCTTTCTTTATCTAAGAATGACTATATACATTATTTTAGCTATTGTCAAAGCAATTATGTACAAAAAAAGAGTTCAACTCCCATTATGAGCTGAACTCTTTTTTATTTTTTAATTTTAATACATACATCAAAACAAAAATTACTATCACCCCAAAAGTTAAAGAAATAATTGCGGAATGAGTAAATCCTGCTATGACATATGCTAGTGCAGATATAGCTGCAACACTCATACCATATGGTAATTGAGTTTTAACATGGTCAATATGAATGCACCCTGCCCCTGTAGATGACATTATAGTTGTATCAGATATTGGAGATAGATGATCTCCACAAACTGCTCCTGAAAGAGTAGCTGATATGCCTATAAAAAATAATGGATCTGTCGGTTCAAACATAGATACTACAATTGGTATCAAAATTCCAAAAGTTCCCCAGCTTGTTCCTGTAGCAAAGGCAAGAAATATTGCAACTATAAAAATTACAACTGGTAAAAATGAATTTAAACTTCCTGCTACATTTTCCATAAGTCCACCTACATATTGTGTCGATCCCAATAGGTCGTTTGATATATTTTTTAGGCTGGTAGCCATTGTCAAAATCAAAATAGCTGCTACCATTGAAGAAAATCCTTCAGAAATAGCATCCATCGATTTTTCAAATGTTAAGGCCTTTTTTGCTACAAAAAATATTATAGTGATTATTAACGCAATAATAGATCCCATGGCAAGAGCTATTGATGAATCGGTGTTGGCAAAAGCATTTACAAAATCGTGATAAAAAGGACTTTGTAAATCAAAAAATCCGCCTACATTAATTAAGCTAGTAACACAAGAGATAATCAAAACCAATACAGGAAAAACCAAGTCAATTACAGACCCATTTGAATTTTGATCTGAATCATAAGTAGAAGCATCTTTCCTAATACCTAGATATCCCTCATTCATAGCCCTTTGCTCATATTTTTTCATTGGCCCAAAATCATTATCAAAGGCTATAATATTTATTACAAAAACCAAAGTCAAAAGAGAATAAAAATTAAAGGGAATGGCTCTTACAAATAACTCTATGCCTGACATATGGCTACTTTCGGCATATCCTGAAACAGCAGCTGCCCATGAAGATATAGGTGCTATCATGCAAACAGGAGCAGCAGTTGCATCTATTATGTAAGCAAGTTTCGCTCTTGATACTTTGTGGGAATCAGTTATAGATTTCATAACAGATCCACTTGTTAAACAATTAAAATAATCATCAATAAATAGCATTATACACAAGCAAAATGTAGCAAGTTGTGATCCTTTTCTAGTTTTTATTCTTGAATTAGCCCAATCTCCAAAGGCTTTGGATCCGCCTGAATAATTTATAAGTACAACAATTATTCCAAGAACTACTAAAAATATAAAAATTCCTGAACTTGCTGAAATAGAAGAAATAAATCCTTCTTCTACTAAATTATTTAGAAAAACTCCCAGTGATCCTCCTGATGATAAAATAGCACCAGTAACAATTCCTAAAAATAAAGATGAAAAAACTTCTTTTGTAAATAATGCCACAAAAATAGCTACTAAAGGTGGAAAAAGTGACCAAACACTCGCCTCAGTAGCTTTTCCAGTAATTGCAATATATATAGCAAGCCCTAGAGACAACAAGGCAATTGCCAGGGCTGGTTTTAACTTTTTGGTATCCATAAAAAACCTCTCTATGAGTTTTAAATATTTATAAGTCTGTACTTTATATAATTAAACTCAAATATTTTGACGTATGTCTTACATTATACTTATTTTTTTCATATATGAAAATCCTTTTATTCACCAACAGAAGCTTAAGATATATAAAAGCAAAAAATCTTAAAATATTTATTGGTTATATTGATCTAATAGCTAAGAGATTTAAGTCTCTTCGTTATAAATAATGTAAAATAATTACATTTATGACCTTTATTATAAATTATTTATTACTACAGAGAGAAAGAGTCAAGTCCATAATATTGTGTAAAAATAACTAGCACAATATTATGGACTTGACTTTTGAAAGTATAGATTAGTTTTGTAATGTTATTTTATTATATAAAGAATGAACAAAATAATACCACCTAATACTAAAGTTATACCTACAGATAAGATAACAGTTTCCAAGCCATCTTCATATGTTATTGGTTTAAAGCTATTATTACTCTTTTTATAAAAGATTATAGTCTCAATAGCAGATATTCCCAACGATATCGCAAGAATATACCAAATATTTAAAGAGGCCTGTAGTAAATTTATTGAGATAACATAACAAATAAATAATATTAAGTTGTAAATATAAAGTTGTGATATTGATACATTTTTTGGCTTTTTCATAATTATTTACCACACTGTTCACTTACCCAAGTCCAGCCTACAGTATTTACACCACCTACTATAAAGGCTGCAAGAGGACCGCCTACCATTCCGGCAATTGCCGCGTATAAACTACCTATACTATGTCCTACTAAACCAACTACATAAGGACACCAAGAGGCGGCATCAGTTTTATAAGTACTGATATTTGGAGATACATATAAAATTTTATTAAATTCACCGTTATTATCTTTGCCTACAATCATTTTAGAACCGTTTTCTTTAATAAATTCTATAGTTTCTGGATTATTATTTATTGAATGCACTCTAATCTCAGAATTAAGATTTTTATTTACTTGAATTAATCCTGTAGTAGATTCATCTTTATTATGATAATAAATGAAATCTAAATCTTTTATTGATCTTACATTCGGATCTATAATAAAATCATTTTTCTCCAACTCTTTAATTTTATTATTTAAAAAATCACTCTCATTTGTTAATTCTGATAAGTAAGTTTCTTTATGTAATACAACTTCATTTTTGACCTCTTTAGATTCAGATGCATAAGCTACGTTCGAAAAAATTGGCAAGCATAATGCGAGTGTTAAAAACATTGATATTATCTTCTTTGAAGTCTTATTCATATTAATCTCCTTTTCTTTTATAAATTTTTATTTGATTTTTTATATTCCATTACACAAAATTGACAAACTATAAGGTTAATATATTAACACATAATTTCCAACATTCAAAAGTACTCTTGTATTATACAATTATTATACAATGTACCCACAAAATTTTTTTTAAAACATCTAGTTTATAAAAAATTGATAGTATATGTGTAATTCTATAAAATTAAAAAGGTTATTTGAAAACTTAACTAATACAATGTTTTAATGAGCAAACGAAACTAAGAGGAATCGAATAATATAATATAGTTTGCAATTGATGACAAAGTACAAAATTTAATTAACGAATCAGTAGTCAATAAAGTTGCTAAATCTATTTTAATTAAAGAATTTAATGAACTTATGGAAAAATAATATTTAGATAATAAAACTATACAAACGTTATTAAAGAAACAACGGATACTATCAATGTGACTACACCATGAAATAGGTACTCTAACCCTAAAAGTACTTGGAACTCTTGACTGTAATTTCTCTATGTAATTATTTAAGCTTTTTGGAAAAATTAAATGAAAAAGTAAAAGATACGAGATATCTTATAATTATGATTCAGTCATACGAATGATTAAAACCTATTATCTGATTGAGTTCAAGATTTATTGATATAAATGAATTGTATGGTGAATATTTTACTAGATATATTTACACAAGATTATGGACTTGACTATCTTTTTTTCAATTTTTATTTAGAATTTATAATAATTATATTTTTTCTTATATGTTAGAAGAAATTTTTACTTGTAGTATTTAAAATAGTGATTCTATTTAAATTATTAGAGTGAAATTGTATAGACAAAAAGAGGCTGTTGCAAAATAGATAAATCATTCCAATATCATTAGGCACCCCAATGATGGAAGGATAGAAATCCATTGATTTGCAACAACCTCTCATTAATTTTGAATTTTGTATTAAGGGAAATAAGTCCAGTTTATATAGCAACTACGATAGTATTGATACTTTTAAAATGGCTACCGTAATTACATTTTTTATACTATATAGGCTTATTACTCCTTAGATAGAGTGGGCCTGCTATCGCCTTTTGGACCAATTGGATCTTGACCTTCTCTAAATCCTGGTTCATCTAAAGTATCTGTAACATCAGGATCTGAGATAATATCTTTTACTTTCATCAGTCTTGCGATAGTTGCTCTTTCGTTTTCTTCTAGTTTTGCTCTAATATACTTAATTGTTTCTTCCAAGTCTGGAATAGTACGGTATTCTAGAGCATTTACACGTCTACGTGTAGATTCAATTTCATCTGCCATTAGCTGGGTAGTTTTTTCTAGCTCTGCAAGTTTTAAAAGTTTTTCCATAACATCATTTAGCCCTGCGATTGCTTGGTCAAGGCCTGCTGATGTTTCTGCATAACCATAAGAATACATGCTTGCATCCTCATTTTGATCTACCTTAAATTCCATTTGTGGAATTCTAACACTCATGACATTTTTAACACCTATATCAACACCAACTTTTTGAGTAGGAAAGCTAACTGCTGCTTCCATTGACTCTGGGCTCATAAAGGCACTTGCAATAAGAAAATCAGAAAAAGAATCAGAAAGTTCTTTTTCTACTTCTTCTCTTAAAGTTTTATTTTCACGGATTAAAATCATAAATTGACGCATAAGCTCATCTTGCTTATCTTTTAATAATTTATAACCACGTTTGCTTGTGCCAAGCCTTTCTTTTAAGGTGTTAAGATTCATCCTAGTTGGCGTTACTTTTAGTCTTGCCATCTTTATCACCTAACCCATATATTTTTCAATAAGGTTATCATCAATTCTCTTAAGTTCTGATTTTGGAATTAGTTTTAATAATTCCCAACCTAGATTTAAAGTTTCCTCGATAGTTCTATTTGTGTAATATCCTTGGTTGATATATTTTTCTTCAAATTGTTTAGCAAATTCAGCAAAAGCAAGGTCTGCATCTGAAAGTGCTGAATCCCCTAAGATTTTTTGTAGCTCACGAGCATCAACCCCTGATGCGTATGCTGCATAAATTTGGTTCATAGTACCAGCATGGTCTTCACGAGTTTTGCCCTTACCTATACCCTTATCTTTTAGACGAGAAAGAGATGGTAATATTGAAACTGGTGGTTCTACACCTTGGTTATATAATTCACGGTTTAGGATAATTTGTCCTTCTGTGATATATCCTGTAAGGTCTGGGATTGGGTGAGTAATATCATCTTCTGGCATTGAAAGGATAGGAATTTGTGTAATAGTTCCTGGTTTGCCACGAAGTTTACCAGCTCTTTCATAAATTGTAGAAAGGTCTGTATATAGATATCCTGGGTAACCACGACGACCTGGTACTTCCTTACGAGCAGCTGATACTTCACGTAACGCTTCTGCGTAGTTGGTCATATCTGTCATGATTACTAGTACTTGCATGTCTTTTTCATATGCTAGGTATTCTGCACAAGTTAAAGCCATTTTTGGTGTAGATAGACGTTCGATAGCTGGGTCATCTGCAAGGTTCATAAATAATACTGAACGGTCGAGGGCCCCAGTTTTTCTAAAGTCTTCTAGGAAAAATTGTGCTTCTTCAAAGGTAATACCGATAGCTGCAAATACTACCGCAAATCCTTCATCATCGTTTAATACACGAGCTTGACGGGCAATTTGTGCTGCTACTTGATTGTGTGGAAGTCCGTTTCCTGAGAAAATAGGAAGCTTTTGTCCACGTACAAGGGTATTTAGTCCGTCAATTGTAGAAATACCTGTTTGGATAAATTCTGATGGGTAGTCACGGCTTACTGGGTTAATAGCAGTTCCGTTTACATCACGTTTTTCTTCTGGAATGATAGCTGGGCCATCATCGATTGGTTCGCCAAGACCGTTAAATGCACGACCAACCATATCTTCAGAAACGCCAAGTTCTAGTGGACGGCCTAAAAATCTTACAGAAGTAGATTCAAGGTTAATACCTGTTGATCCCTCGAAAAGTTGGACCATAGCGCGGCCTTCTTCGATTTCTATAACACGACCACGGCGGCGTTCGCCAGTTTGCATTTCTATATCTACTAGTTCATCGAAGCTTACACCTTCAACACCTTCAACAAGCATTAGAGGCCCAACAACTTCGGTTACTGTTTTATATTCTTTTAACATTATGCCTCCCTTGTTAATTGTCCAATTTCTTGGTCAATTTCATTTTTGATGTCTGTTAGTTTGCCTATTTCATCTTCGTGAACGAATTTTGCTCTTGTAATTTTTTCGTGAACTGGAAGATTTTCTAGTTTTTCAAGCTCAACACCATTTGATAAAGCTTCTAGTGATCTATCGTAATTATGAAGTATTAAATCAAGCATGATGTTTTGTTTTTTAAGTGAACAATAAGTATCTACATCATGGAAGGCGTTTTGTTGTAAGTAGTCTTCTCTGATAGATTTTGTTACATTTAGTTTTAATTTATCATCATCACTTAGGGCATCACGACCAACTAGTCTTACAACTTCTACTAGTGAAGATTCTTGTTGTAATAGACTCATGGCACGTTTTCTCATAGTTGAGAAACTTTCATCAAAGTTATTATCAATATATCTATCCATTTTGTCTTGGTATAGAGAATATGAGTTTAACCAGTTGATAGCTGGGAAGTGACGTTGGTAAGATAAATCGTAATCTAGTCCCCAGAATACTTTTACTATACGTAATGTAGCTTGGGTAACTGGTTCTGAAAGGTCCCCACCTGGAGGAGATACAGCACCGATTACTGTAAGTGATCCTATTTCATCTCTATTTCCTAAAACTTCAACTTTACCACTTCTTTCGTAGAAATCTGCGATTCTAGATGCAAGATATGCTGGGAAACCTTCATCCCCTGGCATCTCTTCTAGACGACCAGACATTTCACGAAGGGCCTCTGCCCAACGGCTTGTTGAGTCAGCCATCATAGCTACGTTATAGCCCATATCGCGGAAGTATTCTCCAAGAGTAATTCCTGTATAGATACTTGCCTCACGAGCTGCTACTGGCATGTTGGATGTATTTGCAATAAGGATTGTTCTCTCCATTATTGATTCGCCTGTTTTTGGGTCGATCAGTTCTGGGAATTCGTTAAGTACGTCAGTCATTTCGTTACCACGTTCACCACAACCTACATAAACTACCATGTCTGCATCGGCAAATTTTGCAATTTGGTGTTGTACTACTGTTTTACCAGATCCAAATGGTCCAGGGATTGCAGATGTACCACCTTTTGCAACTGGGAAGAATGTATCGATAACTCTTTGGCCTGTAACAAGTGGTTCGTTTGGATCAAGTTTTCTTCTTGATGGACGTGCTTGTCTTACTGGCCATTTTTGAATCATATTGACTTCTTTATCGCCATTTTCAGTTTCAATAACAGCAATTGTGCTATCTACTGTAAATTCTCCAGATTTTATATCTTTAAGTCTACCGCTGATTCCGTATGGTACCATGATTTTGTGTGTAAGTACATTTGTTTCTTCAACTGTACCAATAACATCACCTGCCACTACTTCATCGCCTGCATTTTTTGTTGGAACAAATTCCCATTTTGTTTCACGATTTAGTGGTGGTGCTGTAACTCCTCTAGTTAAAAATGATCCTGCAAGGTCTTCAAGTTTTTCTAGAGGTCTTTGGATACCGTCATACATGTGACGAAGCATACCAGGTCCAAGTTCAACTGATAGGGGATGTCCTGTAGAAACTACTGGGTCTCCAGGTCCGATACCTGTTGTTTCTTCATAAACCTGAATACTTGCAACATCTCCTCTCATCTCAATTATTTCGCCGATGAGCTTATCTTTTGATACCTCAACCACGTCATAGATGTTAGCATCAGATAATCCGCTAGCTTCTATCAATGGCCCTGATACTTTAGTAATTTTACCTTGTTTCAAATTAAGCTCCTTTAATTTAGAATATTGGCTCCAACAGCCTTTTCTACTGATTTGTTAATGTCAGCAAGGCCTATGCCCATTGATCCCTTATTTCCAGGGATTAAAATGATAGCTGGAGTCATTTGGTCTCTATATTTATCAATTGTAGATGGGATTTCTTTTGCAAATTTTTCTGTTATAAATATTACGCCAACTTCTTCTTTGGCAAGGCTATTTATAGTATTTGCTGCTTCTTCACCATCTATAACTGTATATACTTCTACACCGAGTGCCTTAAAGGCAAGAACACTGTCCTTATCTCCGATTACTGCTACTCTATGCATAAGTTTCACGCAACCTTTCTAATGTAAATTCTTTTGGTAATGAATTTAGTTTTGATACTAGAATGATCCTTAGGTTTTTAATCTCAGCTTCTTTGGAGATTATATAATTCATCAAAACTTCAGGGCCATAGGTCATAGATTTTGCAAGTCTTGAATAATCCATTTGGTGATCATCAATTGCTTTTTCAAGGTCTAGTAGGTTTTGGTCAAGAGTTTTTTCATCATCCAAAGCCCTTACTATATACTTGTTGATATTTTCATTGGAAAGCTTAACCACAATGTGATTTATATCTGCTGGGGCAAGTTCTACTAATCTTTCTGGTTCAATATATCCGCCATCGATTAGTGCCTCAGATAAATCACTTGCTTCATTTCCTTGAGCTTTGATACGCAGAAGAGTTTTGATATTGATTAGGTCAATACGTTCTTTTGTATATTTTGTAAGCTCTTCTAGATCTATTTCCTTAGCATCTATTAAAAGTTTTTCGTAATATGCCTTATCAAGAGTGATATCTATGTCTTTTGGATTGTTAGTTTCTCTAAATTTTGCAAGGGCTTTTTTGCCATATTCAACATAAGTGTCATTTTCATTTACTGACTTGTTAAATGGTTCATAGCCTTCGATTTCTAGGCCTTCTAAAAATCCAACTTCGATATTATCGTTTGATAAGTGTCTTTTGATGTAAGCTAGGTCTATATTTCCTATGTCGTTATACAAATTTGCATAAGATTCGTCTTGGGCAATTTCTCTTACTAATACTTTTAGATTGTGAAAATTATATCTTTCTCTAAAGTATTGAAGAATATTGTCATCACCTGCTGTATTTTCTATAAGATCATAGGAATTTTTAAGTTCCTCATCTAATATTTTTTCGTATTCTTCAGGACGATTTAGATTTTGAATAGCATCCCTATATGATGAGTCACTTAAAGCGTTTAGCACATCTTCTACTGAATTATAATCATTTAATCTTTCTAGGTCATTGCTAGTAAGGAGGTTATTTTCGCGTATTCTAGTTGAGATAGATCCACCTATATAGTTATCTCTATTCATAAGCCCTCCTTATTTAAAGATTTCATCTGAAATTTCTTTTCTTATATCATCAATGTTGTATTTTAATATTGAAGAAAATCTGTTGTCGTATTCGATTTTGCCTGATCTTACTACAAAACCATCTTCTACTGTTTCATCAGCTACTTTTATACCATTAAATTCATTGTCCTTAATAGTATTTTTGAAGTTTTCTGCTAGTAAAATCTCGCCGTTTGTGATATTTGATTTATTTAAAGTGTTTTCAATGTAGGCTTTGTATGAGTTTTCGTCTAGATTTTTTAAGTTTTCTAGAAGTTTTTCTACTACTCCATCGATTACTTTATTTTTTGCATTGATTTCTATATCACGTGATTGTCTTTCTGTTGATACCGCTTCGT
Organism: Anaerococcus sp. mt242; assembly: GCF_016798225.1. Lineage (GTDB taxonomy): Bacteria > Bacillota > Clostridia > Tissierellales > Peptoniphilaceae > Anaerococcus. Next base: position 96,502 of record NZ_JAEUYX010000005.1, on the reverse strand, counting down.
TTTTTTCGATTGTTGCGGCTTCTTTTTTTGCACTTTCAATTATTTCTTGTGCCTTTTTTTCTGCTTCAGTTTTTTTCTCGCTAACTATTCTGTTGGCTTTATCTGTAGCATCGTTTATTATATTTTGACTTTCAGTATTTCCTTCGCTAATTATTGATTCTAATATTACTTCAAGATTATTCATAATCTTTTCCTAATATTATGCGTTTAGTACTAGTAGTAGAGAGATTACAAAGCCTAAGATTGCGTATAACTCAACCATTACTGAGTAAACAACACCTTTAACGAATTCATCTTCGTTTTTAGCAAGGATGTTTACACCTGCAATAGCTACTCTAGCTTGTCTTTGTGCTGAAGCATAACCAACGATTGCTACTGGAAGAGCTGCCATTAGTAGGTAAAGTCCTTTTTCAAATGTGATTTGATCTCCACCTGTAATTTGTTGTAGGATAAAGAATCCGATTACGAATCCGTAAAGTCCTTGTGTACCTGGAAGTAGTTGTAGGATAAGTGATTTACCAAATTTTTCTGGTTGATCTACTGTTAGTGCTGCTGTTGCTTCACCTGCCATACCTACACCCTTAGCTGAACCAATACCTGATAGTAGTGTTGCTATTGCTGCTGCTAAAACTGCTAAAACTGTTCCACCGTTTTCAATAAAAAAATCGCTCATTATTTTTCTCCTCTTCTAATGATATTTATATTATTAGTATCTTCTGTCATTTCGCGGAATTTGATACCGCCACCTTCGTAGAATTTGTTAAACATTTCTACATAAATTAACCTTAGTGAGTGCACATATGCTGATAGGTAGGATAAGAACATATTAAATAATTGGAAAACTACAAATATGATTATGCCACCTATTAGTCCGCCTATGCCACTGCCTGCCATCATTTTTACAATTAAGTTTACAGAATAAGCTACGAATCCACCTGAAAGTACAAGGGCCATAAGTCTTAAGAATGATACGAAATCTCCAATCCAAGATGTGATTCCATATAATTCATAAGCACCACTTGCAAGTCTACCAGGCCATGATTTTATAGCACGTCCTGCAAATAATACAATCATTATCATTCCAGCAATCATGATGTATTTTGCAATTGGATTTTTTGTAAGGACTAGAGCAATTGCTCCACCTACTGCCATATACCAGCTAAGTACATCAAAGATTACTCCATCAAAGCGACCATCACGGATTGCCATATATCCTTTTACTCCAAGAGCAAAGAATAAGCTAACACCACCGATTACCAGACTCATTACAATAAGCTCATTGATATCAGTAGTTGTATCAATCCAGCCAAATGGCACATCGATTATACCTCCAAATACTGATCCAAAGATAAATCCAAATACACATGCTGATATGGAAATTCTTAGGAAAAGTTTTAGAGTTTTTTGAGTATCTTTAGGGAAATCTTTTAGTTTTAGGGCAAGTAATATTGCAATAACTCCAAGAAGTCCATAACCTAAGTCCCCAATCATAAATCCTGTAAAGATTGTATAAAATGGAGCAACAATACTGGTTGGATCTAGTTCGCTATATTTTGGTAGCGCATAAGTTTCAACAACATTTTCGTAAGGTTCAACTAATTTGTTGTTTTTTAGAATAATTGGCACATTTGGGTCATCTTTTTGGGCTGGTATTACATCAAGTATGTATTTATCTCCCAATATTTGATTTAAATCTGCCTTAAATTCTTCACTTTTATCGCTTGGCACATAGCCTTCTACGATATTCATTTGACGAGTTTTTAGGAAGTTCTCACTTGAAGCTTCTTTTTTCCTGCAGTTGATGATATAGGCTTGATAGATATATAAGTCTTCCAAATATTTTTTAAAGTCAATTATTTCATTGTCTACTGCTTGAATTTCCTTATTTATCTGATCTTCTTGCCCACTAAGGTCTGTTAAGTAATTATTAACCTCACTATCTGCAGCAATTTTTACTCTGCTAAATCCAAATTCTCTAAGTATCTCAGAGAAATTTTCCGCTTCTTTGTTGGTTGAAAGGGCTACAACATAATAATTGCCATCTCTTTCGCTTAGCTTATAAACCAAAGTGCCATCTAGATTTCTTTCTACTAGAGCCTTTTGCAAATCTTCATAGAATCTGCTTGAGATAGTTCCAGTTTCCATAAAAAACCTATCAGACCTATAAAGCTGATCCATGTTGACATCTATATCTTGCCATGGAGATAAGTCGCTTTGTTTTTGGTTTAGTCCATCTCTACTTTGTACAAGTTTTTCACGTTTGGTTATAAGATCTCTTAATTTCTCATAAATTAAATCAAAAGTGAAGTTTGATCCACGTCTGTTGACCTCTTCTAAAGATAAGTCACTTACTTTCTCATCAAGTTCTTCTGGTAAATCTTTTGTGTAGTCTCTTATGACATCTATCGCATAATTTACCTTATTAAGTGATTCATCAATATGAGCAAGCCTTTCAGTCTCGCGTACTTCACTTATATAATTTTCATCATTTTCTTTTACCAAATCGTTAAAATGTACATAGTTAAAACTTTGTAAGCTGTTAAGAAGATTTTCTCTATCAGAGTCGAAACTTAGCAAGTTAAACTTATCCATTTTAACTATTGCCATCTCTTACAATCCTTTCTGTTAAAGCATCGATAATAGTTTTAACATTTTTGTTATCGGTGTTTAAAATATTATTTGAAGCCTCGCGTGCCTTTTGCAAAATAGGTTCTTTACTGCTTTGAGCATTGCGATTTGCTTCATCAATGAGACCTTTTGCTTTTTGGTTTGCATCAGAGATTATTCTCTTATACTCACTTTCAGCATTAGACTTAGCTTCTGATAAAATGTCTTGTGATTTTATTTTTGCATCACTGACACTTTTTGAAGCAGCTTCTTCAGCCTCTTTGATTTTTAGTAAAATATCATCTGCCATTTTTCACCCCCTAGATAACATTAATTAAATTATACCATAAAATAAGCCCAGAAAATAGGACTAATTAAATTTTTATCAAATTTCCTTTGGACTTTATAGTATATTTGAAAATGGTTACCTGTATTTTTCATACATATTTTTTAAATACCCAATATGAAAAATATTTAAAAATTTTTTATAAAAAATATAAGTGAACCCAAAATAAATTATTCTAGGTCCACTCATGCAATTTTCTATTTTATTTTTTCTATAATTCTTGATCTTGTTTCAAAGTCATCTGTGCTTCCAGATATTGAATTATTTTCTTTGGCAAGTTTTGACATTTGATCTAGGATATCACTTACTTTTTGAACATCGCCTGTTTTATTTGTTAGTTCATCAATACCTTGAGATTTATAATCTTTTAATCCTTGGGCAAATTCGTGGTAGCCAGCTTCATATTTATCGCTTCCTTCTTTTAATTTGCCTGTTGATTGATTAAGTTCGTTTAATCCTGTATTTAATTGTCTAAGTGCATCTGCTAATGGGTTGATTGCTGTTTCATTGATGTTAGATAGTTGATTTAGTGATTGTGATTTATTTTTAAATTCTTCTAAGCCATTTGAAAGTTTTTGTGAACCATTAGCTAGCTGTGCAGAGTTTTGGTCAAGTTCATTGATAGCGCCTGATAATTTTTCAACACCTGCTGTATTTTGGATAGCTCCTTCTTTTAGTTTGCTTGATCCAGCTTTAATTTTGCTTGTTGCTCCATCAAGCATAGCAATTGATTCTTGGAGTTTTGCAAGATTTGATTCTGAGAATCCCTTATTAATTTTTTCTACACCAGCTGATAGGCTAGTTGATGCTTTTGCTAATTCATCTTTTGAAGCTGATACTTTTGTAGAAATTTCTTTTGAACCAGCATTAGCTTGATTTATGCCTGCAGTAAGTTCGCCAGATGCTTGGTTTAACTCATTAAGTCCTGCTTTTACTCCTGAACTAATTTGTGCACTAGCTTTAAGATTTTCAGCTTCGCCATAAAGTCCATTTTTAATTGCAGCTAAATTTTCAATTTGCTCACTTAGTGTGCCATCTTCGTTATTTCCTTCTAAATTTGCAATTACGTTATCTATTGCATTTGCTTGAGCATAAATATTTTCAAGACTTGTTTCGACATTTATACCATTTGCACTTTCACTTAGCTTTTCTATATTTGCATTCATATTTGCTGATGCATCAGAAAGTTTTGTAAGACCTCCATTTAACTCATCGACACTATTTGCAAGTGGAGTAATGCTTTCGCCAAAGTCATCAAGTCCTTTTTGTAATTGGCCTAGAGAATCTGTAAGCGAAGATGATTTTTGATCTCCCGCTTTTGAACTCATAGCAGTTTTTTCTTTTAATTCACTTGTTGCTTGATTTAATTGGGCAATACCGTTATCTAGTTCTGTTGCACCATTTTGCAATTGTTTTGCGCCTTGATTTAGAGCTGGCATATTTTTATTTACTTGGTTGACACCAGAAGTGTATTTATTAATACCGGCATTTAGATTGCTTGATCCATCGCTTAATTGATTTACTGCTTTGTTCATTACTGAAACTTTGCCTGGTAAATCTGCAAAGGCATCGCCAAGTTTTTCAAAGTTTGCCAAAATTTTTGCTGATCCATCTGATAATTTGCCAGCACCAGCGTTTAATTGGCTGATACCATCGTTAATTTGTTTGCCACCATTTTCTAATTCATCTGATGCATCTACAAGTTTTGTCATATTGTTTTCTAGTTTATCGATACCTTCATTTAAATCATCTAAGGAAGCTAAATTTGTATCTTCTTGGAAAAATTCATTTGTAATTAGGGTATAAATTTCACTTTGTTTGTAGGCAGTGACATCCATCTCTACTTCGATTTTGTCTTTAAACTTATCAAGTTTGTCAGCATCAAGAACATCAGCAAAATTTTCTTTTAATCCTGGTGTCAAAAGTCCAGTTACAACTTGGTTTTTACCGTCTTTTACGATTTTTCCGCTATCACTTGTGATATTTGAAACCTTGTCTCCATCAAAAATCATTGCTGTTGCTACTGCATATGGGGAGAAAATATTTGTTTCTTTGCCATCAATTTTTGCTGATGTTGATTTTTTGTTTGTAGATTCTGCTACTATTTTTAAGTGGCCAGATTTTCCTTCTAGTTCACTTGCTTTTACTTCCCTACCATCTAGAAAATATTTTACAGACACATCTATTGGTAGTTCACCGTTTGTTTTTCCTTGGTAATAAATGTCTTTTTCTTCTGTCTTCCAGTCTATATATCCATTATTTGCATCAATGGCTTCATCTGTTTCTAGATTTTTAATGTCTTTTAAGTTTGTTTTATCTTTTGTTTTTATATTTTCATCGCCATTTAGCCATATAGATGCTGTTTCATCTACGATTTTATTATCTTCTTTGGTTACGTAAATGGTTTCGCTTTTTCTTACAGGTTCTGTGGCTGCATATGATACATTTGCTCCTAGCACTGAGCTTACAGTTACTGCTGCAAGTACTTTTACAAATTTTTTATTCATAAAATCCTCCTAGTTTAATCCTTTTGTTGTTTTCTTTATGAATGGGAATGTCACACTAATTATTGCAGGTAGGAAGATAATAATTACTAGCATAGAAATTATTGCTCCTCTTGCCAAAAATATACATATGGTAGATACAATCTCCATTTTTGAGTAGATACCTACACCGATTGTTGCTGCAAAAAATGATAGGGCTGATGTTACGATTGATTTTGCAGTTTCTTTTGTAGCTATCATTAAGGCCTCATCTTTGTCTTTTGTTTGCTTATATTCATATAAAAACCTATCTGTCATTAGGATTGAGTAGTCAATTGTTGATCCTAATTGGACTACACCAATGATTATTGATGTGATAAATGGTATTGTTTGGCCCATATAAAATGGAATTCCCATATTTATAAAAATGGCTAGTTCTATTGCTGCAATTAGTACAACTGGAAGTGCAAAAGATTTAAATACCACTGCTATAATTAAAAATACAACGACAATAGAGGCTATATTTACCATTTGGAAGTCCCTATCAGATATTTCTGTTAGGTCATCAGTAAGGACTGCTTCACCTGTTAAGTAGCCATCTGGGTCGTGGGCTTTTACAATCTTATTTATTTCTTCAATTTGTTTATTAACTTCTGGTGATGCTGTTTGGTATTTCGAATTTAGCATAATCATTTGGTAGCCGTTTTTTACAAAATTATCTTTTAATTTATCTGGTAAAACACTAGATGGCAAGGTAAGTCCAGTCATAGAATTTACGCTAAGGACATTGTTTACACCATCTACTTTTTCAAGATCATCTATCATGCCATTTATAGATTGCTTACTCAAATCATCTTTTACCACTATAAAGTCAGTAGATGCCATGTCATAATCTTTTTTCATTTTGTTTAGGGCAACTATTGAGTCAAGATCTTGTGGTAAGGACCTATCTAGGTTGTAATAAAGTTCAGTATTATTTGATCCATAAACTGCTGGGACAAATAGGGCTAAAAATACAATAAATAAAGCTTTTCTGTATTTTAAGGTAAAATCTGCAGTTTTTTCAAATGATGGTAATAATACTTTGTGATTATATTTATTAACCCATTTTTCTGTAAGCAATAGCATTGGTGGAAGGACAACTACTGTTGAGATTAATCCTAAAAGCACACCCTTACTCATTACAAGACCGATATCTTTACCAAGACCTAGTCTCATTAAAATCAATACTAAAAATCCTGCAAAGGTAGTAAGTGATGATGCAAATATAGATGCAACTGTACTTGTAATTGCCTTTGACATTGCTTCACGATTGTCTTCATTTGTTTGTTTTTTCTCTACATATCTGTGATATAAGAAAATTGAATAGTCTGTAGTTACAGCTAGTTGGAGTACTGCTGCAATTGCCTTGGTAATATATGAAATCTCCCCTAGGAAAATATTTGTACCAAAGTTATATAAAATTGCATAACCAATATTTAGCATAAACAAAAATGGTATGATAGTTGATTCATTGGCCAAACTTAAAACTATAAGGGCAAGAATTACTGCCAGTGCCACATATATTGGTGTTTCATGGTCTATTAGGTCCTTGGTATCTTTTACTAAAGATGAAATACCTGATAAGAATTTTTCCTTAGACTCAATTGCCTTTATCTGATCAATGGCCTCCATAGTCCTAAATGAGGAGGATGATTCGCTAAATTTAACCATCAAAAGAGTAGAATCTTCTGCATAAAAAGTATCCCTTATCTCATCTGGCAAAAAGTCATTTGGTACTGTATCTCCCACAATAGAAGATTTTGAAATAACATCTTCTACACCATCAACTTCTAGAATTTTGTTTTTAAGTTCATCTGCATCATGGTCATCGCCCTTTAAAATCAGCATGCCAGTTGCAGCGTTTTTAAAATCTTTATCTAGAATTTCTTGGCCTTGGGTAGACTCAAGGTCAGCAGGTAAGTAGGAGAGAATGTCATAATTTACATCAGTTTTTTCATAGCCAATCCAAGAAGGTATAAGTAATAAGGTCATAATAAGTAAGACTAATTTTGGATGGTATGAAATAAATTTTGATATTTTTTTCATTTAATTTCTCCTGTTCCATTAAAAATTTTTCCTATAACAGCAAATAAAACTGGTTTCATTTCATCGATAGATAAAGTTGAATCTTCCATAAGGGCACTCTTACAAGTGGACATCATAATATCAAATGTCATAGCGAGGATGTAAAGTTGCTGAGACTGGCTGTAAGATTTGGAAAATAAATTTTCATACCTACTTAGAATAAATTGCAGAGTCGAATCAGCCTCAGTCAGCCTTTCATCATGCTCAATTTTTGTATATAGGGCCCAGGTAATATTGTTACTTAAAAGGTCAAGCTCAAAGGGATTAGCAATTAAATAATCTATTATGTAATCCACAAAAGAAATGTATCTTTCAACTGGATCTTCACCCTTACAGTTTTCCTCAGCTTTGATTATGATATCCATGGCCTTATCAAGGACGATTTTTTCCTTCAAATCATTTTTATCAGTGTAATATAGATAAAAAGTTCCAAGTCCAAAACCAGACTCAGCCATGATTTCACGTACAGAAGCCTTATCAGGACCCTTTTTCTTAAAAACTTTAAGAGCCGCTTCCATAATTTTTGCTTTTTTCCCACCTAATCTATCCGATGCCATAAAACCTCCTATATAAAAATGAACATCGTTCATTTGTTGTTACAGTTTATATTCTACACTCAAATGAACAATGTTCAACTATTTTTAAAAAATTTTATCAATTAGTAAAAATTATTGAAATTTAGGCACAAGAAAAGAACCCCTAAGGGTTCTAATTTTATAAATCGTCTTCGATAATTGAAGATTTGGAGTATGCAGAAACTTTTGCCTCAAAAAAGTCTGTTTTTACTTGGTTAGGGTCAGCGTATTCTTCAACCCATTTCATAGAATCTGGCACTTCGTTATAGCCTTCATATAGATTTCCAAATCCAAGACCTTTCGCTCTTAGGTTTCCTAAATACTTGATATAATCTTCTATCATTTTGCCATTTAGTCCTGAAATATTATCACCAATAGCATATTTTCCCCAAGCAATTTCTTGCTCTACACCTTCTTTTAGCATTTCTGTGTAGTATTTGATGTGCTCTTGGGTAAATAAATCTGGTCTTTCCTTTTTAAGATCATTTATAAGAGACCTAAATAACCATAGGTGGGTATTTTCGTCACGGTTGATGTATCTGATTTCTTGAACAGTTCCTGGCATTTTGCCGTTACGTCCTAGATTATAGAAAAATGAAAATCCTGAGTAGAAATAAATTCCTTCTAGAATATAATTTGCAATTAGGGCTTTCATAAAGTTAAATTCGTCATCTTTTTCTAAGAAATCATTGTATTGCTCCCCGATGTATTCATTTCTGTGAAGTAAATGTTCGTCATCCTTCCACATATAAAGGATATTTGTACGTTCTTCTGGTGAACAAATTGTATCTAGGATATATGAATATGATTGAGAGTGGATGGACTCTTGGTAGGTTTGAATTGATAGGCAAAGGTTGATTTCATTTGCTGTAACATAGGTTTGCAAATTTGGGAGATTTGCAGTTTGGATTGAGTCAAGATATGTTAAAAATGAAATTATCCTATCAAAGGCAAATTTTTCATGCTCATCAAGATTTCTATAATCTTTTATATCTTGATTTAGGTTAATTTCTTCTGGTATCCAAAAGTTATTCATAGCTTGGCGGTACCAATCACTGGTCCAAGTGTATTTTAAGTTGTTAAAATCATTTAAATTTGTGGTATTTCCTTGGATGATTTTTCTCTTAGCAAGATCTACATCTCCATCTTCATTGAAAATTCCACGTTTTTCAACTTCTTTTTTTTTGCTATCTTCCATTGTATGCTCCTTTTTACTCATAATGCCCTTTGCAAGATATGATAACTATTTTTTCATCAAAAACTTTATAAACAATTCTATGTTCCTGATCTATCCTTCTACTCCAATAACCTGAATAGTTAGATTTTAAAGGCTCAGGTTTACCAAGCCCCTCAAAAGGTGTTCTTATAGTAATTTTTATAAGTTTATTTATTTTTTTAAAGTTGTTTTTATTTTCTTTCTGCCAAGATAGGTATTCTTCCCATGCAGGCATAGTCCACTCGATGTTTCTCAAATCACTCCTCAATTAAGCTATGGTTTACGATTTCTAATTTACCTTTTTCATAGTCTTCTATCAATTGATCAATTTTTTCGAGATTTTTGGGACTATAAAAAGGATCTGCTTCTAATTCAAAAGGAATTTTATTTTCTCTTACGATTTTTTTTAGATATACATTAATTGCTGATGATAAAGATATCCCTATTTCTGAGCATATCCTTTCAGCATCCTTTTTTGTATCAGAGTCAACTCTTACATTTATTTGTGATTGGGTCATAATTAATCTCCTTTTTATATACAAATACTATACAATGTATATGCATATAATCAAAGGAGTTTTTTTTATTATCTAACTTGCACAAGAATCGCAATCTTCTACTTCAAGGCTCTTGCCTCTTACGTAGTAAATACTTTTTACTCCTGATTCCCATGCTTTAATATATACGTTTAATATTTGGCGCATGGTGTATTCGTTGGTGATGTAGATATTTATTGATTGGGCTTGGTCTATGTGTCTTTGTCTTACTCCTGCCATTTCCATTGAGATATTTTGGTCAATGTCGTGGGCGTTTTCGTAAAGCCAGAATGTTTTTGTGGTTAGTCCTGGGGCTACTCTTGGTACTATGGCTCCTTTTTTCTCTTCCAGGAAGTATCTGCTCATAATTGGATCAACTCCTGCAGATGTTCCTGAGATAATTGATGTAGAGCCCGTTGGAGCGATTGCCATTAGATAACCATTTCTTAGACCGTTTTTAGCTACTTGATTTTTTAATTCTTCCCAACGCTCGCTATTGTAATCTCTTAAAGCAAAATAATCGCCTGTTTGCCAGTCTGATCCTTCAAACTCTTTGTAAGCACCTTTTTCTTTGGCAATTTCCTTTGATTCTAGAATTGCATAGTAGTTTATATCTTCATAAACCTTGTCTACGAATTCTGCGTGGGCCTCACGATTTGTCCATTTGATGTCATTTTTAACTAGCATATGATGGTAACCGCTTGTTCCAAGTCCAATTGCACGGTATTTTTTGTTTGTTACTTCTGCATATGGGGTTGGATAGTAGTTTAGGTCGATTACATTATCTAGGGCTCTAACTATTGTTCTTACAGTTTCTTCTAGGACTGCTTGGTCGGTTACATCAAATTTACCAAGGGTTAGACTTGCTAGGTTACATTCTACAAAGTCACCCGGTTTTGTTTTGTTAACTATAATTGTATCGCCGTTTTCATCAACTATTTCTGTTGAAATTGTTTCTGATGAACTCATATTTTGGGCAATTTCTGTACATAGATTTGATGAATAAATCATGCCCTTGTGTTTATTTGGATTAAACTTATTTACTGCATCTCTGTTAAATACAAATGGTGTTCCTGTTTCTGTCCAGGATTTGATTAATAAACGCACCATTTCTTTTACTGGCATTGTTCTTCTTGAGATTTCTTTATCCTCAATGAGTTTTAAATAAAATTCTTTCCATTCCTCACCATAGGTGTCTTCTAATGATTTGCCATATTTTTTTACAATTTCATGTGGGTCAAACATATACCAAGTTGCATTTATATCATCACGGGTCAATTCCCAGAAATAATCTGGAACACAAACTCCAGGGAAAATATCATGGGCTTTCATCCTATCATCGCCGTTATTTGTTTTAAGTCCCAAAAATTCTGGCATATCTTTATGCCAAATATCTAGGTAACAAGCAACTGCTCCTTGGCGGACACCTAGTTGGTCAACTGCAACTGCAGTGTCGTTTGCAAGTCTTATCCAGCGGATAACTCCACCTGCAACTCCTTCAAAACCTCGAATGTCAGATCCATTTGCACGGACTTTTCCAAAATATAAACCCATGCCGCCGCCGTGCTTAGAAACTTCAGCAAAATTTGTTATTGAACGATAAATTCCTTTTAAAGTATCTGGAACTGTATCTATAAAGCATGATGAAAGTTGGTTGAATGGCTTTCTAGCATTTGTCATGGTAGGGGTCGCCATAGTTGCTTTTAATGTTGAAAGAATGTCATAAAGTCTTTTTGCAAAGGCAACACTATCTTTTTCTGGAATTGCTAAGTGCATGGCAATGCCCATAAACATTTCTTGGACACTTTCGATGATATCACCTGTAAATGTACGGATTAAATAGCGTTTTTTAACCAAATCTAAACCAGAATAGGTAAATAAATCATCACGTTCTTTTTTAAGATAGCTTTCTAGCTCATCAAAATCTTCTGGCGAGTAGTTTTCTTTGATATATGCTCCATAAAGGCCAGCATTAGTTAGGTAGTCGATTTTTGATTTAAAATCTACAATGTCGTATCTTTCTTCATTTCTCTTTATTTCACGGTCGATTTCATACATTAAAAATCTTGCTGCAATGATTTCCCAATCTGGAGTTTCCTTGCTGGTAAGCTCACTAGCTGCACGAGTTAAGGCTTTTAAAAGCTCATCGTCAGTCATATTTGCTTTGGTAAATGACTCAAATTTTAAATAAAGTGAATCGATTGGATATCTTTGGTTATCAAATTCATTTTGAACTTTTGAAATAATATCTAAAATTTCTTTGTCACTGATATATTGTTCAAAATCAGTCATTACCTTGCGATCCATATTGTGTTTTGCACGGTAAAGTATAAATGATTTTACTTCCCTATAATAGTTTTCATCTATTAGGGTTAATTCTACTAAATCTTGCACTTCCTCAACTGTCACAGTGTGATCTTTTGGGTATTTTTCATTGATAGTAGCTGCAATCTTATCGCTCATTTCAGATAGTTTTTCATCAGATACTAAACTATCTACTGAGGCGAAGGCTTTTGAAATAGCTATTTCAATTTTTGATTTTTCAAATGGAACACGGGTCCCATCTCTTTTAATAATTTCCATAATTTCCTCTATTTTTCTAATACTATATCTTGTGTATATTTATATCAACTGATAATTATGATACCATATATAGTATTTATTTGAAAAGAAATACATAAATTTAACAAAGCCTATATTCTGCGCTTTAAGCAAAATATAGGCTAGATTTTACAATGTTTTAGATATATTTACATATATTTATAAAATTTCTCTTGTGTTTAAATAATATTCATACTCACGATTCTTAACTACGACAGTGTCACACAACAAATCAATTAGCGATTGCTTTTTTGGAACAAAAGCTATTAGTAGATATAAAATCATATATTTGTTTTGTACATATCTGCCGAATGTTTCACGTGAAACAACTTGACCTAAAGTTAATTTATCTCCTCTTGTAGGAATCACTCTTATATTTGTAATCATTTTTCCCAAGGTCTGTCCCTTATTAAAATAAGTCATGAGAGTAAAGTATGCTAGAGTAATCAGCCAGCTTATAATAGTAAATAATGTGATACTGTTAAAAATATCTACATCACTTCCAATTATGCCTTTTATAATGCTAGCTATAGCATTGACAACTATCATATCAATAGCAAAGGCTAAAAGTCTAATAAAAAAACCTGCATAGTAAAAATCAGTTCGAACTTCTTTCCTATCTACTACTTGAATCTCACTCATAGTAGCCCCCGTAAAGGTACATAGGTTTATTTTTTTCGCTTTCCATAAGCTCTTTTAAAATTTGTAGGTCTGATTTTGGATTATCAGTATTTGATTTAAAGTATGGTAAGTATTTTGCAAAAGCACTTGCAAATTCATTTTTCTCAAATACCACTGGATCTGTAAGTTCATATTTTTCGCTGATATCTGCAACTGCATCATCCAAATCACCTATTTCATCTACCAAACCATTTTCTACAGCTTGGCTACCATCATAAATTCTTCCATCAGCAAGTTTTCTAACTTCTGACTCACTCATGTCACGACCATCTGCTACTACTTTTACAAACCTACCAAAGGCACTGTCTACTAAGGCTTGAAGATATTCTTTTTCTTCCTTATTCATATCACGGCCAAATGTACCTGCATCTTTCATTTTACCAGTTGTAACATTTTGTTCTTTGATACCATGTTCTTCAAATAAACCTTCTAGGGAATAAGATTGCATAATAACCCCAATAGATCCTGTAAAGGTTTCATTTGAAGCGTATATTTTATCACATGGAGCAGATATGTAATATCCACCACTAGCGGCTACTTCTTGCATAACTGAATAAACTGGGATATTTTTCTCTTGTATCTTCTCAACTTTTTTTGCTATACGTTCACTAGCATAAACCGATCCACCTGGAGAATTTACATGCAAGATTACTGCCCTGATTGTAGCATCATCTAGGACTTCATCAAGTTTTTCTGCTAAAAAGTCATTTGCATCATCTTTTGCTATCATTCCATCTACATCAAGAACCATAATTCTTTGATTAGGGTTTGATCCATATAGGACTTCATCTTCAGCCCCCATAAATCTTTGACGGGCTTCTTCATAAACATTTGCCTCATTAAAATCTTTTACTTTGCTTTCTCCTGTGAAAAGTGAAAGCAAAAATACTATGAGGGCAAGGCCTCCTGCTAACCATCTTTTTTTGTTACTGGTCTCCATTTTTCCTCCTTTTATTTCTTATAACAATTTATGTCATAATTATAACATAGATTGCAATGTATTGTTTTATTTTTTATTTTAAGTATAATTATATTGCATGACAGTTATCGTTAACACTAAGAATAATTGTAATGTATAGGCCTCACGGCCTATTTTACATATCATATGTAATATTATATCCAAATAAAAAACTGCCCATTATTTTGGGCAGTTTTTTTATTATTCATCTTCTTGATTGCCCTCAGTATTATCCTTTGGCATATCATCTAGATTTTCATTTATTGGTGGCAAATCATTTATTTCTGTATCTTCATCATCTAAGTCATTTAGGTCGACATCAGTGTTTTGTCTGATTTCTTCCTTATCTATAGAATCTACTTCTTTACGGTTTAATATTTCCATAAATTCTTCACCTGTTATAGTTTCTTCTTTTAATAAGAAGTCAGAAATTTCATGAAGCTTATCCATATTTTCTTTTAAGATTTCAATTGCTCTCATGTGGGCTTGGTTTATAATTGATTGAACTTTTTCATCAATTTTATTTCCTGTTCCACTTGATACAATTAGTCCTCTTTCTCCACCTAGGTATTTTCCTTGGATTTGTTCTAGTTGCATAAAGTCAAAGTCTTCATCCATACCGTATATAGTAACCATAGATCTTGCCATGGCTGTTGCACGTTCTATATCATTGCTTGCACCAGTAGTTTTTGTATTAAATACTAACTCTTCTGCAGAACGACCACCGGCAAAAGTACAAATTTCATCAAATAGCTCTTGCTTGGTCATAATATATTTTTCATCTTTATCAACTGTCATTGTGTAACCCAATGCTCCACCAGTTCTTGGTACAATTGTAATTTTTGTAACTGGGGTCTTGTGGGTTTGAATTGCTGCTACTAGGGCGTGGCCAACTTCGTGATAGGCAATAATTTTCTTTTGGTCATCAGAAATTACTGCATTTTTCTTTTGTTGACCTGCAATTACAACTTCGATTGATTCTTCAAGGTCCTCTTGGGTTAATTTTTTGCGGCCTTCACGCACTGCTCGCAAGGCACCTTCATTTACGATATTTGCAAGATCTGCACCAGATGTTCCTGCTGTTCTTCTTGCTATTTCTTCATAGTCGATATTATCTTCGCGTTTAATATTTTTAGCGTGTACTTTTAAAATATCTTCACGACCTTGTTTGTCAGGAAGTTCTACTTCAACTTGTCTATCAAAACGTCCTGGTCGTGTAAGGGCTGGGTCTAAGATTTCTGGTCTGTTTGTTGCAGCTAAAAGTACTACCCCCTCAGTTGCATCAAAACCATCCATTTCGTTTAATAATTGATTTAGTGTTTGTTCACGTTCATCATTTCCAGAAAAACCACCTGTATCACGTTTTTTACCAATAGCATCAATCTCATCGATAAATACAATACATGGAGCTTTTTCTTTGGCTTGCTTAAATAAATCACGTACCTTACTTGCACCAAGACCTACAAACATTTCTACGAATTCTGATCCAGAAATTGTAAAAAATGGCACACTTGCTTCACCAGCAACTGCTTTTGCTAAAAGTGTCTTACCAGTTCCTGGAGGTCCTACTAAAAGTACACCTTTTGGTACTTTAGCACCAATTTCTTTGTATTTTCCTGGATTGTGAAGGAAGTCTACGATTTCAAATAAGGAATCTTTTGCTTCTTCTTGACCAGCTACATCCTTAAAAGTCTTTCCTGTTTTATTTTCCACATAAACTTTGGCATTTGATTTTCCAAAGTTCATAAAGTCTGCGCCACCACGGCCTCCCATGGTCTTTGTAAGAGATCTTGACGCAAAAATAAATATTGCATATAGGAATAATAAAGGCAAGATTGATGTTAGGAATATAGTCAACCATGGATTCATAGTTGTTTCTATTTTTCTACTAAATGTTAGCTTATCGTTATTTTTCTTAGCCTCTAAAAGTCTATCTGTTAGATCAGTATCAGCCCACAAACCTGTTTCATAAGTTTGCTCTTTGCCATCTACTACTGCTTTGAAAGTATATTTTGTTTCATCTTTGAAAACTTCTGTTACTTGATCTTTTTCAATCATAGTAACAAATTGGCTATAGCTTACCTCTTTTGCAGCGTCTTGGTTGATAACTGGGTTAACTGCAAATCTAATTACAATATAAAGTATGATTGCAATTATCCAATAATACAAAAGAGGTCTATTAGATTTGTTTTTTTTATCGCTCATCTTTATAGTCCGCTCCTTGAGATATAATTATCTAAAAGTACATCAAGGGCTCCTAGTTCATCAATTATTGTTTGTAAATTAACATCTATCTCATCTGTTGGGATGTCTGTTCTGATTTTGTCAAAATATGTTCCAACCTTATCAGCTGCTTTGCTCCCTTTTTCAGTTAGTTCTACATTTACTACTCTTTCATCTTCATCAGATCTTATTCTAGTTACAAACCCTTGTTTTTCTAATTTTTTACAAATGTTTGAAATATTACCGCCTGTTACCCCAATTGCTTTTCCTAAGTTTCCTATAGAAACAGCATCTTTATTAGCATAAAGGGTAATTAGCATTTTTAATTGCAAGGTAGTAATGCCCAATTCTTGAGCTGTATCTTGCAATAATATATCAATTTTATGTGAAATTTCTCTAATCATAGAGAAAATTGAATTATTGAATTCAAAAAAATCAATATGTTCCGTTGCCATAACTCCTCCTGGATTTTTTATCTTTTTATTCATTTTACATATAATTTTAGAATTTTCAATCAAAAAAATACTATTTTTTATATTCTTTTAATTGAAAATAATATTTTTTATATTTTTATATATCTTATTTACCACAAGTCTTTGGAAAATTTCCTACTTTCAATTAAACTTATGTATTTTGCTGCATCTAATGCTGCAACTTGACCCTCTCCTGCCGCCTTATTTATTTGATATGGTCTACCTGCTACATCTCCTGCAGCATAAAGACCACGGATATTTGTGCGGCAGTTTTTATCAATAATGATGTGTTCATTATCTGTTTTTATAGATGGAACTAATCTTTCTGGTCTTGCTGAATCACGGATAATAAAAAATCCATCCGCTTCTATCTCTTTACCAGATTTAAATTTAAGCTTTGTAGGATTTTTTTCTCCTATAAATTCCACTGGGACTTCTCCATTTATTACTTCAATATCTTCATTTAACTCTGGATTTTCCTTATACATATTTACATAAATAAGTTTATCCACTACTTCTGAAGTGTAATTTGCTTCCTCGACTGATTCTTCGTTGTAGCCGATTAGTACAACTTTTTTGCCTTTATAAAAACTTGCATCGCAGGTAGCACAATATGAAACGCCCTTACCAAAAAATCTATCTTCTCCGATCAAGTCTTTTTTCAGTTCTATGCCTGTTGCTACAATCACAGATGTAGCTTCAATCATTTTATCCCCCTTTAGGATAATTGCAAAATAATCTCCCATGGCATATATTTGCTGGACTTTTTCATTTGATCTTTCTATATCATGGCCTTCAAGAGTTTTTTTGAAGTTTTTATTTAATTCTGCTCCACTTATTGTCCCAAAACCAAGATAATTTTTTACACCTTCGGTTTTTGAAATTGCTGGGGAATCGCTTCCAAATACTATAACACTTTTATTTCTTATGCTTGCATTAACAGCGGCGCTAAGTCCTGCTGGACCTGCGCCGATTACTGCTAAATTATATCTCATTATAAATATTTTCCCATTGCTTCTTCTAGGACATCTTTTGATTGAAAGCCTACTAGAGTTTCTTGTAACTTACCATCTTTAAAAATCATAAGGCTTGGAACAGCATTTACATTGTATTGGCTTGCTATTTCTTCTGCCTCATCTACATCTACTCCATAGATTGGATAGTCTACTTCATTTGATAATTCTTCTAATACTGGTGCTTGCATTTTGCAAGGTCCACACCATGTTGCATTAAAATCTACTAGGCAAAGTCCTTTGCCAGCTTCTACTTCATCTCTAAATCCTAATGTGTCTAATTCACGCATTTTTTTCTCCTTTATTTTTGTTATGTATCCGCAGGAAATTTTATATTGAATTTTTCCTGCTAATAATTAACAAAGGCTAGTTTTGTTCGACTAAACCTCTCACTTCCATAACCGGTAGTGAGTATATTATACCCTTATTTTCTTCTATTAAATTCATCTGTTCATATATAGCATCTCGGATTTTTTCTACTAGGTCTTTTTTAACCAGCATTATTACGATATCCTTTTCTGGCTCTATGTTCATATTTAATAATATCGATTTTACTTCTTTTGCAGAACCGCGTCCGTGAACAAGTGTAGCACCCCTTGCACCATTTTCTTGGGCAATGTGTACTGCTTTTTGTCCTTCATGGCGGTCTACAATTACATATAGGGCTACATAATCTATATCAAAATTCAAATCATCTTCTCCTTTATAATCAAGTGGTGATGTAAATGCTATACCTGTATTGGTTTTATCCAACTTTTCACTTAAATCATCAAGTATTTTTTTTACACTCTCATCATCCAAAATGGCCATTACAACTTCTTTTTTTACTTTATCTACATGGAGTAAATTTGAAATAGCATCAGGGGCTGAACCATAGCCATACATACAGGAAATTGCCTTTGCCCCATCATCTTTTAAAACTTTCATAAAATCGCTGCCAAGGCCTCTTGGCAAAATTACTCGTAAAAACTGCATTATCTACTTCCTTTCTTATAAAGGTAGCCCAAGATCATTATTGTAAGAACTGGCATCATGGCTACAAAAGAAATAACTCCAAAACCATCTGCTACATTGCCTGCCACTCCCTGGCAAAAGGCCAATATAAATGTCGCAGTCATCGGTCCTGAAGCAACTCCTCCTGAGTCAAAGGCAATTCCTACAAAAATTTGCGGAATTTTAAGTGATAGCAATAATGAAAGCAAAAATCCTGGGACAATAACCATCCAAAGGGCAAAATTTTCTGAATTTATTCTGATAATTGCAAGCATAACTGCACTTGCAACTCCAATTGACAAGGCCCTTAAAATACTTTTTCTTTTTATAGAACCACCAGTTACATCTTCAACCTGCTCGGCAAGTACTGCGACGGCTGGTTCTGCTAGGACTACAAGCAGTCCCATTACAAATCCAATTAGTGGTAGTAATTTAGATTCTCTAAGTCCTTCACCCAAAACACGGGCAAGTTCCATAAATCCTGCTTCAACTGAGCTTAAAAATATAATTAAGCCCAAATAAGTATACAACAATCCAAGTAAAATTTCTGTTAATTCATCTTTTGGTGTTTTAAAATACTTAGTATTCATTAATAAAAATACAAGAGCTATTGGAATTATAGCAAAACTTGCATTTTTAATTCCACTAAGAATAGCCGAAGTGTGGGCTGCTGATTCGATTTCAAAAGTATTTTCTCCAACAGATAAGCTCATCAATAATCCTGCAATAATAGGACCTGCTGAGGCAATTCCTACTAATCCAAAAGAGTTATCTTCACTGTAATCACCTTTTAAGTTTGCAACACCTAGACCAAGGGCAATAATAAATGGAGTTGTCATTGCTCCAGTTGTAGCTCCTGATGCATCAAAGGCAATAGCATGGCCTGTATCATTTGATATAAACATCAAAGCAAAAATGATAATATAAAGAATCCACATGAGTTTTGAAATGAAAATCTCATTAAAAATTCTAAATAGACCCATTGCAATCATAAGCCCAACCCCAAGAGAAATAACAGCAACTATAAGCCATGGGGAAAGCCCTATGGCATGGGTAATTTGATTGGCCAAAATTAATAGATCTGGTTCTGCCATAGAAATTACAAAGCCAATAAAAATACCAAATAAAATTACTTTTATAATTTTATCAAATCTTCCTAAAAAATCTCCCATCATGCTTCCAATTTTTGAAATAGAAAGGTCAATTCCAGATAAAAATACAGATAGACCTACTATGACTCCAAAAGCTCCTAGGACAAATTTTATTAGCAAATCACTTGCAAGTCCCACAAAAAAATTGAGGATAAATACCAAGAAAACTATAGGCAAAACTGCCTTAGTGTTTTCTTTAATATAATCTAGAAATATAGGCGCCTCCTTATATTGTGTTAAAAAAAGAGGCAATCTTGCGATTGTCTCTTTTAACATAATTGTTTAGTTTCGTCTTGTCTTATTCTGCAGCTGCTTGACTTGCTGTAATGATTGCTGTTTCGTATGCATCATCTGCTGAGCATCCACGAGATAGGTCATTTACGGGAGCATTTAATCCTTGAAGGATAGGTCCTATTGCTTTATATCCACCAAGTCTTTGTGCAATTTTATATCCAATATTTCCTGCTTGTAGGTCTGGGAAAATAAATACATTTGCTTTTCCTGCTACATTTGAATCAGGAGCTTTTTTGCTAGCTGTTGTTTCATCAATTGCAGCATCAAATTGTAATTCACCATCGATTGCTAGGTCTGGAGCAAGTTCGTTAGCAATTTTTGCCGCTTCAGCTACCTTATCAACTAGTTCGTGTTTTGCAGAACCCTTTGTTGAGAATGATAGTAGAGCTACTTTTGGATCGATGCCAAATAGTTTTGCTGTGTTTGCTGATTCTACTGCAACCTCAGCCATTTCTTGAGCTTCAAGAGTAATATTTACAGCTACATCAGAGAATACATATTGTTCTCCATTTGGTCCTACCATAATCATCACACCTGATACTCTTGATACACCTGGTTTTGTTTTTATAAGTTGTAGAGCTGGTCTGATTGTATCACCTGTTGTACCAACAGCACCTGATACCATACCATTTGCAAGACCAGTTTTTACCATCATAACACCATAGTAGTTTGTATCTTGAAGCATTTTTTCTGCATCTTCTTTTGTGTTTTTACCTTTTCTAAGTTCTACAAATTTTTCTACAAACTCATCAAAGTGTTCATCATTTGATGGATCTATGATTTCTAAATCTCCAAGTGTAAGTCCATTTTCATCAGCTGTTTTTTGAATTTCTTCTTTATTACCTAGAACGATAGGTTTTATTAATCCTTCTTCTTGGTGACGAGTAGCTGCTTCTAATATTCTTTTATCAGTTCCTTCTGGAAATACTATTGTTAAATTTTTACCTTCAACTGCTTTTCTAGCTTGTTCTAAAATTGTTGAGCTCATTATTCCTCCTAATTGATTCAATTGTCTTTTATTAATTTATACCCAAAAAAAGATGCAAATATCATTTATTTTAAAAAAAATTGATATTTGCATCAAAAAATTTAATTACGAGCTTTTTGTAATGCTGCATCCTCTTGTTGGGAAATTTCTCCTCGAGTTTGTCCGTTTGAAATTTCTTTTAAATAAATTGTTGATCCATCTTTACCGTATATGCTTGTTAAAATAATTCCGTTATGAAAATTATCCAACATGCAAAGACAAAATGAAAGTTCATTTGTATCCCCATCAAAGGCATTAAAATGTACAACTGACATATTGCTTATAGCACCCATAGTTGTATCCTTGGCTTCTAGAGATCTTTGGTCTACTGATTTTAATTGTTGATTTGATGTTTCTATTTGATCATTAAGTTTTAAAAGTAATTCTTCTAGGTTGACCTCTTCGCTAGTTCCCCTTAAAAGATGATCATAACGGTGTTTTTGTCTTCTTATTCTATTGTTCATTGATTGAATCATGGCGAATTCCACTACAACAAGAATTGCCAAAATTCCTAATAATACATAAACTACTGTCATTTATTCCTTCTTTCGATAATATCTAGGTTTTTTTGATATAGTGATTTAGCTCTTTCGCTTTTATCCTCATAATCATACTTTACATTAGTTTTATCTAAATTAATTTTTATAGTAGGAA
The DNA here is from genome assembly GCF_016798225.1 of Anaerococcus sp. mt242. Classification (GTDB taxonomy): domain Bacteria; phylum Bacillota; class Clostridia; order Tissierellales; family Peptoniphilaceae; genus Anaerococcus. The sequence goes on along the minus strand of NZ_JAEUYX010000005.1, from coordinate 74,544 downwards.
AAGATGATATGATTGCATTGTAAAGCATATCATTAGCTATCTGTCCATCTGTAAGTGTAGATTTTTTCCCATTTTTTAGGAAAAAACTTATTTCATTTAGAGCTTTTAGATTATTTTCCACCATGTCTAGTAAGGGCTGGGCTGCGATTTTATAATCATTTTCTGATTCATTTTTAGATTTAATTTTATCCATCAATGTATTAAAATTATCTACATCTTCTTGCATAGTAGTTTTATAAGACTCGGATATTTTTAATAATGTTTCATGTGAAACGCTAGCTTTATTTTCTAATTCACCAACAAAGTTTTCTTTATCCATCATCAGACATAAATTTATAGCAAGATTAGATGATAGGATTAAAACCGCTCCTCCACCTGGGTTGGCCTCAGGCTTTCTAGTTTGATTTATAAGGGTAGATAAATCCATATCAATTAGTTTCATTTTTTATCCTATTATATAGACTTTCTATATCTTCTATTGAGAAGCAATCAAAAGTTACTTTGTATGATTTACCATCTTTATTGATAGCTACTTTTGATCCAACTTCGTCCATAAATTTTTCTTCTAGGTCTTCTACTAATATTTGATCTATATTTGGCCCATAAGTTTTTTTACTAGCTTCTTCTTTTGAGTCATAGATTTTTTTCTTAGTAGTTTTCTTTTCTACCTTACGGATATTGGTTTTACCATTTATAAAATCATTTAGTGTTAAGCCTCTTTCATTATTATCTGTGATTGATAAAAGTGATCTTGCTTGGCTTGGAGAAATCTTACCATCATCTAATGCCTTTTTTTCTACTTCAGTTAGATTTAAAAGTCTTAAAGTATTTGCTATATATGATCTTGATTTACCCATAGTTTTTGCTATTTGTTCTTGGGTCATATTGTGATCATCGGATAGTTTTTTATATGCTCTTGCCTCTTCTAGAGCCTTTAAGTCTTCTCTTTGTACATTTTCTATTAAAGATAAGATTTCTACATCTTTCTTTTCATAATCACGAACAATCGCATCAATTTCTTTTAGGCCTGCTAACTTACTAGCTCTAAATCTACGTTCTCCAGCTATTATTTCATACCCATCATTTACCTTTGTAAGGACAATTGGATTTAGTAGACCATATTCTTTTATTGAAGCAGCTAGATCATTTATTGCTTCTTGATCAAAATGTTTTCTAGGTTGGTTAGAACGAGCCTTGATTTTATCTAAAGAAATTTTTTCTAGTTTCTCGCCGGCTTTCACTTTATCTATATTTTCGATTTCTTTTTTGATATCATTGTCATAAGCTTTGTTGTAATTGAAAGTTGAATTTGCTTTTTGAATTTTCTTCTCATTATCATTCACTTCTGGTATCAGCGAATTTAAACCGCGTCCTAGGGTTCTTTTATTTGACATCTACTCTCCCTTTCTATTTTCTGTATTATTTATAATTTCATTTGCAAGGGCAATATATGCAACTGAACCTTGCGATTTGGAATCATATTCAATAGTAGATAATCCATGGCTTGGTGCTTCTGCTAGACGTGGATTTCTTGGAATCATAACTTTAAATACATTTGTTTTAAAATATGATTTTACCTCTTCTACTACCTCATATGATAGGACAGCTCTTTTATCAAACATCGATAAAAGTACCCCTTCAATTTCTAAATCTGTGTTTAGTTGCTTTTTGACCATATTATATGTATTCATAAGCTCGCTTACACCCTCTAGGGCATAATATTCAGTCTGAATAGGAATGATTATTGAGTTACTTGCAACTAAGGCATTTATTGACAATAACCCCAAGGATGGTGGACAGTCTATTAGTACAAAATCATATTTATCAGGATCTATTTGTCCCATAATATTTTTTAATTGTTGGGTGCGTTCTAGAGCATCTAGTTCAACTAATTCTACCTCGAGTCCTGAAAGTGCAGATTCTGAAGGAATTAGATCTACTCCAGATTTTGTTTTTGTTATAAAATCTTCTATATTAATAGGCTCAGAATGAACTTCATCATTTGAAGCTTCATCCGTAGAAGATTCTTCCCCATTTTCTTTATCTAAGCTTTCATCTGTGTTTTCATCATCTATCTTAGATTTTTCATCTATAACTTCTTTATTTTCTTCATCATCTGATAATGCTTCTTGAACTAATTCTGGATTTTCTTCATTAGCATAAAATAATTCATATAAAGAATTATCTATTTTATACTTATCTAAACCTAAGCCAGTTGTAGTATTTGATTGTGGGTCTATATCTATTACCAAAACTTTTTTATCAAGGTAATTTAAAGCGACAGCTAGATTTACTACAGTAGTAGTTTTGCCAACTCCCCCTTTTTGATTAAAAACTGATATTACTCTCATATTCACCTCTCATTACAAGTATTGCTGTATCTATGATTTTCATTTTTGTACGAAGCCTTACTCTATTTCTATCTCCATTTAACTGCAAATGATTTGTAAATTTTTGACCATTATAAAGTACTCCAATCCAAACTTCTCCAGTATGGGCATAGCCAGTTGTAGCCAAACATAAATTTGCATTTGTTCTTGAGAACAAACCATCTAACATTTCATTTAAGACTTCTTCACTTACTACACTGTACTCTTTAATTGTTTCACGTGAAACATTTAATATATTTTCTTTAACTTCATCTGCGTAAGTTACATAGGCTTCTGAGATTACATCCGATGCACCCGGTATATCAATTATAGAGGAAGCGATTAATCCACCAGTTATAGATTCAGCAGTTGTTACTTTTTCATTTCTTTCTTTAAGAATATTAATAAGTACTTCTTCCTTACGAATATCTTCTGTTGTTATTACAAAGGGACTTAAATATTTATTAACCAAATCTACACCGTATTCTAATTGTCTATCAACTTCAACTTCATTATCTGCCTTAGCAGTTATTCTAAGTATTGGGCCCTCATCAGTTATATATGGACTTATGGTAGGCTTAGTCCTATCTAGGTCTATTCTCCTAGCCATATCCCATTCACCAAGCAAGCCGATTTTAGCGATTTTAGATTTAATGATAGCATTTCTTGATAAATATTTAACAGATTCATTATCAAGCATTGTTTTCATTTCATTTGGTGGACCAGGCATTAAAATATATTTTGTCCCTTTTTTACTAGTTAATATACATCCTGGTGCGGTACCTATTGGATTTTCTAAAATGATTGCAGATTTTGGAAATTTGGCTTGTTTTATATTGGCTTTTGCCGACTCTTCATCTCCATTAAAAAAAGAAATTAAGGCTTCATATGATTTTTGATCGACATGAACTTCACTTTCAAGTTCGCAGACTTCAATTGCTACTTCTTTTGAAAGATCATCTGGCGTCGGTCCAAGCCCACCACTTGTTATAACATAATCCACTTTTCCATCACAAGCTTTAAAGGCATCATATAATCTTTTTGGATTGTCCCCTATTGTTTCCATTTTAAATAAATCAATCCCAAATTCCATTAATCTTTGTGCAATAAATTGGGAATTGGTATCGACAATATTGCCAAGTAATATTTCAGTTCCTATTGAAAATATTTGTGCGTTCATAAAACCCTTCTATATATATAACTTATTTTAAACTTTATTTATAAAGCATTTCTTTCTTTTCTAAAATCTATTAATAATTTAATACTGATTAACATAGCGATTACAGATACAATCATAATTATGCCAGACAAATTTTCATTTAATTCTATCAAAATGGCAATCGAATTGTTTACCATATGGATGAGGATTGCATCGGTGATATTTCTTCTATAATAATAAACATAAGCTAAAACCATACCCATAAAAAATGTATTAATTCCTTGAAGCAAATTCATATGATAAATTCCAAATAATATTCCATTTAGGATAATTGCAGTTTTTATAGAGTAGATTGTGGTAAATTTTTCAAAAACTATCCCTCTAAAAATTAACTCCTCGCAAATAGGCGCTAAAATTACTACACCAATTATCATTATAATAATATCAAGGCTAGATGTTACTTGGAAAGCTTGACTAAATTGATCCAATACATCAGAAACCATTGGCGAATCACCCATTAGAGTCAATATTAGAGATATAACAATATTTCCAAAAGCAGCCACACCTAATCCTATAATTACCATCTTCCAAGAATCTGACAAAAATCCTCGATTTTTAATTGGGTTTTTAAATTTATTTGGCTGGGCCTTTTTCATTATTAAGAAGAATAACCACAGTAAAATTAATCTTAGTAACTGGCCTACCACTATCTGATATTTAACTACATCTGTTAATAGGCTAGATTGGGTTCCAGCTGGATTTGATTTTGACATTATTGCAAATAGCACAGTGCTAGAGGCAATTTCTGTTGCAAAAATAAATAGCATAACTAGTATGCTGATACCTACGAATTTTAAAACTTTTTTCATCAATTTTCCCTCCTATGTTTCATGTGAAACAAATCTTTATAGAAATATTTTATCATAGATTACTTTTATTTTGTAGAATATTAATTTTCATTATAAAAAAAGAATCCTAAAGTGGATTCTTTTTTGGTTGATTTTTGCCCCTTGGATATATTTTTTTAGTTGGGTGGACTTTTTCTACAATAATATTTACTCTATCATTATCATCGATTTTAAATCTTTCAATTTCTTTGACTTGGCCACCTAAGATATTAATGGCATTTTTTGCCACTTCTAATTCTTCATCAGCCTTTGGTCCCTTAAGAGCTATAAATATCCCACCTACTTTTAAAAATGGTAAACACAATTCAGATAGGGTAGACATGTTTGCCACGGCACGGCTTACTACTACATCAAAACTTTCCCTATTTTCTTTGGCAAAGTCTTCTGCCCTAGTATGGATAGCGCGAGCATTTTCTAGTTCTAATTTTTCTATAACTTCATTCATGAAATTTACTTTTTTATTTACACTATCAACTAGGGTTAGGTCAAAGTTTTTTTCGATACGAAGGGGGATACCAGGAAATCCTGCACCTGCTCCTATATCCAAAACCTTATTTCCTTCTTTTATATAGGGTAGGACTGAAAGTGAATCTTCGAAGTGTTTTATTTTTATTTCTGTTGGATCTGTGATAGTTGTTAGATTTGTGTGAGAATTTACCTCGATTAGATAATCGCTATAAACTTCATACATTTTATTTTTGTCCACTTACTTCTCCTGTCTTTAGTCTTATTAAAAGTACGTTTATATCAGCTGGTGTAACCCCAGAAATCCTGCTTGCTTGACCAACTGAAGATGGTTTTATATCGTTGAGCTTTGAAGCCGCTTCTTTTTTAAGACCTTCTATTTTATTGTAGTCAAAATCAGCCGGTAATTTTTTATTTTCAAGCTTTTTAAACTTGTCAATGTCAGCCATTTGTTTTGCAATATAGCCTTCATATTTGATTTCAGTTTGTACTTGAATTTGTTGAAATTTTGGAAGTTTTGGTCTATCTTTATCAAAAATTGCTACTGATTCATAGTCAAGCTCAGGGCGCTTAATAAGACTATAAAGACTAACACCTGTTAAAATAGGATTTGTGCCAATTGATGAAAGCTTTTGATTGGTTTCATCGGTTGGGGTTAGAATAATATTTTTAAGTCTCTCTTTTTCAGCAGTTATGGCCTTATATTTTTCAACCATTTTTTGATATCTTTCTTCACTTGCCAAGCCAATTTTATAGGACTTTTCAGTTAATCTTTGGTCAGCATTATCTTGGCGCATTGTAAGTCTGTACTCACATCTAGAAGTCATCATCCTGTAAGGTTCGTTTGTACCTTTTGTAACAAGGTCATCAATCAATACACCAATGTATGCATCAGATCTATCTAGGATAAATGGAACTTCTCCTTTTATTTTTAAGGCTGCATTTATGCCTGCTATAAGCCCTTGGCCAGCTGCCTCTTCATAGCCAGATGATCCATTTATTTGTCCCGCAAAATAAAGACCCGAATATGCTTTAGATTCTAGAGTTAAATTTAATTCCCTAGTATCAATCATATCGTATTCAATAGCGTAGGCTGGGCGCATAATTTTTACATTTTCCAGACCCTTAATAGTCTTATAAAAATCCATTTGCACTTCTTGAGGTAGAGAAGAGGAAACACCTTGAACATAAATCTCATCAGTAGATAGGGATTCTGGTTCTAGGAAAACTTGGTGAATATTGCGGTCTTCAAAACGAATCATCTTATCTTCAATTGATGGGCAATATCTTGGGCCTACACCATCAACTTTTCCACCATAAATAGGTGAGCGATTAATATTTGCCATTATGATTTCTTTTGTTGCAAGGGTGGTGTAAGTTAGATAGCAATCATATTGCTTGTGATCGGAAAAATCTTTGCCCTCGTTTTCAAAAGAAAATGGGATGATTTCTGCATCACCAGCCTGAACTTCAGTTTTTGTAAAATCTATAGTCTTACGGTCAATTCTAGCTGGTGTACCAGTTTTGAAACGGCGTAAGAAAAAACCCATGTTTTCTAGGCAATCAGATAGGTAGGTTGCTGCTGATAAACCATGAGGACCAGAAACTTTTTCAAAATCTCCCATAAGTATTTTTCCGTTTAGGTAAGTACCTGTACAAACTATAAGAGCCTTGCAAGGAAAAATTGCTCCCTCGATTGTTTCACATGAAACAATTTTACCGTCTTTATAATTTATCTTATCTACTTCTTGCTCAAAGATATCAAGATTTGGTTCATTTTCTAAAACTTTTTTCATTTCTTCATGGTATTTTCTTTTATCCGCTTGAACACGAAGTGAGTGTACTGCTGGTCCTTTGGAAGTATTTAACATACGGGATTGGATAAAGGTTTTATCAATCACCTTTGCCATTTCTCCTCCCAAGGCATCTAATTCACGCACCAAGTGGCCTTTTCCTGTTCCACCAATATTGGGATTGCAAGGCATATCTGCAATTGATTCCAAGGATGTAGTTAGTAATAAAGTTTTCATGCCAAGTCTTGCTGCAGCAAGTCCAGCTTCACAACCTGCATGGCCAGCACCGATGACTACGACATCATAGCTATCTTGTATATATTTATTATTTTCCAACGCAAAACTCCTTAAAGACCTTATCCATTATTTCATCTGAAACTGACTCACCAATTATAAGTCCCAAATCGTCATAGGACCCGCGCAAATCTACTTCTACTGCATCAAGGGGTATACCCATTTTAATGTCAGTAAGCGAGTCATCAAGTTTTTTGCCAGCTTGATTTAATAATCTTTCGTGGCGGGTATTAGTAATTAAAATGGATTCACGATTAATTTCGCTTGTATCAAAAATTTCTGTAATTGTTTCTTCTAATTTATCTATACCAATATTTTCTGTCATAGATGTTTCTATGATAGGTAGGTCAATATTATCAAAAATTGCCCTATCAAATTTTTGGTCTAGGTCAGTTTTATTTAAGATGATGATAGAATTTTTGCCCTCAATAAGATCAATGATTTTTTGATCTTCCTTATCAAATTCTCTTGACGTATCGAATAGGGCAATAATTAAATCAGAAGATTTTGAAATTTCTATTGACTTATCCACACCGATTTTTTCAACAATATCATCAGTATCGCGGATACCTGCTGTATCATTTATTTTTAGGGTGAAGGACCCTAGATTTATATATTCACTAATCAAATCACGGGTTGTTCCAGGAATATCGGTAACAATAGCACGATTTTCTTTTAAAAGGGCATTAAGTAGGGAAGACTTACCAACATTTGGTTTTCCCAAAATAGTTGTATTTATGCCTTCTCTGATAATTTTCCCTTTATTTGAAGTATTAAGTAGTTTATCAATTCTAGCCTTAGCTTGGTCCATATATTTTATAATTTCATCAGGGGATAGGTCTTCGCCATCTTCTGTGAAGTTTATAGAATATTCCACACGAGATAGGGCTTCTAGTAGAGATTTACGAATTGTTTCGATTTCATTTCTCAAAGACCCATTTAATTGGTTAATTCCTTGGGCTTGGGAAAGATCATTTGTAGAATTAATAATATCTAAAACAGCCTCCGCTTGAGACAAATCTATACGGCCATTTAAAAAAGCACGCTTGGTAAATTCTCCAGGCTCAGCCAAAATTGCTCCCTTATCTAAAAGAAGATTTAAAATCTTTTTTACAGATATAAAAGACCCGTGGCAATTAACCTCTACTATATCTTCTCTAGTATAAGTCCCAGGACCTGCCATAAAATTTACCATAACTTCATCGATAATTTCCCCATTATCGACTATATTTCCATAACGCATCCTACGGTTATCTTTTTTGCGATCAATTGAACCACCATTTATAGGCTCAAAAATTTGATCGATTATTTCCTTGCTTTTATCTCCACTCATCCTAACAATGGATATACCACCAGTACCTGTTGGAGTGGAAATAGCTGCGATTGTAGCATCACTCATAATATTTTCCTTTCATAGTACGATTGTATCCACTACTTTGACTAGTGGTTTGTAACATAAAGATTATAAGCGAAAATCTTTAAATGTCAATGTTTGTAGGGCTTTTGATATTGGGTAAATCAAAATAGCAATAAAGTCGAGGAAGAATTCTGATATTACTAGAAAAAATATCGTGAACTTTTCATGACTAGTTAGGATAAAAAAGACCAGAAAAATGAAGTTAAAGCAAAAAAACTCCAAAGAAAAACATTACTAAAACCCCAAAAAAGGAGTAGAAAGTGTATCAGAAGTCATTGTCATTGAACCCTTTGCAAGAACTGTTCTAAAAAAACTAAAAGAGAATAATAATTAAAGGGCCTTATGCTAACTTTCCGCTAATCAGTTCTTTTATGATGCAAATATTATTACTAAGTATAAATCTTAATAAAAAAAGTTCAAATTAAAATTAGTGGGTATAATTTTATATGAAAAGAGCGGATAAATAGGAGGTTTATATGAAAAATAATTTAAAGAAAGCTCTAGCTATAGCATTAGCAGCAGGAATAATTTTTTCCATAAACAACTCATTTGCCGACCAAAGTGAAAAAGCCGACAATGAAGAAAAAACAGAAGCAGAAGAACCAATAAATGTAGGTAAGAGAGATTGGAAGTATACAAACTATAAAATAGCTTATAAATTAGATGGAAAAGATTGTATACTAGATACAATAATAGCAGATCTTATTCCTGGATCTGGATATGATTATCACCTAGTAAATCTAGATGAATTCAAAGATGCCGCTAAAGATACTAATTTTGGCTTCGAAATCATCAGAGAAGATGAAAACGAAATTGAAATAAAAAAGACGAATTCAAGTGATACAAATTCATACAAAATAGGAAAACAAACACACGATGGAAAAAAATTCATCGATTTACTAGATTTTGTTCATAAATTAGGTTTTAGAGCTTATTCTTTGGAAAATAATTATCAAACCTATGAAAATATGGTTTTTGTCTTAAATTCTGATAAGAGTGATATAGCTAGTCCAAGCTTTAACGAATTTAAAAAAGAAGTGCAAAAGCACGATTATACAGTCATTTTTCCATACAAAGCTATTAAAACAGAAAATCCATCAGTTAATAACTATAAAATTTTAGCTATGGAAAAATATGTTGAATACTTGAAGAAACAAGAAAATTACGATGTAGGTGTAATTGGACTTGTTACAGATTACGAAAATTTCACCAAAGATGACATCAAAAATTTATACGGTTCTAAAGGTCCACAGTGGACAGTTTTTGGTCAAACTGATGAAATCAACAAATATATAAACGAGAAGAATGGAAATTACGACCCAAGCTATCGTTTTTACGAAATTTATATGATGGATAAAGATTTAAATATATTAGGTGAGCCTTACCAAAACTATAGAGAGAAGATTTTAGATATCTACCTTAACCTTGCAAACCACGAAGAAAAAACTAATCCAGAATTAGATCAAGTAATAGATGATATAGCAAGCGCTAATTTCATTGACTATACAGTAAATGGCAAAACACCTAGTGAAACTGATATTAAAGACTATAAAAAAGCAAATACAAAAAAATTATAGATGATTTAAAATCATCTTCAGATGAGAACAGAGTTAAATGCGAAGCTGCAAAATTGTTATTAGATAAATAACCAAAAACAGTAAAAAGCGTTAAGGATAAACTCAAAAAATTAATTGATGAATCAAGCAAATATCAAAAACAAGCAGAAGAAACTATAAAAGAACTAGAAAAAAGTTTATAAATTAAAAAAAGGAGCTGTTTCAATCTTAGCAACAGCTCCTTTAAAATTTATTCTTCTTCATCTCCAACATAGGAAACTACTACATATCTTTTTGGTTCCATGCCTTCTGAGTGGCTTGTTATGTTTGGATATTTGCTGATTTCTTCGTGGGCTAATCTTCTTTCATAGGAGTTCATGTATTTTAAGTTCCAAGGTTTTTTGCTTCTTTGAACTTTTCTTGCTGTATCTGCTGCAAGTTCTACAATTTTTTCGTCTCTGCGCTTTTTGTAGTTGTTGATATCTACATTTACTCTTAGGTTATTTGCTCTTGAGTCGATGGATTTTCTAACTAAAAGCTCGATTGCATCTAGGGTTGCTCCACCTTTACCGATTGCTATTCCTGTATCTTCTTCAGCCACTTTTGCATCAAGTTTTATAATAGAACCTTCTAGGTTGCCATAGACACTTGGGTTTTCAAAGTGCATTTCTTTTAGGATATTTTCTAAAAATTCTTTGGCCTTGTAGAATTTTTCTATGTCTGTTTGTTGTTTTTCTTGGGCAATATTTGCTTTTGCTTCTACTTTGAAGTTTTCTACACTATTAGTTTCTTCCTTGCCTTGAATAAGATCTTGATTTTCGATATCTTTTGTTGGATTTTCAATATTTTCTGATGGAGTAGATTCAAAAGTCATTTTTGAGGATCTGCTAATTACCTTGTAGTCGTTAGCTTCAGTATTGTCTTCATGACTTTCTTCTTTGGCAAATTCTACATTTTCAAATCTTTTTGTAGGAATTTCTTCATTTTTATTGCTATTTTCTTTAGTGCTACTTTCTTCCCAAGGATCTACTACTTTTGTTTCTAGATGTTCAGTTGAGTCAATTTGACTTATTCTTTCATCTAATTCCTTAGTTAAATCTACATTTTCGCTTTTGTATCCTTTAGAATTTTCTTCATAAGAATTTATTTTTTGAAGTCTTTCGTATTCACCGTGATTTTCGTCATCATCAGTTATTTGATGGATGCTTTCTTCAAAGTCTCTGCCTTCTTTTTCAATAAGTTCATGAGAATCATCTTCTAATAGATCCTTATTATCACTTTGATAATTTGCACGAGCTTCATCTGCGTAGTATTTGCTGCGATCATTTATATTATATTCTTTGTCAAATTCGCCTGATTGTAGGGAATCGTATCTGATTTCATTTTCTAAGTCAATCATAGCTTCATTGATATCTTCATCAAAGCTAATACGAACAACTGCATCCTTAGCTCCAAGTCCTAGAAATCCAGCTGAACCTTCTTCTATAACTTCTATATCAACATCAGATCTATTTTTGCCAATTTCTAAAAGGCCTTTTCTTATAGCCTCATCTTTTGTTTTTGCTTGTTTTATTATTGACTTTCTCATTTTTTACCTCATATGTTTGTCTTTGAACTTGGTTAGGTTTTTTAATAGTAAAATGCATGATAACCATAATTAAAAGTCTAATTACAGAACTCATTGTGTAATAAAGTGGTAGACCTGCTGGTAAGCCTCTAAACATAAAGAAATAAAGAATTGGCATCATTAAAAATGTTTTATTCATGCTTGCCATAGGGCCTTCACTCATTTGTGGATTGGTTTTCATTGAAAATAATTGCACTAAAATTTGAGAAACACTTGTTGCTAGTGGTAAACCAAACCAATATGGATCTTTTTGGGTTAGATCGCTGATCCAATAAAAGTCTTTTCTAATTCCTTCAATGCCTTCAGGAAATACGTACTTTGTAGTATCTTGCATCACTCTAAATAGGGCAAAGATGATTAAAACTTGAAAAATCATCATAAGGCATGATGAAAGACCTGGATTTAAATTTTCCTCTTTATTTAGCTCTTGCATTTTTTGTTGCATGATTTGAGGATCATAAGAATATTTTTTCTTTATTTCATCAATTTTAGGTTTAATCTTTTGGGTTTTTTCTGCTGTCTTTTGTTGGGAAACTGTAACAGGGATAATAAGAAGGTTGACAAGCAGGGTCATAAGGATAATTGAAATTGCATAAAAACTAATATTACTAGGTTCAACTTGGCTAGCTGCCAAAGAATCATATATCCATCTCATGAGTTGGCCTAATAAAGAAGCTAAAAAGTTTAACATATATTCTCCATTTTTCTAATAAATTCTTGTGTAGGACTAATTGGGTTATTTTACAGGGTCATAGCCACCCTTGGAAAAAGGATTACATCTTAAAATTCTCCACAAAGACATAAAAAATGCTTTAAAAAATCCATATTTTGTAAAACACTCAACTGCATATGTTGAGCAAGAAGGATAATATTTGCATTTTCCAAAGCCTAATTGTGGAGAAATGTAAGTCTTGTAAAAATTTATAATTTTTATAAATATTTTATTTAACATAAAAAATCTTATTCTTTTTAAAAGCAATGCTCATAACATGACCAAAAGTCTTTTTTAAGGCTATATAGTCATAAGATGTAAGATGTTTTTTAGGGATAATTACAATATCAACCCCATTGAGGTTTTTGTAATTGATCCTAACTATATCACGCAATCTTCTTTTTAAGGCATTGCGTTGGTTGGCCTTGCCAATTTTTTTGCTAATAGAAAAGCCAAATCTGGGATGGTCTAAGCCATTTTTTTTTATTAATATAGTAAAGTCTCTGTTATAAAAAGCATCACTTTTTCTGTAAACTCTTTGAAAGTCAGTATCTTTTCTTAAACTAAGTCGCTTTTCCATCTACGTCCTAAATTTCTAATAACGTATGCTTAAAAAGCTAGGATTACTAGCTACTATATTAAGCAGATAATCTTTTTCTATTTTTTTTGCGGCGAGCTTTTAGTACTCTTCTTCCACCTGGAGAAGACATTCTTTTTCTAAAACCGTGATCTTTAGCTCTTTTTCTTCTATTTGGTTGATAGGTTCTTTTCATACTTCCACCTCCTACTTATAATTTTAGACTCATACTATTATATGGATAAAGAGCCATTCTGTCAAGAATAATTAGTCTTTTTATATAGAAAAATAGACGAATGAATAAGTCTTGTATATAAAAATTAATAAATATGCAAAAACACACCTGATTAACTAATAAACTTACAATGTGGATAAGTTTTTAATAATAATTTTTATGCACAGCTTTTAAACATTAGTTATCCTTGGATAAATATTAGTAAAAGTGATTGTTAAAAAATACTTATCCCAAAATATAGGGATAATCCATAAAAAAATATAAGTAAATTTTATAAATACACAGACTTATCCACATATGCACAAAATTTATAGAATTCTTTTTTAACATCTTATAAGTTTTCCCAAAACTTATCAAGAGAATGTGGATAAGTTGTCAAACCCTCTAATTTGTAGTATAATTTGAGGTGTAAAACCCAGGGGAAAAGCTAAAAATTTCTTTTCACCATAAATTTATTTGTGGAAAAGTTTCAAATAATTAAATTTTTTGAGCATATTTTTAGGAAAAATCCCCAAATTGTAAGGAAAATTGTTATAAACATAGACTTATCCACAATTTAATCCACAGCGGTGGATAAGTATTAAAATCCTATCTAAGACATGAAATATAGGCTTTTAACTATGTGGATAGATTTTCTTATGAAAGGCACGGTAATGATTAGTTTAGAATACATTACAGATGAATTAAAAAATGAAATGAAAATGAATATTGCCGATCAATCGCAATATGATACATGGATAGATATACTAAAACCCTTAAATCTTTATGAAAACACGCTTTATTTGGAGATTCCAAAGTCAGAAATGATGTTTGTTTACGAAAAGATTTGGACACCATCCCTCCAAGATGCCCTAGATAAGATAAATAAAGAAAATGACTCTAATCTTAGGGTTGTAGTTATTGCAAAAGATAGTGATAGCTACAATAGGGTAATGGAAATGGGCAAGAATTATGAGGCCAATGGCCAAATGCGTTTAAAGGAAGTAAATAAGTTTCCAAAACCAATTCTTGATCGCAACTATACCTTTGAAAATTTTGTCCAAGGTAAGTCAAACCAATATGCCCATGCTATTGCAAGTGCAGTTACTCAAAATATTATAAATGACAATCCAACTAAAATTTATAACCCTCTATTTATATATGGGGAATCAGGACTTGGGAAAACTCACTTGATGCAAGCCATTGCTCATAAGATTTTAGAAGAGCGTGATGACTTATATGTTATGTATATTTCTAGTGAACGCTTTACAAATGAGCTAATTGCCAGTATCCAACCATCAAGCAAAAATAAAAACCAAAACCTAAATCAAGAATTTAGAAATAAATATAGATCAGCTGACATATTACTAATAGATGATATCCAATTCTTATCTAATAAGGAAGGTACACAAACAGAATTATTCCACACCTTTAATGACCTTTATTATGCTGATAAGCAAATCGTCCTATCATCTGATCGTCCACCACTTGAAATAAAAGACCTGGAAGATAGATTATTATCCAGATTTTCTTGGGGGATTACCGTAGATATTGGCAAACCAGATTTTGAAACCCGTGTAGCAATTCTCCAAAAAAAATCCGATGAATTAGGAGCCTATATAGATAATGAAATCTTAACTTATATAGCAGAAAATATTGATACAAATATCAGAGACTTAGAAGGAGCCTTATCAACAGCAATTGCCTATGCAAAGGGTGATAATAGAAATACCATAAATATGGATGATGCCAAAAAAGGTGTAAATACCAGAAGTCTCCATAAGAAAAAACACGTTAGTATAGAGGATATACAAAGATTTGTAGGCGAGAGATACAATGTAAAAGTTTCTGATATAAAGGGAAAATCCAGAAAAAAAGACTTGGTCCGTCCAAGACATATTTCAATGTATCTGGCCCGTGACATCCTAGATGATAGCTTAGTTACAATATCCAATGCCTTTGAACGTGATCATACCACAGTTATGCATGGGATAGATAAAGTAAAAGATGAAATGACCCTAGATCCTGATTTTAAGGATGAGATAGAAACTCTAAAAAAAGCAATTACAGAGTAAAATGTGTATAACTTGGTGGATATTATTGTGGATAAGTCAAAATTTTTATTTTTTAACACTTCTAAAAAGGATATGTGGATAAAGCCTAAAGTTATCCAAGACTTATCCTTAGGCGATTTTGGAAAATAATTGGCCTATTTTAAACAATAAGTTTACTTATCCACATATGTACACCCCCTACTACTAATACTACTAAATATATATAGTTATATGAGGAGCACTTTATGAAAATTGAAGTAAAACAAAATGAGCTAATGAATGCTATTAATATAGCAAGCAAGGCAGTAAGCAAAAATACCAATATTCAAATTCATGAATTAATATACTTTGAGGCAAAAGAAGATAGACTCTTACTGACTGCTTTTGATGGGGAGATAACAATTTTAACTTCTATCCCAGCCCTAGTAAAAGAAGAGGGTGAGATGGCAGTAAAGGCAAATCTATTTTCAGGAATTATTAGAAAACTTCCAAATGATACTGTAAAAATTGAAATCAAAGATGGCAAGATAAATATCAAAAGCCAAAACTCAAACTTTAATCTAATAGCCTTTGAATATTTTGAAAAACAAGATTTGTCATTGCCAGACTCTGAGCCTCTAGAAATTGCCAATGACAAATTAAAAAGATCTATCCTACAAACAGAATTTGCAACAAGCCTTGATGAAACAAAGCTTGCCCTAACAGGAATCCTTTTTGAATTAAAAGAAAATTATCTAAATATGGTAGCCTTAGATGGTTATAGGGTTGCCCTTAAGAAAAATAAGATTGACTATCCATCAGCCTTTGAAGATAGCGAGTTTATCATACCAAAAAGATCTCTTATGGAGTGGTCAAGGATAATTTCAGATGACAATACAACATATATTTATAAAAATGAAAATGACATAGTATTTAAAAGCGAATCCACTACTATGTATTGCAGAGTAATAGATAAAAACTTTATAGATTACAGAAATATTATAAATGATATTTCGGATACATCTGTTATTTTAAGTAGAGATAGTCTTGCTCGTGCCCTAGACCGCGCCCAAGTACTTTCTGATCCTGGTAAGGCAAATCTAATTAGGATAGAAATTGCTGAAAATCACATGATTATCAAATCAAATTCAGAAGTAGGAGATGTAAAAGAAGTTGTAGAAACTGAACAAAATGGTGAAGACCTAGACATAGCTTTTAATGCTCGCTACATGCAAGAGGGTGTAAAGGCCAATGAATCTGATAAGATAAAATTAACTTTCAAATCTTCACTCAATCCTTGTCTCATCTATCCTGTAGATAGCAAATATGAAGATGAAGAATTCACCTACCTTGTATTACCAGTTAGACTAGCAAACTAAAAAAAGAAAGAAATTTTATGGAAAATTTAGAATTTGAAGCAGAAATGATAACCCTAAAAGATTTGCTAAAAGCAAGTCAAATAATCCCTTCAGGAGGCCTTGCAAAGCTAATCATAAAAGAAGAAGGAGTTCTTCTTAATGATAAGCCTTGCTTTATCCCTGGCAAAAAATTATACAAAGGCGATAGGGTTATCTTTGATGATATCAGCATAACAATTATATAATGTGGATAAGTGAAATAGAACTTAAAAATTTTAGAAATTACCAAAATGATAAGGTAAATTTTAATGATGGTATAAATATTTTTTTAGGAGACAATGCCCAGGGCAAAACTAATCTCTTAGAATCCTTATACTATCTAGCAAACGCCACATCCTTTAAAAAAATTAGAGATAAAGACATCATAAGCTTTAGCAAAGAGCATATGAATTTAAATGGCTTAATCAGAAAAGGTAGGTATTTTAAAAAGGTTTCTATCGATATTGAGGATGGGGAAAAGAAAATTTGTGTAAATGGAGTAAAATATGAAAGGAACAAAGATTTAAAGGCACTTTTTTCTTTGGTTTTATTTACTCCAGAAGATTTGCTAATTATAAAAGAAGGACCGAATCTTAGACGTGATTTGATAGATGAAATCATAATCTCTATTGATTTTGCCTACAAAACTAGCAAAAAAGAGTACGAAAAATTAATTTATCAAAGAAATAAACTTTTGAAAAACCAAAAATCTCCTTATTTTAACCAGCAGTTAGATGCCTTTGATAAGGGGATTGTTAAATATGGCTTTAGGATTTATAAACGTAGGGCCAAATTTATAAAAATAATCGACCAATTTGCAAATAACTATCACAGCAAACTTTCAGCGGCTAAGGAAGATTTAAGGCTTAGCTATAATCCAGATATAAATGCTGATTCTTTGGAAGATTATTATCAAAAATTCATAAGTGCAAGAAGTGATGACCTAAGATATATGACTACCCAAAGGGGAGTCCATAAGGATGAGATTGATATTAGTATCAATGATAGACTCATCAAAAATTTTGGCTCCCAAGGCCAGCAAAGGTCAGCAATTTTAAATATAAAACTTGCCCAAGTAAAACTAATTATGGAAGTGACAGGTGAAAAATCTGTCATTTTGTTTGATGATGTTTTCTCAGAACTAGATGAAAAAAGATCTCATTTTCTTTTGGAAAATCTAGCGGGCTATCAGACAATTATTACAGCTACCAACACCAAGTCTTTGGATATGGTAGATAAGTCAAACATCAAAAAAATTGCTGCAGGCAAGATTTTAAATGTTTGAATGAGAAAGGAAAAATATGACAGAAACTAATTATGATGCCGGTAATATTAAGGTTTTAGAGGGGCTTGAACCTGTCCGTCTAAGACCTGGTATGTATATCGGTTCGACAAGCGAAAAAGGACTTCACCATTTGGTTTACGAAGTTGTAGACAACTCCATAGATGAAGCCCTAGCAGGTCGTTGTGATTACATAAAAGTAACTGTATCAGAAGATAATATTATAAGTGTAGAAGACGATGGATCAGGTATCCCAGTAAAGGAACACCCACAAACAAAAAAATCAACTCTAGAAACAGTTTTAACTGTGCTTCACGCTGGTGGTAAATTTGACTCATCTGCCTACCAATTTTCAGGAGGTCTTCACGGTGTAGGGGTTTCAGTAGTAAATGCCCTATCAGAATACCTAATCGCTGATGTAAAAAGAGATGGCCACCACTACAGAATGAGCTTTGAACGTGGCGTAGCTACAAGTGATCTTGAAGTTTTAGGAGAAACATCAGAAACTGGTACAACTATCACCTTTAAACCAGATGCAGAGATATTTGAAACAACAGAATTTGATAAAAAAACATTGGAACGTAGATTCCGTGAAATGGCATTTTTAAACTCTGGTGTACAAATTATTTTTGAAGATGAACGTGATGAATCCACTCAAACATTTAAATACGACGGCGGAGTTAGCGAATTTGTAGAATACCTAAACCGCAGCAAAGATGCCATAATGGAAACTATTCCACATTTTGTAGGTAGCCAAGAGGACACTGAAATTGAAATTGCCTTCCAATATACAGATTCATATAGTGAAAATATCCTAACTTTTGCAAATAATATTTACACACCAGAAGGTGGTACACATTTATCAGGATTTAGGTCAGCCCTAACTCGTGGAGTAAATGATTATGCTCGTAAATATAAAATCATTAAGGAAAATGAAGACAATCTCCAAGGTGAGGATGTACGCGAGGGAATGACAGCTATAGTTTCTGTAAAAATTTCTGAACCACAATTTGAAGGGCAAACAAAAGCCAAACTTGGTAACTCAGAAGTAAGAGGGGCTGTTGACACATTTTTCTCTAACAAATTAGAATCATTTTTAGAAGAAAATCCAAAAATTGCAGCAACTATCCTAGATAAGGCCCTATCTTCAAGAAGAGCGCGTGAAGCTGCAAGAAAAGCAAGAGATTTAACCCGTAAAAGATCAATTTTAGATAGCGCAACCCTTCCAGGTAAACTTGCTGATTGCCAATCAACAGATATTGGCGAAAATGAAATCTTTATCGTCGAAGGTAACTCTGCTGGTGGTTCAGCAAAAGGTGGACGTGACAATAAAACACAAGCCATCCTGCCATTGCGTGGAAAAATCTTAAACGTAGAAAAGGCAAAACTTGATAGAATCCTAAATTCAGAGGAAATAAAGGCCATGATTACAGCCTTTGGTACAGGGATAGGCAAAGATTTTGATATTTCAAAACTAAGATACGGCAAAATCATTATCATGACAGATGCCGATGTCGATGGTGCCCACATCCGTACCCTACTTTTAACTTTCCTTTATAGATACATGAAGGATTTAATCGATGATGGTCACGTATATGTTGCCCAACCACCACTTTATAAAATTTCCCAAGGCCGTAGCGAACGCTATGTATATACAGATGCAGAACGTGATAAGGTCTTAAAAGAAATAGGCGGAGAATCTTACAAAATCCAAAGATATAAGGGTCTTGGTGAGATGAATGCCGAACAACTTTGGGATACAACAATGAATCCAGATAATAGGATTTTATTGCGCGTTGTGGAAGATGTCGAATCAACAACAACTGATGATACCTTTGCCCTACTAATGGGAGAAAAAGTTGAGCCACGTCGCGAATTTATCGAAGAAAACGCCAAATACGTAACAAATATTGACGTATAGGAGGCAAAATGACAGAAATTAAAAATGATAATAATATTATAAATGTTAATCTAGAAGATAAGATGAAGGATGCCTACCTAGATTATTCTATGTCAGTTATAGTATCTCGTGCTCTTCCAGATGTACGCGATGGACTAAAACCAGTTCATAGAAGAATTCTATATGGTATGGAAGGTCTGGGACTTGATCCTAACAAACCAACTAGAAAATCTGCCAGAGTTGTTGGGGAAGTAATGGGTAAATATCACCCTCACGGTGACACAGCCCTTTATGATGCCCTAGTAAGACTTGCTCAAGATTTTTCAACTAGATATCCTCTTGCCCAAGGACAAGGTAACTTTGGTTCAATAGATGGTGATGACCCAGCGGCAATGCGTTATACAGAAGTACGTATGTCTAAAATTGCCAAGGAAATGCTACGTGATATTAACAAAAACACCGTAGATTTTATGCCAAACTTCGATGAAGAAGAACTAGAACCAACCATCTTGCCATCTAGATTTCCAAATCTTTTGGTAAATGGATCTAGCGGTATTGCTGTAGGTATGGCAACAAATATGGCTCCCCACAATTTAAGTGAAGCCATAGATGCTTCCATTGCCTACATGAAAAATCCAGAAATCTCTATTGGAGAACTAAATCAAATCATAAAAGGACCAGATTTTCCAACTGGTGCGAAAATTTTAGGAAAAAAAGGTATCAAAGATGCCTATGAAACAGGTCGTGGAAAAGTAAAACTACGCGGTATTGCAGAAATAGAACCATTTAAGAAAAATCGTGAGAGAATTATAGTCTCAGAAATTCCTTACCAAGTAAATAAGGCAAGATTAATTGAAAAAATTGCTGATTTGGTAAAGGAAAAAAGAATCGATGGTATTTCTGATATCCGTGATGAATCAGACCGTAAGGGTATGCGAATCGTAATTGAAATCAAACGCGATTCAAATGCAAATATTGTTTTAAATAATCTTTACAAATACACCCAACTTGAAACAACTTTTGGTATTATAAACCTGGCCCTAGTAGATGGTATTCCAAAAATTTTAACTCTTAAGGAATTAATCAAATATTATATAGACCACCAAAAAGAAGTTGTTACAAGAAGAACCCAATTTGACCTAGATCGTGCCAAAGCACGTAAGCATATTGTAGAAGGTTTGATAATTGCCATTGATAATATCGATGAAATAATTAAAATTATCCGTTCTTCATATGATGATAATCAAATTAAGGGGATATTCCTAGAAAGATTTGGACTAACAGACTTACAATCTCAAGCAATCCTAGATATGAGATTAAAACGTCTATCAGGTTTGGAAATTGAAAAGCTAAATGCCGAAAACAAAGAACTTGAAAAAACTATTTCTTATTTGATGGGTATTTTGGACTCAGAAGAAAAACTTATCGAACTAATCGAAGAAGAACTAAATGAAATTAAGGATAAATACGGTGATAAGCGTCGTACTAAGCTTGTAGCTGATGAGGGAGAAATAGACCTTGAAGAATTAATCGAAGAAGAAGATATCCTAATCACTCTTACAAATGATGGCTACATTAAGCGTCTACCAGTAGATACTTATAAGGTACAAAATCGTGGCGGAAAAGGAATTTCAGCTGCAAATACCAAAGAAGATGATTTTATCAAACGCATAATGACTACAAATACCCACGAAGATTTACTATTTTTCACTTCATTTGGTAGGGTTTATAGCCTAAAAGGATACGAAATCCCAGAAGGAAGCCGCACTAGCCGTGGACAAGCCATAATAAACATTTTATCCCTAAACTCAGGTGAAAAAATCACAGAAATTATGCCACTTTCTGACCTAGAAGATGAGGATCAAATAGTACTTCAAACAAAATATGGTAAAATTAAAAAGACAGATGCTAATAACTTTACATCTATCCAAAGAAATGGAATCATAGCCATTGGCCTAGAAGAGGGAGATAAGTTAATATCTGCCCGCCACATTGCCAAGGAAGAAGAATTAATTATTTCAACCAAAAATGGTATGACCATTCAGTTTAATACCGAAGATGTAAGAAGCATGGGCCGTCAAGCTCGTGGTGTTCGTGCTATAAAATTAAGTAATGAGGATGAAGTAGTAGCAATGAATATCAAGGGAGATGAAACCTACCTACTTGTTGTAACAGAAAATGGATTTGGTAAGAAAACATCCTTTAACAACTTCAACAACCAAAACAGGGGTGGTAAAGGAATTAGATGCCATAAGGTTACAGAAAAAACAGGTTGTGTAGTAGATACTCTGCCAGTAGACCTTGATGATGATGTATTGATGGTATCTCTAAATGGTGATATGATTAGAATAACTGCAAAAGATATTTCAACCACAGGTAGAAATACCATGGGAGTTACATTAAAAAATCTAAAAGATGAATCAGATAAAATCGTATCAGTTGCTAAATATGATGCTAGTCTTGGAGTAGAAGTAGAGGAAGAAAATGTTTGATAAAAAATTAGAAACAACAGACGAGATTCAAACCATAAAATTAATCGGCGACCTAGATGTATATTCAGAAGATGAATTCAAATCATTTATAGATGAAAAAATCGATCCAAACAAAGATGTAACAATCGATTTAAATGAATTAGACTACCTAGACTCAACAGGTCTTGGTATGTTTATGAATATCTACAAAATGGTAAATGACAATGGCAAAGAAATCAAAATCATCAATGCCAAAGATAATATCCAAAAACTATTTAAGATTACTGATTTAACAGATCTATTTGATATGGAGTAGAAAATGGAGAAAATCAGCATAACAATTCCCCCAAAAAAACTTTATATAAAATCAATCAGACTATTTACAGCATCTCTTGCAAGTGACCTAGGTTTTAATATTGAAGAAGTGGAAGACCTAAGAGTAGTTGTAAGTGAAGCAATAAACTACAAACTATCAGATACGGATGTGACAATCGAATTTATTCCAGCAGAAAAAAATCTTGAAATCCGTGTCCTAGGCAATGATAAATCTCTAGATGAACGTGCACTAAAAATGCGTGATTTGATTTTAAAAGAACTAGCATATGAAGTTTATATAAACGATGGAGAAATTAAAATCATACAAAGGGCTAAGTAATAATGACAGATAAAAATCAGCCAGATAAAAATGATCAAGAATACAAAGAAGAAATCAAAAGGAAATTTGAAGAGTATGCTAAAACTCGTGATAAAAAACTGCGCGATGAACTAATCGAAGAGCATATGTATATAGTAGATATCCTTTCAAACAAATACGTAGGAAAGGGTATAGAAAAAGAAGATCTCTATCAAGTAGCAAGCCTTGGCCTTATCTATGCGGTAGATAGATTTGACCCATCAAAGGGTTATGAATTTTCTTCCTTTGCAACTCCAACAATTATGGGAGAGCTAAAACGTTACTTTAGAGATAAGGGTTGGGTTATAAGAGTCCCAAGACGTATCCAAAACCTTTATAAAAAAATAAATAACGCCAAAAAAACCCTACCTCAAGAACTTCAAAGAACCCCAACAGTCAAAGATATAGCAGACTATTTAGGAGAAGATGAGGAAACCATCCTAGAAACCATGGAAGCAAGCAAAGTTTATTCTCCCCAGTCCTTGGATATGAAATATCAAGTTCAAAAGGGAGAAAACTCTATAGACCTTGCAGAAATGATAGGAGAAGAAGATAAGAATTTCGATTCAGTAGAGCTACAAGACCTTATAGATAAGTCAACAGCAAGGCTCAATGACCTAGAAAAAGAAATCCTAGAACTTCGCTACTATGAAGGCCGCACCCAGATAGACATAGCAAATACCCTAGATATTTCCCAAATGACAGTAAGTAGAATAGAGAAAAAAATCCTCCAAAAGTTCACCCTAGAACTAGAAAAAATGGCAGATATGTAAGAAAATACGTTAGATTAAGTTGAGCTGAACCCCTCAATCCAAATATGGATTGAGGGATTTTTTATGGAAAAATACACAAAATAATTCAACCTATATGTCTGTAATATATTATAGGTAATTCAATAATACTTAGCTTAGAAAAACCATTGAGTATTTCAATCTTGTAAAAGAATAATTGTGTATAGAAGGGAGAAAGCGTATTGAGAAAGTGGTTTATTTGGATTAGAGAATAAAAGAGAAAGGTCTAAGAAAATATATACCTGAAAATGCAGATACTATTTGAAAAAAAAGTTTCAAGCCTTGTTACTGGAAGAAGCATAAGTAAGAAAAGAATGAAGACAATACTTACTTCTAGAAAAACATCCAAAAATAGGAGCGAGTAAATAGTTAAAAGTATATAATCTTTCTAAGTGAGAAAATTAGCTATGAACTAAGGTATTATCCGACAATTGAATTAACGAATATAATGCTGAAGAAGGATATTAAAAGAATATGTACAAATAATCTGCTAGTAACACACTCAGACCAAGAATTTTATTACAAATATAGTTCATAGTTTATTAGACTAAGAAAACTAAAAATAACTCAAAGTATTCCAAGAAAAAGAAAATGTTTAGATAATTCACCAATAGAGAATTTCTTTGTGATACCTAACCAAGAAATTTATTATAGTTATTATAGGGAGAGGTTTAAGAACTATAAGCGATTAATAAATGAAATAGAGTTGTATATCAAATGGTAAAGCGAAGAAAGGATAAATGCAAAATTAAACGGAATATCCCCAATTGATTACAGATTATATTCTGTTTAAAATATTATTAAGTTATTCTGTATTTAAAGGCTCAGCTCAAAAATTCCTGTGTTTGCTTTAGTTAAAAGAAATAAATAATAGTTTTTTTAAAATAGACTTGTATAGTAGAAATATAATAATAAAAAAAGAAATTAGAGCTATTATTAGTTATTCCTTTAATATATCAAAAGGATATGACAATTGAAGATAGCAAGAAGATAGAAGACTATATCAAATACCTAGGTAATCTTAGAGCCAAAGGACTAGGCTTTGGCAACCTATACGAAGGATATAGCGAAGTACCAGTCTCCATGAAGTGGGTAGAAGAATACGCCGATCCAAATTAAGTAAAAACAGACTTCTTTGAAGCAAAGGTATCAGTATATTCTAAGTCTTCTATAATTGAAGATGATATGTGAGGTTTAAATATGGATAATAACTTACTTTTTAGAAGGCAATTTGTACTTACAAACAGAAAAAAAAGAATCGAATCCTGGCAAGAAATACCTATCTTTGATGATTATAAAATCTATGCTCATCCCAATCTACAGGTAGTTGATAAAACCTCTGGTGATAAGAGGGCTATTATGTTAGGCTATACAATAGATCCTGATAATCCTGAGTTTTTAGATGAGGACATAGTGAACCATTTAATTACATATTCGTTATCTGCTGATGATTTTATTAACAATACTGGATCACTTACAGGTAGATGGATATTTTTCTATATATCAGATACTGAAAAGATAGTATTTAGTGATCCAGCTACTGCAAGGTCGATTTATTACTCAGATGATGAATTGATGCTAGGAACTAATCCTAATATTATAAATTATTACAAGCGACACCAGCAGGATTTATCTGAGGATTATTCAGAATATATCTCATCAAAATATTATAGTATTAACGAAT
Organism: Anaerococcus sp. mt242; assembly: GCF_016798225.1. Taxonomy (GTDB): domain Bacteria; phylum Bacillota; class Clostridia; order Tissierellales; family Peptoniphilaceae; genus Anaerococcus. Next base: position 49,222 of record NZ_JAEUYX010000005.1, on the reverse strand, counting down.
ACGAATGGTATTCTGACAAGACTTGTTTAGAGCAAGTATATAAGCTAAAGCCAAATCATTATTATGATTTAAACAGAAAAAGCGTAGAAAGATTTTGGACAGATCTTGATTACAATTCTTATAAAGAGACAATTGATAGGGTGACAGAATTACTTGTAAATAGCTTTAAATCATTAAAAAATCGTGATTATGACTATATTCAGTCACTTACAGCAGGGTTTGACTCAAGAGTAGTTTATGCAGCTAGTTCTGCTGCTAGCTTTGAAAGTAAATTTTTCCTATCTACTATGAATGTTCTACCCTTAAATCACCCAGATATTGTAATTGCAAGAGATATACTCAATGATTCTAATAAAGACCTGGTTATAATAGATGACTTAGCAGATCTTAGCCCGGAATTTATAAATTTTTATAAGGAAAACATCGATCACTCAAGAATCCTCCCAAAAACTCTAACTATTCAGCATTTTTTATCAAATAATGATTTTGGGAATAATATTATGCAAATTACCGGTAACTATTCAGCAGTTATTAAGGATAATTATAAGAAGAACACTGCCAAAGATGGAGCAGAAATTTCCAAACTTATTGGGATTCCTAAAAAATATAAGATATTTGATAAAGAATTTGACCAATGGATATGGGAAAATAAAGATATGATAGAAGAAGCACAAGTTTATATGATGGATCTATTCTATTGGGAACACAGACTCCCAAACTGGGGAACTAACTTTATAGCCAATCAAGATATAGCAATCGATGAATTTTCTCCATTTAATAATAGGGAATTTTTTATAAGGCTTATGAAAGCAAGGCGTGCGGAAAACATTGATTATCAAAAAATGTTTACCGATATAATAAATAAGCTTGATCCAGAGCTTATGACCCATCCTATAAACCCAATGGGCACTAAGGGCAAAATTCAAGATTATATTAAAGATCATGTATCAAAAAGAACCTGGGAACAAATTAAAATAATGCTAAAAAAATGACTTATACATAACTATTAAGTAAAAAAATCAGATGAGATAATTAATGAACTGACATCCAAAATTTAGACCTAAAAACTAAATTAAGGAGGTCAGTTCAAACTGTGAGGCTATTTTTATTAAATTTCATATATTTATATGACAACTGTTAAATTTATTTCTTAAAAAGTTTAATTATTATAAAATCAAAAATCATTCCTAAGAATATTAAAATTAATAATCATATAAGCAGAGTTTTTAAACTGAAAAGCTATATAATTTTATTCCCTATAGATTTATAACTATAAAAAAAATAGGGATATTTTAAAGTTTATTATCTTCACATATATTTAACTTGTAGAAAAATATTATTAAATTAATTCAAAAAGTTTAAACTGATATAAATGTATAAAGATATTATAATAATCTTGACAGGTGCACTTTAGTGTGCTATTATGATGGTGAAGTTGCAACTTTAGTAGGATTTGAACAATGATGAATTTTATTAAAATTGGAGATTAAATATGAAAAAAATAATATTGTCAACTATTACTATATTTACTTTACTCTTACCAAAGTCCTATGCAAATGAAGAATTTTTGAAAGATGGAAATAATTTCTCTAGTCCAGGATATGTTTATCACAATGCTAATAAAAAAGCAGATTCAAATGAATTGATAGAAAACTCAAATGATAATAAAATTGTTCCTTATTTTGTACCTTGGGATTTTAATAGGTCATTGTCAGTGCCGTATAGAAGACAAATTAATGGTTATTATTGTGGACCAGCTTCTGTACAAATGGTTGTAGACTATTATAAGCATAATCCTGATAAAGATCAAAACTACTATGCAAGTAAACTAGGCACTACAAAACAAGGTACTGCTTATGATATGATTGAAAAAGTCCTCAATGAACATATTTGGTCTTATAAATATGACGTGTACATGTCTAATAATAATTTCCAAGATTTTCTAGATAGTGCCTATTATTCTATTAAAAATAGAGCACCTATCGTTGTAAATATGAGGTCAGATGTAGGAATAGGAAAAGGAAGTTGGATTTATTCTGTAAGTGGACACTATATAGTAGTTTCAAGTATGAGATATGATAGTTCTATGAAAAAATTTGTAGGAGACATAAAAGATCCTTGGCATCGTAATGGACAATATCAAGAGACTTATCCACATATATTTAATGTAATGTTGGCTAATAAAGGTGTCATGATCCATTAATTTTTAAAGTATAGTTAATGAATTGGATTTTTTCTATATAAAAGGAGAATCTATGAAAAAAAAATTATTTATTTTTACATTACTCGTTATATTAGTAAGTCCAAACATTAGTACTTTTGCTGATAAAGCAGAAGAAGTAAGTGATGATATTGGATATGAAGATGGTCTTTATATCATGCCCGTAAAAACTATTTCTTCGACTAAGGGATTACAAAAAAATCCTTATGGCGAATCTTTATCTGGGAAATTAAATCAAGAAGAAAAAAAAGAAATTTTAGAAGATACTAATATAAAAGAGCTTATAAAACTTTATAATTCAACTTATAGACTAGCTATAAGATGGTATAAGTATGGACTCGAACACATGGATAGGTGGAAAGAGGTTAAAAATTTAACTGATCCAGTTTTTGGAAGTATTAATAAAGAAACCTGGGTTAAAGTTTATGAAGATACTATAATCAGTCTTCAAGAAGTCCGTTTATATTTTGATCATTTAGGACTAGTAGATGAAGACTACACTGAAAAAGAAACCTTAGATATGATCGACAGTGAGGATTTAAAATTTAAAAAAATAAGGATAGATAATTAGCTTTTAGTATTTTAAAGATTTAAAAGTATAAATTGGCTATTGCAAAACAAATAGAATTTTAATGTGGCACATTCACAAAGCAACATTGATAACTCTTTGTTTGTGTAATAGCCAATTTTAATAAGGAGACCAATATGTTATCCAAGATACTAAGTATTATAATGATAGTATTTTTACTATCTTCTTGCTCTAATGAAACTAATGAGAAATCTATTGAAAATAAGAACAATCAAGAAGATACAAGTCAAAAAATAGATGATAAAAAAAATAAGAAAGCTCAGAAAGTAACTATTATTCCAAATAAAAAGGATGCACAAAATCCAAAACTTGAAGTATTACAGTTTGACGATAAGTCCACTGAAGATATTATAAGTTTTTTTGAAAAATTCAATATTAAGTTTGAAAAAAATGATGAGATTGTAGATGGAGTTATAGAAGACCAAGATGGTAATCTTGTTGATATTAATAAATATGATGAAAAAAAGTTTCCTGATAGTCCGTCAACAGCTTGGTATGTTTATAAAAAAAAGCTTAATACACTTACAACACCAATAGATGATTCAAATACCTCAAATTTGGAGCTACATAGCCTGGATACTAATGGAAATATTCAAGAAAATATCCTTTTAGATAATATTAATTATTTAGAACCTCTGTTTGTATATGATAACAATAAACTTTATTATTCATCAGATACAATGGATGGAAAATCTGTCCTTGGGATGATTAATTTAGATGATTATAGTTTTTCTAATTTAAAGGAATATGATTTTACAAAAAAAGATAATAAATATAAAGGTGATATAATTACTCTTATATCAAAACAAGATGATCAAATAGTTTATCAGTTATCGACATATAATAATCAATATTTTAGAGAGGATAAGCCCCATGCAAATAAGTTAATATATTTATCAAATCCTAGTAAAATAGTAGATATTGGAGATAGCAATTATGACTATATAGAAAAGTTAGGTTCTTATATTATTTGCCATCATAAACCATTTAATGAAGATGAGGAACTTTTAGAAATATATGATGATAATTTTAATCTTCTTTATTCTCTTAAGGACAATCCTATAGAAAGACTTATTGATTTGACTATTTTAAATAAAGATAATAAAGATTATTTACTTATTAAAGATGGTTTGGGTACTCATTACATCATAGATTTAGAAGATAACAATGAGAATTATCAACTCAACAATATATCGACTGTTGGTAGAGATTTATCTATTATAGCTGATAAATTAGTTATAAGTACTACAGATTCTACATACATTGGATATAAAAACAAATAGTTTATAACTTTATTTTAAATTTATATTATAAATAAATTTAAGTTTATAAACAATTAAATAAAAACTCATAAACCCTACAAAATAAAGTGACTCCATAAAGCGTGACTTAAAATCAGACTTAGAATTATATTTCTAAAGTTGTATTTGTTACTGCACTTCCAGTTTTACCAGGAACAACGATGGTATTTGCAGGTACATCTTATTCAGGATACAACACTACTGTAGGCAGATTTAATAGAAACGAATATACTGTCTATCAAACAGAAGCTACTTCAGGAGCTAATGGAAATTTATCTTTTTATTCTGTAGGTGGTGGATATTTAGTAGATGTTAGAATACAAGAAAGTAATGGAACTGCAGGAGTGTGGTCAAGGAATGTAAAAAGTGGATCAAATCGTGATGTAGATGGAAATGTAAATCATAAAAAAGGGATAAAATAAGACTACAATTTTTAAATGATTTTGATACACCGGTAGCTGTTCAAGTTTCAGGGTCTTGGAGAAGTAACTAAATTTATAAATTAAGGAAAAATAAAATAGCTTAGTGTAATGCTAAGCTATTTTAGTTAATAAAACTATGAATATACTAAAAAAATTTATTAAAGAAAAATTAATAACAAGTTTAATAACTACAGCTATATATGTGCTGGCTTTATTTGTACTTATTTATATTTATAATGGCAATTCTATAATCTATTATCCTATAGACCCATATGTATATGGATCTTCTCCGGTGGATTTCTTTTTGCCACTCTTAGTAACCATTCCTTTTTCTTTTTATTCCTACCATATAGTTAAAAATGGTTTTATAGACTATGCTGGAGTGAGGATTTCAAAGAAAAAATACATAACTTACTACATACTATCATCTTTAATAAGCTGTTTTGTAATGGTATTTGTAGCTAATCTATTAGCTATAGTTTTTTCTGTCAATATAGCAAGTATAAGCCAAGAATTTAGCAAACCATCCTATGATGGCTTTCTTTTAGGGAATTTGCAGATGAATAGTCCCCTTATATTTGGGATCATATGGTCCTTATACAAAGCTTTTGTAGCTACACTTATTTGCTTATTTGGCCAGGTGATTTCCCTTTATTCTGGGAATTTGTTCCTAGTTTTACTAGGTCCCTTCATATACAGTGTGCTAGAAAACTTTATAACAGGTGTTCTTAGAATACCTCAATTTAGTTTTACGACAGCCTTGATATTACATAGGCTAGATGAAAGTTTTATGAACCTATAAATATAATTATTGGGATATTGGTATACTCATTAGTTATATACCTAACTTACCGCCTGTTAAGGTTAAGGTATGAAAAAAATGAATAAAGATATAATACTTGCAAAAATCAAAGAAAATTACCTTATATTACTTTTAGATTTTATAGTACTATGCTTTATAGCAGGATCTAATATTTCTACTTACCAGCAATACCATATCAGTATGTGGGATTTTATACTTTTAAATCTATCAGACCATTATTATGTTTTGTATTGCATGATAATTTCTATACTTGTAATAATTTCAAGAGATATCAAGGACATAAACTATGCTGAGCAAGTCAGATATAAAAATATCTTTTCCTACAATTTAAGTAAGATAAGATATTTTCTAGTCTTTATAAGTTTATATCTTTTAGCCCACATACTTATACTTTTAGTAATAGGAGCTTTAAACTTCAATACTAAAGCTAGTTTAAGTCCTATAGTAGTAGAAGGATACAGTGAAATAGCCGAATTATATAATAGTTATATAAATATCTTTGATAATATAATTTTTTCTGTAATTATAGCTAGCATATATTATATATTTGGTTTTACAGTATTGTATGCCCTACTAACTAAGGTTAACCAGTCTAGGGGCTACAAAAATACAATTATAGCAGCTATTATCATATATATACTTACATATATAGGTTTTAAAACTGGCTTAAAAACCAAAATTCCTATTTTATTTTTTAATAACTATATCCTGCTCCACCATGGACTAATGGTAAATGGTTTATTTAAATTTATACTAGTGATAGTTACGGGGATATTGCTTATTTTTTCTACTGTAGTTAGGCTAAGGCCACTAGCAAAGACTAATAAATCTTTTAAAGAACTGATAATAAATAGAAAAGATATATCTATAAGTTTTATAGTACTTTTAGCTATATATTTGCTAAATTATATAAAAAATATAGGAAATATAGACTTTAGTATAAGAGACCTGGCCCTACTTACCATGTTTGGAAGTTCTACTAGTGAGAATTCTTTTATATCTTGGTTGTCTTTGACTATAATAAATACTAGTCCTATATTTATACTTGGTATATCTAAGAGCAGATTTAGGAATTACTTTAACGAGCCCTTGCTTATAAGGTTTAAAAATAAGGAAAATTTTAAATACAATATAAGAAAAATCCATTTTTCCTATATTGTATTTTATATAGCAATAGTAATTTTGATAAATTATGCATGCTTTTTTGTAGGACAATCATCTAAGCTAAACACTAGTTTTCTTAGAGAAATGTATGGAATGGTTTTTGATATAGGTATATTGAGTAAATATAATTTAGGATTTGCTATAAATCTTCTCTTTTGTTTTGGAGTATTTTATATCCTATCATCCCTTATAGGGGAAATATTTTCGATGGTTATAATCCTACTAAGTAAGTTCATTTTCTTTTTCCTAGCTTCCTATGACCTGTTTAAATTTAACTACGGGATAGTGAATTTGTTGGAAGAAGGTGGAATTAACTGGGTGATTTATATTGAGTTATTAGCAGTATTATTATATTTAGCATTAGCAATTTTAAAACGTAATAGGGGTTATAAGTATGGAAACAATTAAAGTAAATAATATAACTAAGAAGTTTGGAACTAAAGTCCTTTATGAAGATGTATCATTTACTATAAATAAAGGAGAATGTATAGGTATAGTAGGAAGTAATGGTACAGGAAAGAGTGTACTATTTAAGATGCTAGCGGGTATAGAAGATTATGATAGTGGCCAGATACTTGTTAATGGAAAAAGAGTAGGTAAAAACTTAGATTTTCCAGAAAACATAGGTTACTTTGTAAACCAACCAGGATATATAGAGTTTTATGATGGCTTTACAAATCTTAAAATGCTAGCAGATATAAAAAACTTAATCACAGATGATCAGATTAAAGAATCTATGTTAAGCGTGGGATTAAACCCTAATGATAAGACCAAAGTTAAAAACTATTCTCAGGGTATGAAGCAAAAGCTTGGAATATGCCAAGCAATAATGGAAGGTCAAGACCTAATATTTCTAGATGAGCCTTTTAATGCTCTTGACTTTAAGTCAAATATAGATGTTATTAATATAATAAAAAAACTTAAAGAGCAAAACAAAACTATATTGATGAGCTCCCACCAGCATGAGTATTTGGAAAAGCTTACAGATAGGATGTATATCATATTAAATAATAAATTAAGGTTACTAGATGAAAATCTTAAAAAAACATATTTTGAAATATTTTAATAAAATAATATAAGATAAGCCCACATCAGAATAGTTAGCCTTGAAATTGTATTATTAGACTTTTAAGAGGAAAACTATGATGTGGTTTTTTCATCCTAAATTTGTAAATGATTAATTATAAAAATGTAACAAATTTATATGACGGATTAAATACTTTGATGGATTATTTGTAAAAACGTTTGATATCGGTAAGATAATGATGATTAAAGTACTATACTATAAGATATAGCTTAAAAAGGAGGGGCGGATGTCTTATGATTATAGTTTTATAGGCAGTGAAATTAAAAGGATTAGGAAAAATAGAAAGCTTTCCCAAAAAAGTTTGGCTGATATGGTTGGCATATCTGAGGAGAGCTTGCGTAGAATAGAAAATAACCATAATAACCCAAGGATGGATAATTTTTTGCAAATTCTAGAAGTTTTAGGTATAGATTTTGAAATCATCCTAATGGATGATTGTGGGTCTTCTTGGCATCTAATCAATGAACAAATAAAGGCTATAGACAATGATTTAGAAAACTTATCCTTAAGCAATTTACATACTAATATCGAAAGGCTTGAAAGCTTAAAAGACTTTACCTCAGCATCCTATCAAACAAAACTTATGCAATATATCCTATACTACCAAGGCATCTACGAAAAAGATATCAATAAAGATTACTTAAAATTTAGAGATTGTCTATTAAAGGCCCTAGAAATTAATGGCAAGTCTCTTAATGAAGACATTAATAATACATATTGTGATATAGAAAAACGTATCTTAATAAAATTATCAGAATATTATTATTACAGCAATGCTAAGGAAAATTCTAGGGCGATTTTAACCTACCTATTAGAAAATGTCGATATCAATGATAATAACTACATAGATATCCTATATAATCTTGCAAAGTATAATTATATGCAAAAATCTTACAATGAAGCCATAGAAACTTGCCAAAAGGCGATAGATCTAAGCTCTAAGACAAATAACTATAAGAGAATAATTTTAATTTACTATTTACTAGGTATCAGCAAGTTTAAGTTTAATAAAAAATCCTACAAAGAAGACATAGAAAAATCCCTCATCCTATGTGATTTACTAAAAAAACCAGAATTGAAAATAATTATTAATCAAAGTGTAAGTAGTATCCTAGCAGAAAAGTAACCCCACAAAACTGTGGGGTTACTTTTATATGGATCTTTTATATAATGTAGTTGAAAGGAAGTTAAATATGAAAAGAAAAAATATAAGAAAAATTTGTACCATATTAGTTTTTGGTATTGCTGTTTTTTCAAAGGTAAGATTTCCAAACCAAGCTAATTTAGATGTTTTTGCAAGCAAACCACAAATTGAGCCTATTTCAATTTATAGCAAGGATCCAACACATGAATTAATCACAGCTTGCAACTCAGGTTCTCAAATCGAACCTATTTCTATTTATTAACTTTATAACAAAATTAGCCATTATATAGATAAAGACTTTGGTCTTTATCTCTTTTTGGGAAAATACCAGACTATTTTACTAGGAATTTGTCTCCTTACTTCAAAATTATTTTTATATCATTATTTCTAATAAATAGGCTTTTATATACCTAATGATGAGGAATCTATGAAAAATTTTAAAAAATACATCTTATCCTTTGCCCTAGCCATTAGCCTAGTGACTGTAAATTTAGGCCCTACTGCCTTCGCTATTAAAAATGATGCTGGTAGTGAGCAGAGCAATCTTGAAATCTCTCCTAGCGGTTTCGCCCTAGATGAGGACCAGCTTGTAGATGATTTAGAAATTGACCAAGCACCAATTAATCCAGAATTTAACAGGCAAGAAACTAAAGAAGAAGCAGAAAAATTTGGTTTAAATGTAGACCCTTTAAAAATCTATACTGATTACGAATCTTTAAATAATCAGCTACCAAATAGGCAAAAGGCTTCGTTTATTCCAGCTTATTACGACTTACGTAATGAAGGAAGAGTAACTCCTATGAGAGACCAAGGACCAAATGGCTCTTGCTGGGCCTTTGCCTCTTATGGATCAGCCGAATCAGTTTTATTACCACGCGAGAATACAGATTTTTCTGAGAAAAATTTAAGAAATACCCACGGCTATGATTGGGGTCCAAAAGATGGGGGGACTTGTCAAATATCAGCAGCTTATTTATCCAGATGGTCTGGTCCTATAACTGAAAGAGATGAGCCATATCATCCCTACGATTTTTATTCACCAAACGGCCTAAGACCAGCAAAAGAACTTGAAAAGGCAATGTACATACCAGATGTAAGAAACATAAATGACCAAAGAGTTCTAAAAGAAGCAATAATGGATTATGGTGCTGCCTATACTAGTGTCAATGGTAGCGAATATTATACAAATATGTACACCATGGGTCATTACAATCCTGGAGATGGCTGGGCTAATCATGCTGTTACTATAGTAGGTTGGGATGATAATTATAGCGCATCAAATTTTAAATGGGGAGCGCCAGGCAATGGAGCTTGGATAGTTAAAAACTCCTGGGGATCTTACTGGGGAAGCCAAGGCGGATATTATTATGTATCCTATTATGATGCCCATATAGGAAAAAATAACTGTATCTTTGTTCTAAAAAATAAAGAAGCCAATAAATCTATTTGGTACCACGATTATCTGGGAATGACTTCAAATATTGGACGAGGAAATATTGGTTGGTTTTCAAATGTTTTTGGCCCAGCCAATCAAAATCTTGAAATTTCAGAAGTTGGAGTTTTTGTTCCAACTAACAATGTATCCTATGAAGTATATGTAAATACAAATATTGGGGGTAATAGTGGTTTTAATAATAGAGTAAAAGTTGCTAGTGGAACTTTAGACTTTGCAGGCTATCAAACCATAAAATTTAGGCCTCAGCAAATCCCAAGAGGAGCATATTTTGCGCCGATAATTAAATTTACAACTCCAGGCTATCCTTATCCAATCCCAGTAGAAAAACCAATTTGGGGTTATTCTTCAAGGGCAACTGCATCAAGCGGGCAGTCTTATATTTCCTATGATGGTTATAACTGGTCAGATATTACTAATCAAATGTATAACACAAATGTTTGTGTAAAGGCCTTTACAAAAGCAAGCGGATCATCTTATATAGATGAAAAACCGATAAATAATGATAAAAAAGTCCAAGATATAGAACTTAGTCAAGATTATATAAATCTTACTATCGGAGGCAAAGAATATATCAAGGCCAATGTCTTACCAAAAGATGCTACAAATAAAAACTTAACTTACGCTTCATCTAATAGCTATGTAGCAAGTGTAAGTCCAGATGGTGAAGTAAGAGCATTAAGAGAAGGAACAGCTACCATTACCGTTTCAGCAACAGATGGGTCGGGAGTCAGTGCAAGTGTCAATGTAAAAGTAACCAAGGCAGACAATATTCCAGGCAATATTTTCAATGTAAATGTAAGTTTACCCAAAGAAAATATAAAACTTACTCAAAATCTGCCACTAACAGTGAATGTACGAGATAAATACCAAAGAAATCTCAAAAATGCCTTGGTAAAGGTAGATCTTGCAGGTGGATCTAGCAAAGAAGCCTACACAGACCAAAATGGTAATTTTAAGGTAGACCTAGCAACAGATCATATAAAAGACCCTGGAATCTATAAGCTAAATGTAAGGGTTACGGGCGATAGCTTTGAAGATTTTACTAGTTCCTATGATGTAGAAATTACAGATGAAGATGTTAAAGATGATAAGGGTGATTTTGCCCTAAGACTTATCCTTAAAAAGGAAGAATACGAAATAGGTGAGAGAATTCCTATAAAAATCATAACAAGCCTAGATAAAGAACCTATTGGCAATAGTAGGGTCGATGTAGAAATTACTACTCCCGATGGGATAGTTCATAAAAACTCTGGAACGACCAAATATAACGGTATTACCACCTACAATTATTCACCAGATGCCAAGGCACCAGCAGGGGAGTATAAGGTAAAAGTTAGCGCTAGCAATGGTAATTACAAAAGCAGCGAAGAAACTAGCTTTGTAGTTAAGGAAAAAGACAATAGCCTAAAGCTATCCTATACACCTGATAGGCAAGTTTACTACTATGGCGATAGGGCAAGTATAAGATTTACCTTAAAAGATGCCGATTACCGCTTAATGAGCAATCAAAAACTTGATATAAGGGTGACTGGGCCAAATGATTTTGTCTATGATATAGAAAAAATCACCGATTATAAGGGTAATGCCAGCATGTATATACAACCAGATTCTACAATGAAGCCAGGTCTTTATACAGTAGAAGTAAAAGCCATGGATGAATCATCTGGCAAAGTTGATGCTAAATTTGATCTTGACTTTATAGATCCAAATAATAGGCCACTTAGTCTTGAAATTATAGATTTAAAAGATAATTACAAGGCACGCACTAGGCCAACTTTTACGGCCCATATCAAGGATGAGAAAAATTTAAACCTAAGATATGCCAAGGTTAACTTTAGCCTAGAAGATAGTAATGGAAAAGTTTTAAGCAGGAGTTCAGCTACCACAACCTATACAGGAAAATTAACTTTTACTGGATCAGTGCTAAATGAAGGCGATTATAAACTAAAAGTAAGTGTAAGTAGAGATTCCTACAAGTCCATAAACGAGGAATACACCTTTAAAGTAAGTAAATAATACGAGTGGGCTGTGTCTCCTAGCAGCTCCTAACAGTTAATTGAAAGAAGGAAGATTTGAAAAAGAAACACATAAAAAATTTATTAGCCCTAATTATAACCGGGTCTATGATTTTTCCGGGAGAGTTAGCTTTAGCTAGCGAGCAAAATGATACAAATATCTCATCAGCCGAAGAAACTCAACAAGCAGAGCTAATTCCTCAATTAGAAATAGCTCCAGACCCTACAGATATTTATGAAGACTCAGCTAATGAAAATCAAAACTTAGAAATAAGTCCTTTGTCAAAAGACTTTAAGTCAGCACAAAAATCTGGAAATAAGGTATCTCCCTTAGATATCAATTTTGACTATATAAAAACTAGAACTAGATCAAAATCTCAAAATTTACCTAAGCAATATGACCTAAGAGATTATAATAGAGTATCTCCTGTTAAAAATCAAGGTAAAAACGGATCTTGCTGGGCCTTTGCAACATACGGGTCTATGGAATCAGTTTTAAGTAAATACGGTAAATTTGATTTTTCTGAAAAACATCTTAGAAATACTCATGGATTTGATTGGGGCCCAAATGATGGTGGAAATAGAGATATTGCCGCAGCCTACATGGCAAGATGGTCAGGCCCTGTCGATGAAAGAGATGATATGTATGATCCTGTAATATCTGTTTCACCAACAGATGTAGATAGGGTTTTAGATATTGATAAAGTTTTGTATTTGCCAGATGTTTATAACTTTGTAGATACAACAGACATCAAACAAGCGGTTATGAAATATGGTGGTGTTTATACAACTATAAATAGTTCCAAATATTATGAAAATGCACAAAACAAATCCTACTATAACCCAGGTGGGGGAACAGATGACCATGCTGTTACCATAGTTGGTTGGGATGATACTTTCCCAAAAGAATTATTTTCTATAAAACCAAAGGCAGATGGGGCATGGATTTGTAAAAACTCTTGGGGACCTTCTTATATGGATAATGGATATTACTATGTATCCTATGAAGATGTTTACGCAGGTAAGTCTAATGCATGCTTTATACCAAAGAAAAAAGATCCCAATGGTCGCATTTACCAATACGACCCACTTGGAGCAACCAGATCTGTAGGTTATAACAAGCAAGGTTATATGACAAACATCTTTAAGGCTGAGGGCAAAGAAACCCTCCATGAAATTGGGATTTTCAATGTAAGTATGTTTACTGACTACAAACTATATGTTGTAAGAAATATAGAAAAAACCAGCCAATTAGACACTGAAAAAATAGAAGTAGCTTCAGGTACATTGCAATACCCAGGATATTATACAATTGATATTTCACATATAGATTTAGAAGAGGGCGAACAATTTGCAGTTATGGCTTACCTGGACTCATCAAAGGCAAATTACAGATATCCTCTAGCAGTTGAAGCAAAAATAAATAATTTCTCATCTAAGGCAGATTCTGAACCTGGCCAATCTTTTGTATCAAGTGATGGTAAAAAATGGTCTGATTTATCCAGTGAATTAAAGGGAGCCAATGTCTGCTTAAAGGCAATTACTACAACAGGCGAAGTTTTATCTGACGATGAAATGCCAGAAGATCCAAACCTACCAGAACCAGTTAAAGAAGTAAAAAATATTTCTGTAGCTGAAGGGGCTGGTGGACACTTAAGAATAAATAAAAAAGGAAAACTAACTCCAGTAATAGAGCCAGCAGATATAAAAGATGTAGCTATTAAAATCTACACCCTAGATACTGATATTGTGGATGTAAGTTCTGATGGAATTATCACCCCTAAAAAAACTGGAACAGCTAATATTTTAGTAGAAACAAGGGTTTCACGAGGTATTTTAAGGACAAGATTTAGCCTTGATATAATCCCAGCAGATTTACGTTATGAAAAATCAAAGGAAATACCAGTAGTAGGGGACAATGAATTATATGAAAATGGAGAAACTGATGAAGGAGAAAAATTCCCAGACCCTCCAAAACCATATGAAGATCCATTTGCAATTAGAAATATAGCCATAAAAATCCCTCAAGCAAGTTTAAAAGAGGGAGAGACTTTAAACTTAGATGAAAAAATAAGTGTATATCCAGATACAGCCAAAAGAGAATTTACCTTTGAGTCAAAAAATCCTGAAGTAGCAAGTATAGACGAAAACGGAATCGTGACTGCCCATGCTGCAGGAAAAACAACTTTAACGGTAAAAACAGCTAACGATATAAAAAAATCTATCGACATAAGAGTCCTACCAAATTTTGAAAATTATCCAGTAGAGCTAGATAGCTTTGATGTATCTCAAAGAGAAAGTGGATATTTCACTATAAATCTAAAAGCAAGCCAAAATGGAGCAGGCTACAATGGGCCAGCAACTCTTACAACTAGAGCAGGCAATGAAGAGAATGGCATAGTTGAAAAAAAATCAACCATTTACTTTAAAAATGGTGAAGCAAGTATTACCTATAACGGCGGAGAATTTGCTGTTTGGAGAACAAACTTTGAAACTGATCTTAAACTCCGTGATATAGAAGATAGCATAGCCTACGAATTTTCCAAAGACAGTAAGTCAGAAGCCTTTATCAGAAAATATCCAAGCCAAGTAAAAGACCTAAATCCAAAACAATATGACTTAGGCGACATAAAAGTAGGCAAAAGAGAAAATGGATATTTTACCCTTTCCTTTAAAGCCTTTGAAGATGGCAATCCTTACACTGGTATGGGTATCGTAGAAACTACTTCTGAAGGGACAACAAGAATAAATACAGTTAATTTCATAGATGGTCAAGCTAGTATCAGATATTCTGGAGGAGATTTCGGAGTCTGGAAAAAAGATTTTGCGACTACCCTAAAGGTTATTAACACAGAAACAAGTGTGTCCTATGGTATGAGCAAATAATGATTGTGGTATTTAGTAAAACTAAATATAAATAAATTTAAAGGGGGAAATATGAAAAGAACCAAAAGACTTGCCCTAAGTCTTGCAATTTTGATGGCAAGTTTGGCTGTAGCTCCTGGCGTAAACTCTATTGCATATGCTAGTGGTCTTGAAGTCAATGAAGATACATTGATAAAAGAAAAAAAACCAGATATCGAAATAGATGAAAACGTCAGCGCTGACCAACAAAAACTAGAAATTGCAGAAGTTAGAGGAGAACTAACCAAGGCACAAAAGTCAGTTGAAGGAGTAGAAGCTGCCGATGAAAAGTATGAAGAATGCTTAAAACAATTTGATGAGGCAGTAAGAACAGTAAGTCTAGAAATAGATGATTACGAACAAAGTGTACAAAATGGGTCCTTATCCCAACAAAAAGGAGTAGCTGGTGGTAGCATTTATGATCTAACAACAATTCCAGTTAGAGTCCAACTTTTAATAAGGATAGGTAGAGCCATAAGATTTGGTAGTACTGAGTTATCAAATAAGGTTGTAGCAGCACATACAAAATTAACCGAATATATTTTAACAGGTATCTTATACGCTGCAAACCCATTTGCAAATGAAGGCCAAATTATGGATTATATCGATAGATTTGAGGCTCTAGAGCAAGAACTCTTAGCTTATCCAGACCTATCACCAGAAGATATAGCAACCATTTACAAAAAGGCTGCTTATCATAGGACAATAAGAGAGGCTCGTAAGGTAAGAAATGAAGCAAACAGAACTGGTAGAAAGTTCCAAGCAAAAGTATTAGATAAAGAAATCTCAAAAGCAGCAAGCCTATGGTGGAGAATCACAGTTACTTGTGGAGAGCTTGATGCTGAGGAAGAAAAACTAATCGCCGCTATAGAAAAAGTAGCTGGTCCAAAAATAAGAGCAGAAAAAATCGAATTTATGGAAGGTGAAGCTGGGGCTATCAATATAGACAATAAAACCAAAATTAGACCTGTAATACTTCCAGCAGAAGTAAAAAATAAAGATTTCTTAATTTACTCATCAAATCCATATGTAGCTCGCGTTATTGGAAATGAAATCATTCCTCTAAAAACTGGTAATGTAATAATCACTGTTATGGCTTTAGATAATGGAATTACCAAAGATTTTGAACTACAAATCCTAAATCCAGGCGAATCATCTAGCCTACCAATGCTAGAACCAACTGGAGCAAATGATCAATACCTAGGTGAAAAAGCAAATCCAGTTACACCAGCTAATCCAGTTCAAAATATTTCCGATGAAGTAAAAGATATAACTTTTTCTGTTAAATCTGTAGAAATGAAATTAGGAGAAACTTATCCACTAGGACAAAAAGTTTTAGTATTCCCAGAAAGAGCTGTAGATAAAACTCTTACTTACCAAGTAGCTAATCCAGAAATCGCAAATATCGATGAAAATGGAAATATTGAGGCCCTAAATCCTGGAACAACTGAAGTAAGTGTAACAAGTGCCAACGGTATCAAAAAAACTATAAAAGTAAATGTAGCTGATAAGCCAGTAGAAAAAACTTATGCTATCACAAATGTAGAAATTTCACCAAGAAATGCAGGAGTATTTACTATTGGAGTAGAGGCTACAGAAAATGATAAAGCTTATAATGGTCCATGTGATATTAAACTTTCTTATGGAGACAAAACTATAAGCAAGAGAATTTACTTAAAAGATGGTAAAGCAGTTCAAAAATACACAGGATTTGATATACCAACCTGGCAAGAACAAGCATTAGCCACAGTAAGTATAAAAGATATTAGCCAAGAAATCGAAATAACATTTAATTAAAGGAGAAATAAATGAAACTTAACAAAATTTTCGCTTCAGTTTTAGCTGTAACATTAACATTTGGACATGTAGCCCCAACATTTGCAACAAGTATTGAAGTTGACACACCAGAAGAAAATACTGTTTTAAGCATGGATGAGGCAGAAGTTTACAAACAACAAATCAGATCTATGAGAGATGAGGTTAACTCAATAGATATCACAGATGATCAAGACCAAGAAATGATAGATGAATTTAACAAATCTTCCCTAGAAATTGAAGAAAACATCGACAAATCTGCCCAAGGCTTTGGAGTAGCAGATGTATACGATTTATCATCTATCCCACAAAGACTTTTAGTTTTAGGTAGAGTTGGTAGGGCAATAAGATTTGCAACAACTCAACTAAGATACAAAGTTGATGATGCTCACGCAGAAATCGCGGAATACGTATTTGAAGGACTAGTAATAGCAGCTTCACCATTCCACACAGTAGACGATATGAAAGCTTATATGGCAAAATTTGAAGTGTTAAAAGCAAAACTTTTATCATACCCAGAAATGGGCCTAAATGATACAGCGAACATGTATGTAAGAGCTGATTTAGATGTTAAATTACACAAAGCAAGATTCATGAAATACAATGAATTAAAAAACAAACCTACTTATATTATCAAAGAATTAGACAAAGAAGTAGCAGAAATCACAAATGGCAGACTACGTCCACAAGCTACAGTTTTAGAGATTTATCAACTATCAGATAGATTAGACCAAGCAGTAGCAGTAGCCTTAAGCAATGAAGATGAAAAAGCTATGCCATACGAAATTGACCAATTAAAAGCACTTTTAGCTGACCTTAAAAAAGCAAAAAGACGTGGCGATAGCAGAAGAGAAGTTGCAGAAGCAATTGATAGAGCAAAAGAAGAGTTAGGATACACTCGTCCATCAAAAATGAATGTAAACGGTCTAATCCAAACAATGGAAGCCCTAAAATATTAATAAAAACATCCTTTTAAAATAATTTTAAAAATCCATAGCCTAGCTGTGGATTTTTTTATGTTCATTTTCTTATCAAATATTTAACTATCGTTTATTAAATGTTTTTAAGGGGTAAAATTGATAATGAATATCAGAGCTAAAAGACCAAATATATATAGGAGGAAGTATGGAAAGACTAGAAAGATATGAGCTATTTATAAATGGCGAATGGATTAAGCCAGAAAGCGGCCAATATATAGACATCATCAGTCCATCAACAGGAGAAAAACTTGGTGAGTTTGCAGCAGCAAATGATGCTGATGTAGACAAGGCAGTAGATGCTGCAAGAGCAGCCTTTGAGGGAGAATACGGTTCTTGGAGTAAAGAACAAAGAGTACAATTACTTTTAGATATTGCAGCAAAAATTGATGAAAATACAGAATATCTTGCAAAACTAGAATCAATGGATAATGGTAAACCAATCCGTGAAACACTAAATGGAGATATCCCTCTAGTTTCTGATCACTTTAAATATTTCGCAGCAGTACTAAGAGCTGATGAAGATGAAATTAGTAAATTAGATGGAAGATTTGTTTCAATTAGAAAACGTGAGCCATATGGAGTTGTTGGACAAATGATCCCATGGAACTTCCCATTACTAATGGCAGCTTGGAAACTAGCACCAGCTATTGCCGGAGGAAATACAGTAGTAATTTCTCCATCAAGCCATACATCACTTTCTATCTTAGAACTAATGAGAATAATTGAAGATGTATTGCCAAAAGGAGTTATAAACCTAGTAACAGGAAAAGGATCAGTAACAGGAGAATACCTACAACACCACCCAGGCTTTGACAAACTTGCATTTACAGGATCAACAGCAGTAGGTCGTCACATAGCAGTATCAGCAGCTGAAGCCCTAATCCCAGTTACCCTTGAGCTAGGTGGTAAATCAGCTCACGTAATCTTTGATGATTGCGATATGGATAAGGCAATTGAGGGAGCACAATTAGGTATCCTATTTAACCAAGGAGAAGTTTGCTCAGCAGGATCTAGATTATTTGTTCAAGAAACAATCTATGATGAATTTGTAGAAAAACTAGTAAAAGCCTTTGAAAATGTAAAAGTAGGAGATCCACTAGACCCAGAAACACAAATGGGAGCTTTAAGAGATAAGCAAAGATTTGAAGTATTAGAAGAATTTATCGAAAAAGCAAAAGCAGCAGGTGGTGAAGTCCTAACAGGGGGGCAACCATTAACAGAAAATGGCTTAGATAAAGGAGCCTTCTTTGCACCAACAATTCTTGCAAACGTGCCAGAAGATAATGATGCAGTACAAGAAGAAATTTTTGGACCAGTAGTAGTAGTAGAAAAATTCAAAGACGAAGAAGATGTAATCAAAAAAGCAAATGACTCTAGATATGGTCTAGCAGGCGGTATTTACTCAAATGATATCTATAGAATCATGAAAGTAGCAAATGGAGTAAGAACAGGAAGAGTTTGGGTAAATACCTACAACCAATTCCCAGCAGGATCATCATTCGGTGGTTACAAGGAATCAGGAATCGGCCGTGAAACAGACAAACTTGCCCTAGATGCATACACACAAGTTAAAAATATCATTATTGATGGATCACAAGATAAAATGGGTATGTTTTAGGAAAATAAACAAACAAAAATCAGATCTCAATTGAGGTCTGATTTTTTTATATGATCTTCTACCCATTCTAATAAGTCATTTTCAGTCAAATTAGAACTTGCAATGCCCATTATTACATCTATTAGCTCATCTTGCCTATAATCTATTTCAAATCCGTTTAAAAAAAGACTTGTAAGCATAGCATGAGCCCCTATTCTTTTATTACCATCTAAAAATGGGTGGTTCATAATTAAAGAAAATCCTAAATGAACAGATTGCTTTATTGAATTGTCATACAAGTATTTACCATCAAAAGTTTGATAGGCAGAATTTATAGATAAATCCAATAAATTTTCATCCCTGACTCCATCACTTCATCCAAATAAATTAATTTGTTGGGAATGCAAACATAATATTTGTCTTTTATTTAGTCTAATCATTCAGCTAACTTCTTATAAGCTTTTGCATTTTTCTTAAGTAACATATCAGAAATTTCTTTTAATAATTCATCATCAGCTTCACTCAAATCATCGGTAGCTAAATCATCATTTTCCTCATATTCTATTAAGACATACTTTGGAGCATTATTTTTCATAATAACAGCAGATCCCATCTCATCTACTAATCTAGCAACTTTAGAAAAATTTTGGTTTGCTTCTGTAATAGAAACCATAGTTTTTGTATCTATCTTCATCATGAGCCTCCTTATTTAGGATATATTATACCTACTTATAGTCCTAAAACTAGCATTGAGAGACTTTTCACCTATGCTATAATAAATATAAGTGTTATTTAAAGATTTACTAGCAGAAAGTTGGAATAGAAAATGGGACTAATAAAATTTAACAATAGAATATTTTATCTACCACATGAACCTAATACAGATAGACCGCTTCTAACTTATATAAAAGGAGACGAATTTTCCCTTGCCATAGATGCAGGAAATTCTGCTGACCATGTGGATGACTTTTATAAAGCTTTAGAATCAGAATCTTTAAAAAAACCTGACTTGACAGTGATTACTCATTGGCACTGGGATCATACTTTTGGCATGCACAATATTAATGGATTATCAATTGCCCATAAGAAAACCAATGAATTTTTAAAAGAAGAAAAGAATAGACTTAGAGATTCTTCTTATTTAGATAATATAAAAAAAGAAAATATTTATCTTGATAGAGAATATGCAAATAATAAGGATATTATTGTTACTTCATCGGATATTGAATTTGAAGATGAACTTGTAATTAATCTTGGCGGTCTTAGAGCAGAAATCTTCCACACACAAGCACCTCATTCTGAAGATACAGTTTTAATTTATATCCCTGAAGAAAAAATCTTGTTTTTAGGAGATTCTACAAGTGAAGATTTCTTTAATAACAACTATATGGATATAAATAAATTAAATTCATTGATAGATACTATTGAAAAGATAGATTGTAAAACTTGCATTTTAGGTCATACAGATCCCTTATCAAAAAATGATTTACTTAATTATCTTAAATCAATCTCTGTTTGATTAGATTAATAAAAGTATATCACTTGGCAGTCATAGGATAATTAAGTGAAAAGTTTAGAATCGCTTATGAAATTCTTCAATGATTTATCATAAAGCAATAATATGTGATTTTCCTGTTTTTCCCAAATATTTTGGGGTAATATGCTAACAAATATATTTGGGAGGACATTATGAAAGGGAAAGTTTTATTGCTTGCTTCGATGATTTTTATGGTGGCATGTTCTACTCAACCAGCAAAAAATACTGACAATGACAAGCAGACTGCAAATACTAGTCAGATTGAAAATAATTTTGACCCTAATCAGATGGATGAAGACGAATTAAAAAAATATCAGCAGGATGCAGAAAAGGCCCTAGCTGAAAATAAAAAAGCCCTAGAAGATATGATGGCAAATATGACTGAGGAAGAACGTGCTGCTTTTGAAAAAGAATTAGAAAATACTGGCATGAGCCTTGAAGATTTCGAAAATCCAGAAAAAATGATGGAAAATTTCCAAAATCAAAGTACATTTGACCCAAAAGCTATGGGCCTTCCTAGCATGCAGACGGGAGATTTGGATAGGCTTGCTAAAAATGAGAAAATTGCCAGCCAATACGAGGCAAAAATAAGTGAAATCAAGGATGATATTACAATAGAAGATAATTCTGGACCAGCTCCTAGTAGTGCGGAAGAGCTAGAAAATACCTTTAAACTAGAAAAAATAGCAAGTACTGGAATAGTAGGGGATGTATCCGATTATAAAACTCCAGCTGGTAAAGTCTTAAGTATTGGTACTAGCGGTGATGGCATATCTACTATAATCGACCCGATTGATAATGTTGATATAAAATTGCCATATGATATTGATATGGATGATACAATTGAATCAGCACGCAAAAAACTAATTGATGGAGCAGAAATCACTGCACCTAGTGAATTTGGCAGCCATTTAGAATTTGCAGCAGGTAAGACTTCCTTTGAGCTAAACTTTGGAGATGATGGCAAGCTGAGCCACTTTAGCATTGGCAAGATTCCTGATTCTAATCCCTTTAGCCAACAGATTTTAACCCAAATTTATATTGATAAAGACCAAAAAAGAGAAAAAGGAAGTTTTGAAATCGACGGTAAAGAATTGACCTTCCCAATGACTCTGGGCGAACTTAAGGAAAAATTGGGTGGAGAATTTGAACCTATAAGTGAAGAAAATTTTACAGATTTTGCTGACTCTATAGATATAAATAATGTTAGATACCTAGCCTACAATGTCTTAAAGGCTGGTGACAAAAATTATTTAGTAGAGTTTAAGCGTCAAGATCAAAATTCAAATCCACCTGCTGATTGGATAACAAATCCAGATATGGGATATATGGTAAATTCTATAGGATTTTTGCCAGACATTCCATTTGCTGTAAAAAATAAAGACATAGAAATCAACGAGAAAAATTATAAGGACTTAGAGCAAACATTACTAGATAAGCAAATTCCATTTATGGATAGCATAGATGGTATATCATTTCCAATCTATGATAATATAAAATTCGCAGGCAAAGAGAAGCTAGTTACCTTTAGCCAGACATTTTATGAAAGAAGGCTCTATGATGAGGCAGAACTTAAAAAATCTGTCGACCAAGCCTATAAGGCAGGCCAAGGACTGTAAAATAAAACCCAAAAGCTACAACTTTTGGGTTTTATTTTTTTTAAGTGACTTGAAAGAAGAAATGTGAGTAGTTAGTAAAAATCAAATAAATAAGTTTTGAACTTTATTTACTATACTAGTTCTTTTGTAACACTCTCATCAAAGGCATCCATTATTAATTTGAAAACCTCATCCCAATCTTCTTTTTTGTTTACATCGTATTTGTTCATATCGATTTTGATTTTTGGGGAATAGTTGTACTCTTCGTACCATTTGGCATATTCTGTGTGGAGGGTCTTAAAGTAGGCTAGGTCTTTTTTGCCTTTTTCTGTATTTTCATCTATTTGCTCAAAACTACGGCCGCGTTTGGCCAGATTTGATAAAAACTTTTCAAATGTTATATCTAGATAAACCAGCAAGTCTGGGGCTTTTTTGGGCATGTCTTCGATTTCTTCTAGCATATTGTCTAAAAGATCTTTGTAAACATCATATTCTACTTGGGTGATGTTATCTTCCATTAGATTTATCCTGGTAAATAATTCATCTTCGTAGATGCTGCGGTCTAGGACGTTTTTATTATTTTTTAGGGCTTGTTTTATTAATTTGAATCTTTCGTTTAAAAAATATATTTGAAGCAAAAATGCGTATTTTTCTTTATTGTTGTAATAGAGGGGTAGGATGGGATTTTCATCTACTGGCTCTATCATAAGGTCTGTGCCTAATTCTTGGGCAAGTTTTGCTGATACTGTGGACTTGCCAGCTCCTATCATGCCTGCTAATACAATCACTGTCATAGGTCTCCTTGGTTTAAATATTTTGCTAAATATTTATCGATTAAATTTTTATTTTGGTAATCAATTTCTGTTTGGTAATTAAATGTTATTTAATAATTTACTTTATTACTTCGTTTATTGGAGGGCCGCTTTAAGGGGGTTCCGATACCCCCTCCAAAGCACCCTCCAAGCCACCCCGCAAACTTCACCCCTAAACGACCCCTGCGCGGGGTGCGTTTTTTGGTAGGAATCGCTTTGCGATATCCGTTTGTAGAGGAAAATATAGGCTTTTTTCAAAAGCCTACAAAATAATAAAAAAGAATTCGCGGAGCGAACTTCTACTGATCATTGCTCTCCGCAGGAGCAGAGGGGGTGAAATGGGTCGGGGGTCCGGGGAAGGGCCAAAGGGGCCTCTGCAGCCCCTACGGCCCTGCTCCCTGGAATTCGGAGTGATAAATTAAATTAATAATTCATTTGATTACCGAAACAAATCTTTAATCATTAGTTTAAAAGATTTTAGTAATTAAATTTGTGCAGTAGCTTAATTACTATTTTGATTTTGGAAGTCACTCCACTAACCGAACGAGCTTGTTTTCCCCTAAACGGTCCCTGTGTGGGGTGTTTTAGTAGGAATTGCTTCACATTATCCGTTCTAAGAGGGAAAGTTTGGAATTTCAAAAATCCTTTTTATTTTAATTTTTAATCTTTATTTAGCCTTGGTTTTTACTATACCTTTATATTTGTATTATTTATTGGATTTGGTATGGAGATATCTTTTTTTATCGTCATATAAAGAGTATTTTATTACAACTATTTTTTAATTTAACCCATAAAAATATCCCCTCTATTTATATATAGAGAGGATTGGGGTTTTTTCCCTAATTTTCTTCTGTTTGTTCTCCTGGGTACATTTTGCTTGAACCTGGATACATTTTTCCTAGTTCTTCAAATATTAGTCCTATATCGCCTGTGCCTGTTTCTTCTAGTCTTGCCATTGCTCTTGTGTAGGCTATGTCTATATCTTTATTTGTCATTTGATTGACACTTGATGGGCTAAATTCATAGTATTGGACTAATGATGTTTTGATTGCATCGTAGTCTGTTTGGTTTGATCCGTATTTTCTGATTTTATTTTTGTTTGTTGTTTTTTCTGTTTCTTGATTATCTTTGCTGTCCTGTGTTTGCTCTTGGCTTTCTTCTTCATCTTCGCCAAATAATATTTTTGCTGCATTTTCTATATAATCATCGTAATATAGGTCTATGTCATCTTCATAGGCCTTATGAAATGCGTCTTGAACTGTTTTGTCATCTACTGCCCATACATCATATGATGGGTATCCCATATCAATCATTAATTGTCTTTCGTGATCAAACATTCCTTTATAATCGCCTTCTTCTGCGGATTGTTGATTGTATCTATTTTCTATGGAGTCTAATGGGAATTTGTTTGATAATTCTGGATACATTTTTGCAAGTTCTTGGAAAAGGAAGTCTTTGGCGTCCCAATATCCTGTTTCTTCGCTTAGTTCATTTGCCTGATCGATTAGTTCTTGTAATTGTTCATCGGTTAGATTTTTTACAAGAGTTGGTGAGAATTCTCCGACATTTATAATCATATCGCGCCATTTGTTTAAATCTGTGGCGTCATTTGAGTTTTCTTCTGTTGTTTGTTTTTCTTCTTTGTTTTCATTTTCTGCTTTATCTTCGCCAGCTATGTCTTGATTTTCCACAGGTCCATCTAGGGCTTGGGAGATAGTTTCTTCTGAAACTGCGTTTTCTTTGCTTGCATTTTGATTACAAGCTGTAAGTGTAAGGACAAGTCCAAGTGCAATTATAAGTTTTTTATTTTTCATAAGGGCCTCCTAATCAATCTATATTTTACCAGATATAGCTATATTTTAGTAGATGTAGGGACAATTGTAACTAATTTTTAACTTTTTATCCTGAAAAATCTTAAAAATATTACAAAATTTGTAACCTTTTTGTTGCAATTGCTGAAAAAATAGTTTATAATAAGGTCAGTGATTAAAAATAGCAATAGAAATTGTAATAATATTGTAATATAGAGTGAGGAAGAATAATGAAAAAATTAAACAAAACATTGTTACTTGCCTCAACATTATTTGTATCCACTGCTGTAAGTACAGCCGATAAATCATATGCTGATGAGGGGTATGACCTAAATGTTGAACCGAGCAAGTCGACTAATTTAGATAATTACGAAACCGAAACAGACGTAAATTTAGAAGCAACAAACGAAAATCCTGAAATTAATTCAAACGAAACTATCAACTACGACAATCAAGCTTTAACTACTGATGAATCTATCGATCAATCCCAAAGCCTTACACCACAAGAAAATACTACAGACTTACAAGATACAGATTCTAAAATTACAGAAGCTGATTTTAGCGTTGAAAAAAATGAAGAAGAGAATGTAGAACAAGAAGCTCCAGTACAAACCCCATCTAGTGCAGATGTAAAAGAAGTTATCTACTATGATGATTCAAACTTAGATGAAGCACTAAATACTGAGTACAACGAAGAAAAATCTCAAGATATAACTAACACATCTAATACTGAAGTAAAAGAAGAAAAACAAAACGATCAAAACGCTCAAAAAGAACAAAGTCAAGCACAAGCAGAAGATACTCAAAATCAAGAAAAAGAACAAGAACAAGAACAAGCAAACCCAGACGAAGAAGAATCAAATCTTGACCAAAAAAACTACTATGCTCCAAAGGGAACAGGATATTTTGTTCATGATGGAGATTCTACAAAATATTACGAAGATAATAAGCTAGTAAAAGGCACAAATGTAATAGTAAAAGATAAATTTTACGAAATCGACAAAGAAGGTAAAGCTACAAACCCAAAAACTCTTTGGGGACGTATTGGCAATAATATCTATTACATGAATGAAGAGGGTAAGCTAACAAAAGGTATTGCCCAAATCAAAGATAAAAAATACTACTTTAACAAAGAAGGACAACTTCAAAGAAACAAAAAAATTGTAACAGGTCAATCTTATTACGAACTTGCTAATGATGGTTCTTTGACTGCGCCTAAAAATAGCTGGGTTACAATCAACAAAAACAAATACTACAATGACAATAACGGCAAACTTTTAAAAGGTATTGCTAAAATTGGCGACAAATCATACTATTTTGATAATAAGGGAACACTTACAACAAATAAAAAACTAGTTACATCTGAAAGATACTATGAAGTTGACAGAAATGGTGTAGCTACAAATAAGAAAAACAAATGGTTTACTATCGCTGGAAATACATATAGATCAGATAACAATGGAAAAATCGTAAAAGGTGTTCAAACTATCAACAATAATCTTTACGTATTTGATGGTAGCGGAAAACTTAACCTAAATAAAGCATCTATTTATGCTGGAAAATATTACAAATCAAATGCCAAAGGTCTAGCAACAGTTGTTAAAAACTCATGGGTAAATCTAAATGGCAAAAAGTACCACACAAATGGGGCTGGTTATGTAAAAGAAGGTGTTTGGAAAATTGATGGAAATTATTATTATTTCACAAAAAATGGACTTACACCAAACCAAACTATTACTCAAAAAGGTGTAGTTTACACAGTTGATGCAAACGGTGTGGCAACAAAAGAAGATAACAACATTCCAGGAGAGAAAAGTATTGATAAGGTAATGGAATGGATGTTTAACGCAAGAGATAAAAAAATGACATATAACATGGGTGCTGGAAGAAACTCCATCAGCCAAGCTGACTGCTCATCAGCAGTTTATAGATCACTAATCCATGGTGGTTTCTTAAATAAGGGAACATGGGTTGGAAATACAGAAACTCTTTTCCAAATGGGTGCAAAAGGAAAAGTAATGTATGAAGTAAAAGAAAATGAACTTCAATACGGAGATATTTTTGTAGCAGGTACACCAGGTGGATCTATAGGAGCCGCAGGACATACAGGATTTATCCTAAATCCCAAAAATGATACAATCATCCACATGACTTACGGCAAAAACGGTGTTGCTGTAACACCTAGAAAAGGATACATGGGAGATAGCAGAGGCCTACCAGTAAAATACTTCAGACTAGTAGGAGCTAACTCTAAGGGTATGTATCTAAATAGAAAATAAGAAAAATATTTTAACAGTCTAAGACAAACTTAGGCTGTTTTTTTGTGGGCAAGAATAATAAAAAGATCCTTATAAAATTTAATTTTGCCTTTATACTCTTATGTAAAAGCATTTTATAAGAAATTTTAGAGATAAATTTTATAATAAAAAATTTATATTTTCCTAAAAATTTTATAAGACAGACTCTATCTCTTTCTATGATATAGCAATAGTTAATAAATTTAACAAAGATTGAAATTTCAAAACATTTTATGCTTTATCAAGATAAAGAAATATGGAAATATTTACATAGGCAATATTTAGGCTTAGTTTTTTCAATGTTTTGTATGTATAAAAATACATGATGATTAATAAAAAATAATAAGAGTGTTGACAAATATATTTTTTTGGCATAAAATAACTCATATCACAATTTAATGGAGGAAAGCAAAGTGAAAATGAAAAAAGTTTTCTCTTCCCTAATGGCTTTAGGACTAGCAACAACCCTAACAGCTTGTGGAGGAAGTACAGATTCAGCAACCACTTCTACAGATAACGAAGCTAAAACAGAAGATAAAGCAGCAGAAGAAAATGCTGAAGAAAATAAAGACGGCCAAGACTCAAGTGAAGATAAAAAAGATGATGACAAAACAGCAGACAATGCTGAAGAAGAATTAGATGAAGAAAGTGCAGAAGATTTAAAAAACTTCGAAACACAAACAAGTGATGACACCCTTGTTATCGGTTCTCCAGAATTTTCCGGTGACTTTTTTGAAGGTTGGCAAAATTCAGCATATGACGTTACAATCAGAAAATTACTAGGTATCGAAGGATCAAACAGTTTTACCACCATGATTATCGATGAAAATGGTGAATGGATTGAAAACTCAGCAGTACTAGAAGGTGAACCAGAAGCAAAAGATAACGAAGATGGTTCAAGAACCTATACTTTCAAAATCAAACCAGGTCTAAAATGGTCAGATGGTAAAGAGTTAACATCTGATGATTATATCTTCTATTCATTATTATTTACTCACCCAGAGTTTATGCCACTTACAGGATCAATAAACCCAGGGGACCTATTTGGTAAGGGCAATGAAGCTTACCACTCAGGTGAATCTGATACATTTGAAGCAGTAGAAAAAGTTGATGATCATACTTTCAAGTACACAATTGATGCATCACAACTTCCTTACTACTACGAAAAATACCTAGCAGCTAGACCAGCTTTTCCAATGCATGCAGTTTCTGAAAACCTAGCATTAAGCGAAGATGGTAAAAAATTAGTTGCTAAAGATGGCTATCAACCAAGTGAAGAAGAAGTTAAAAAATACAAAGACTCAGTTCAAGAACAAATCGATAGAGCAAACGAAGAGTTCAAAGAAGTAGAAGATAAAGCATCAGAAGAAGAAAAAGCTGCTCATGAAAAACAAATAGCAGGTCTTCAAGAAAAACTTGACGGTGATGTTGACCCAACAGAACAACTTATCGAACAAGCTATGCTAAATGTATATAACGAATACAGAACAGCACCAAGTGTAGTTCCAGGACCATACAAATTTGATGAATATAACAACAATATGGTTAAACTTTCTCTAAACCCTGAATATCAAGGTAACTTCAAAGGGGATAAAGCTACAATTCCACACATCATCGTTCAATACGTAAATGATAATATATCTATAGACCTACTAGAAAATGGGGACATCGACGTATGGCAACAAGAAGCTGACGGCGGCAAAATCGATAAAATGAAGGCAGCAGAAGAAGCTGGCAAAATCAAATTAAACTCATTTGAAAGAAATGGTTACGGTTCACTTAACTTCTTAACAGATAGAGGAACAACTCAATACAAAGAAGTACGCCAAGCAATTGCTCATCTAATGGATAGAAACACATTTGTTCAATCATTTGCAGGTGGATATGGGGTAGTAACAAACGGTGCATATGGTCTTAGCCAATGGATGTACCAAGAACGAGGAGCTGACCTAGAAGGAAAGTTTACAAACTATCAATTAAACATTGATACAGCTAACGAATTACTTGACAATTCACCATACAAATTTGAAGCAGATGGAACAACACCTTGGGATCGTGCAAAAGCTGATGAATCATTTAACAAAGACGCTGATAATTTTGACTACTATAGATACAATGACAAAGGTGAAAAACTTGTAGTAAACCAATATGGTTCTGAAGAATCACCAATCACAAGCTTAATGAATAGCCAACTTCCGGTAAATGCAAAACAAGCAGGTATGGAATATAACATCACAGCTGGATCATTCCCAACACTTCAAGAGTACTATGTATTCCCAGAAGAAGATGCGGAATACACAGCATTCTCAATGGCACAAACATTCGATGAAGTATATGACCCATGGGCACAATATAACTCAAAAGGTAACGACAACAAATCTAGAACAAACGACCCTAAAGCTGATGAATTGACAGTAAAACTACGTCAAACTCCACCAGATGATAGAGAACAATACCTAGATAACTGGGAAGAATTCCAACTTTGGTACAATGATTACCTACCACAAATCCCACTTTACTCAAACTTGTTCCACACAGGATACACACCAAGGGTAGAAGGATTTGAACTAAATACACCATCATGGGGTATCGAAGATCAAATTAACGCTGTTAAATTAAAATAGTCAAATAAATTATAAAACTAAATGAGCTCACATCTAGTGGGCTTTTTTAGTATTTATAAATAAATATTATCTTTTAATTGAAATTATTATTAATTTGTTTGTATAAATATATAGTCTAAAAACTTATTATTTTTATCTCTAAAATGGCAATTTTTACTGATAATACAGGTGTTTTTAAGTTGACAAAAATTAGCGATTATATTAATATATTATTTATAAAAATTGTTATTTTGGAAGTTTCAAACTTTTTAATAAAATCCTAAAATATGAATTTATTAAGGAATTATTAATAAAAATTA
This sequence comes from Anaerococcus sp. mt242, assembly GCF_016798225.1. Classification (GTDB taxonomy): domain Bacteria; phylum Bacillota; class Clostridia; order Tissierellales; family Peptoniphilaceae; genus Anaerococcus. Next base: position 18,726 of record NZ_JAEUYX010000005.1, on the reverse strand, counting down.
TGTAAAATTATTTAAAAATTTCTTTATGTAACAATATAGAAAGGAAAGTTATGTTTCGTTATATAGTAAAAAGAATTTTAAGCATGATCCCAACAGCTTTAATCATTTCTATAATGCTTTTTGCTTTTTCTAAAGCCATGCCTGGAGACCCTATCCAAGCTATGATGCCACAAGGTACTGCGATGACAAAGGCACAAGAAGCTCAAATGTATAAAAATTTAAAAGAACGTTATGGTTTTGATAAATCCTATTCTGAGCAATATGTAAGATGGCTAGGCAGAACCTTACAGGGAGATTTTGGAGAATCACTTAGAGTAAAAAAACCAGTAAAAGACCACTTAAGAGAACCACTTAAAAATACTATTTATCTAAATATTGGATCTACAATTATTTCATTTGTATTATCTATTTTGATAGGTATAAGGTCGGCCACCCATAGGGGCGGGGTCTTTGATAAGACTTTCCAGACCCTTACTCTAATAGGTATGTCCATTCCTATATTCTTTATAGGCTTACTTTTGATTTATTTCTTTGCATTTAAATTAGGATGGTTGCCTCCAAATGGTATGCCTAGGGAAAACACATTTGGCCAATGGGTAAGATATTTGACATTACCAACCATTGCCCTAACTGTAGGATCTCTTGCATCTTTATCTAGATATGTAAGAAACTCTATGCTTGATGCCCTAAATCAAGATTATATTAGAACTGCAAGATCTAAGGGACTTAAAGAAAAAACAGTTATTTACTCACACGCATTTAGAAATGCCCTTATCCCAGTAGTTACTGCTCTTACTTGGGCTGTACTTGGTATGTTTTCTGGATCTGCTATTACAGAACGTATATTTGCATACAGGGGAATAGGAAATGAGCTTATAACTGCAGTTATTGCCCAAGATTATAACGTAATTTTAGCTTTATCAATGTTTTATGCCATACTGACCCTTTTAGGCAACTTGATAATGGATATAGCTTATGCCCTAGTTGATCCAAGAGTTAAATTAGAAGCTTAAGAGGTGAAATCATGAATAAAACTTTTAATAAATCACTAAAGTCTTATGGAAGATTCTTAAAATCTTATTTCCGTTCTGCTTTTACCTTTGCAAATGATGCGCCAGATATAGAAAATGAAACAAGAATTCCAGAGGATGAAAGATTAGATGAAAATATAAGAGAAAATCTTAACAATCCAAATTCAAATGTGGGCCAAGGACCAGATCCTTCAAGCGAAAACAAGGATTTAAAAGAAGAAGCAATCCTTTCTCCAGGAAAAGTTGCAGTTAAAAACTTCTTTAGAAACCCACTTGGTGTTATTGGTTTAATACTTTTTATAACTATTATTTTAATAGTTTTTATAGGGTCAGCTATCCTACCATTTAACCAATATTATTCTCAAGGTAACCTTACAAATGTAGCACCCGGTGGGGCATACATGAATTTTCCAAAAGAAATGGAAAAAGAAGGTACAAGAAGAATTTCGATTGGTAACACATTTGCAGTAGGCCTTACAAATGAAGATAATGTTTATGTTTGGGGATCTGATAACGAAGATCATGTACTATCTATTCCAGATAGTGTAAAAGAATCTATCAAAGGCAAAAAAGTAACTGATGTTGCAGCAGGTGATAGACATATCCTACTTGCAACTGATGATAACGAAATTTATGGCTGGGGAAATAATTCCTTTGAACAAACCAAAATGCCTCCAATGCAAGAAAATCAAATTAAAACTGAAGGCATCCAAAAACTTGGTGCAGGTGTTCAATACTCTGTTGTCCAAACAAAAGCAAAAAATCTTGTGGTTTGGGGATCAACAATGGCCAGTCGATTAAACTTAATCCCATCTGATATACAAGGTAAGGTAGAGGATTTTGATACATCTCCAATCAATATTTTAGTAGCAAAAACTGATGGTACAGTTCAACTTATCGGTGTACTTGGTGCAGAAAACCAAACAACTATGCCAAAAGAGCTTACTGATGGATCTGTGTTTGTAAAAAAAGTTGCCCTTACTAGCTCATCTGCAGCAGCCCTTGATGATAAAGGAAAACTTTATGTTTGGGGTCCAAGCAGAGATGGTATTTCTGGAGACAAAGTCCCAGATTTTGAAGCACCAATTGTAGATATCCAAGGTGGAGATACAACTTTTACTGCCTTAGATGAAAACGGCAAACTTTATACTTGGGGAAAAGATAATTACGGTGAGCTAAATGCTCCAGAGGGAGATTTTGACCAAATATATGCATCATACTTTAACCAATATGCAGTAGATAAGGAAGGAAATATCAAAACTTGGGGACTAAATGGATTTAGATTTGGTTCTGATGATCAAGGCCGTGATATCTTTACAAGATTAATTCATGGTGGTCGCATGACCATGCTTATTTCCCTAATCTCAACTGTAATCCAAGTTGTACTTGGTGTAATAATAGGTATGATTGCAGGTTTTGCAGGTGGTCGTGTGGATAATATTTTAATGAGGGTATCTGAAATTATTTCATCATTCCCATTTTATCCAATGCTTATCTCACTATCAGCATTATTGCCACCAGGAGCAAGCCAAACTCAAAGAATTACTATGGTGATGGTGCTTTTAGGTTTACTAGGCTGGACAGGACTAGCTCGTCTAGTACGTGGACAAATCCTTGCAGAACGTGAGCGTGATTACATCACTGCTGCCCGTGCACTTGGTGTAAAAAATTCTCAAATAATGATTAAGCATATCTTGCCAAATATCCTTTCTATAGTAATTGTAAACGCAACCTTAGGTTATGCAGGCAACTTACTAACAGAATCAGGTTTGTCATTTTTAGGTTTTGGTGTACAAGAGCCAACACCATCATGGGGGAATATGCTATCTGCTGCCCAAAGTTCAGAAGTATTAAATACTTACTGGTGGAGATGGGTATTCCCAGCACTTGCGGTATTTTTAGTATCATTTTCTGTAAACTTAATGGGGGATGCAATTCGTGATGCAATAGACCCTAGAGCAAATGAGAGATAGAGGAAAAGAATGAGTTTATTAGAAATTAACAAGCTTCACACATATTTTTCTACAAGAAAAGGCCTTATCAAAGCTGTAAATGGTGTATCATTTACAGTTGATGAGGGTAAAACTTTAGGACTTGTAGGTGAGTCTGGTTCTGGTAAAAGCCAAACTGCTATGAGTATTTTGCAATTATTTGAACCAAACCAAAAAATATATGATGGTGAAATAATATATAAGGGTGAAGATTTAGTAAAATATAAGACAAGCCAAATGGAAAAAATCAGGGGAAATGAAATCTCAATGATTTTCCAAGAGCCAATGAGCTCCCTAAATCCTGTATTTACAGTAGAAAGACAAATTTCAGAAGTCCTTATGCTTCATAGAAATATGAATAAACATCAAGCAGCTAAAAGATGTGAAGAACTACTAGCTTCTGTAAAAATCCCAAACCCACACATAGTAGCAAAACAATATCCATTTGAACTTTCAGGTGGGATGAACCAAAGGGTAATGATCGCTATGGCGCTAGCTTGCGAGCCAAAATTATTAATCGCAGATGAGCCAACAACAGCCCTAGATGTAACTATCCAAGCGCAAATTTTAAGATTGATGAATGATTTAAAACATAGACTTAACACATCAATCCTATTTATCACCCACGACCTTGGTGTTATTAACCAAATGGCAGATGAAGTTGCGGTAATGTACTCAGGACAAATTGTAGAACAATCTCCAGTAGAATATATTTTTAAAAGAGATATTACAGACTACAACCATCCTTACACAGTAGCATTACTAAATTCTATCCCATCCATAACAAGTGATAAAAATCAAAGATTAGATATAATTCCTGGATCTGTGCCACACCCACTAAATTTACCAAAGGGTTGCAAATTTGCAGATAGATGTAAATATGCCACAGAAAAATGTGTAAACCAAATGCCAGAATTAGTCGCAGTTAATGAACACCAAAGAATCAGATGTCACTATCCAAATAGAAAGGAAAGAGAAGATGGAAAATACTAACGAAAAAAAGGTCCTATTTAAGATAAGACATCTTAAAAAATATTTCCCTCTTAAGAAAAAAGGTCTATTTAACAAAGGACCTAGTTCCTATGTTCATGCCAATGAATCAATTTCTATTGACATCTATGAAGGTGAAACATTAGGTCTAGTAGGAGAATCCGGATGTGGTAAATCAACATTTGGTAGAACACTTTTACAAATTTATGACCAAACAGAGGGAATAACCCTATATTACGGAAAAACTTTAGAAGATGTTGCCCCAGAATATATGGGCACCATGATAAAAAATATATCTAGCCAGTTTCCAAGCTACAAAAATGCAAATGATGAGCTAAATGATATCTATGCTGAGCTTGAAAATGCAGCTGACGATGAAGCTCGTGCAGCAGCCAATGAAAAGGCAATGTTTAAACGCCGCGAGATCGAAGAAAAATATCTAAATATGATAAGAATTGCTGGTGGACTTTTAGCATCTGATGACCTAGATAAGGTTCAAAGTCTGTTAAATGACTACTACACAAGACTTCGTGAACGTGCAAAAATTATTGCTGATATAGATGTATTTGAGCAAAAACTCCAAATGAGATCTAGAGAATGGGACGAATATTACAATAAACGTGATAACGACCCAAGATATAAGGAATTAATTGCAAAAAGAACTGAACTTTCAAAAGTAGTTGGGGAAAAATACAACAATATCGAAGCATATAGAGATACCCTAAAAGAAAAAGAAGGCTTTGAAGAGCTAGAAAGCCAAAAAGACAATGGTATCGACCTTTCAAAACTAAACGATGAAGAAATGCGTGAGATGAGAAAAGACCTACAAATGATTTTCCAAGACCCCTATGGATCGCTAGATACAAAGATGACAGTTGGAAATATCATAGGTGAAGGTGTCCTAGGACACGATTTATTCAAATCAAGAAAAGATGAAGGATATAACGAATACATCCAAGAAACTATGGAAAAATGTGGACTTGCACCATATTTCTTACACAGATATCCTCACCAATTCTCAGGTGGACAAAGACAAAGAATCGGTATTGCAAGAGCCCTAGCCTTAAAACCAAGCTTTATAGTTTGCGATGAGGCAGTATCTGCCCTTGACGTTTCAATCCAATCACAAATTATAAATCTACTTCAAGACTTAAAAGATCAAAACAATTTGACCTACCTATTTATAACCCACGACCTTTCAGTTGTAAAATACATTTCTGACCGTATCGGGGTAATGTATCTAGGAGTTTTGGTAGAACTTGCAAACACAGAGCAAATATTCGATAATCCAATGCATCCATATACAAAAGCTCTTTTACAAGCAATTCCTAGAACAGATGTGGACCAAGGTCAAGAACTGCAAACAATTGAGGGAGACATTCCTTCAGCAGTAAATCCACCATCAGGATGCCGTTTCCACACTAGATGTCAATATGCTATGGATATATGTAAAACTTACCAACCACAACTAAAAGATTATGGCAAGGGCCACTATGTAGCTTGTCACTTGATGGAAGTAAGCGAAGAAGAAAAACAAAGAGCTTATGATAAAAATCAAGCTTTAAAAAATAAAGAAGAGCACGACCTAGAAGAAATGAGCGCTCTATGAAAAAGCCTATAGATAGATTTAGCGGCAAAAACGCCGATGAAATCTATGAAAAAGAAAACTTGTTAGATGAAAATAATCTAGAAAAAGATGATAAATTAGCAATGTTTTTAGCAGCAATGAAGGTATTTTTACCAGGGTTACTTTTGGTAGTAGGTCCTTTGCTGATGCTGACCATATTTTTATAAAGACAAAGACTCCATATACGTTGGAGTCTTTTTTTGACAAGAGAAATATAAAATGGTACTATAAATGTAACAAATTTAGTACTATAAATGTAACCATAATGGAGCTAGTATTGCAAAAACAAGTTGAAGTAAAAATAGAAAATAGAATTGCCGAATTTAGAAAGGAAAAAGGCCTATCTCAACATAGCTTGGCCAAGGCTGTTGGTCTAAAAAGAAGATCGATTATGGCCTATGAAAATAAAACTATAAGCCCAACTTTAGAGACAGCTTACAAAATATGCAAAGTTTTGGATAAAGATATCAAACAAGTATTTATTTTTGATTAAAAAGAGGAGGAAATATGGGACTTTTTTTCAATGACAAAAATAATATAGATAATAAAGTGGTAGAAAATTTTGGAAAAAATGATGCTTACTTAGTTGCTATAAAGCACAATGGACCAATCAAAGGACTGGGTAAACTTTTAGCTTCAACAAGCTACAATGTTTTTGATTCTAATAGAACCTTTATAATAAATTTTACTAATAAGGGCATATACGAAAAAGAAATTTCTAATTCCACTAAGGGAGACTTCAGCTTGCTACCAGCAAATGAAATAGAATCTTTAAATTTTGATACCAAGGATAACAAGGCTATCATAGACATAGTTCATCTTGGAAAAAAATTAAGCTATGAGATTCCATTTAATGGTAAAATTTTTTCTAATAATAAAATAAATTTTGAAAATATTAAATCTAACGACTGGTATATGATAATTGACTAATAAGGTGCCGCTAAATTATATACTTAAAGATATTTATATCTAGTAAAAATCCCACTTATCCTTATGATTTAAAGGTAAAGAATAATATTATAGGAACAAATTAGCAATAATAGAGTGCTTTTGCCAGTCTTATTATTTGATATTACAAAAGACGAACCCTAACTTCAAGGTTCGTCTTTTTTATTTATAAATCTTTTATATTCATTTTTTCTATTTGCTTATTAACACGATTTTTCTCGCGTACTCCAAAGTATATTGCTAAGAATATAAATGTTGGGATATTTGCAATCAAAAAACCAAAGAATTGACTTAAAATACTACTATTATTACTTACTCCAATGCTATCGTAGGTTAGTGAACCTAAAGATAATAATATAAAGCTTATACCAGGCAATATCAAACCAAAGAACTTACTATCAGTAGATGAAAGTTTAACTTGAACAAATATAACTCCTATAAAAACTAACAAAGTTATCAATAAGTAAAAATTAGTATTTCGCATACTAGACTCCTTTCCTTTTCCTATATTCATTTATTAGAATCTTCGCTGTATCAAAATCAATTTTGTCATTTACAGCAAGTTTTTTAACCAGACCCACATATGGATCTTGGGCATTATCTTCATTAATCTCAATCTTTTGAATAAGTTTATCCAATCTAAGCCTTACAGTAGGGTAAGTAACCTCATACTGCTTTGCTATTTCTTTTAAAGAACCCGATGCAAGTAAAAAGTTTTTAATAAAATTTATATCTTCATCATCTAAATTACTCATCCAGTCAGGAATTACATCTATAGCCATATATCTCTCCTTTAATTATATTCAATATACACTTGAATAATATTAAAATCAAATATTAAGTAAAATGCATTTTTATTTAAAGTTAAGTTATATACAAAATTAACAAATTTTTGGTACAATAAAAGCAAAAGGAGGCAGATGTGTTTAAGATTAATAATTTTATAGATAATGATGACATAATGATTACTGACCAGCAGGGGGCTTTTAGGATAGCAGAATACAAAAGAGACTTATCAGTTACTAAGGAAACTGCTCAAAAGGAATATTTTGCCGCCCAAATGGGGGTTAGGCTCAAACAATTAGTTTGTGACTTATCAGTAAATCCAGTTACCCTCCAACAAGGAGCTATGCAATGGATGGTTGGTGATGTAAATGCTGGTACAGGTATCAAGGGTGTGGGAGATTTTTTTAGCAAAAGTATAAGATCATCTGTAACTAACGAATCTGCCATAAAGCCAGAATACCACGGCTCAGGTATGGTAGTTTTAGAACCAACTTATAAATACATAATTTTACTAGATGTTGATAATTGGGATGGTGGCCTAGTTTTAGAAGACGGATATTTCCTAGCTTGCGAATCATCCCTAGACCACAAAACAGTAGCCAGATCTTCAATTTCATCTGCAGTTGCTGGTGGAGAAGGATTGTTTAACTTAGGTTTATTTGGTAATGGAGTGGTGGCTTTGGAATCACCAGTCGCAAGAAATGAGTTAATTGAGGTTGAACTTGATAATGATGAACTAAGGATAGACGGATCTTTTGCTATTGCTTGGTCTTCTTCACTTAAATTTACTGTTGAGCGAACAACAAGGTCATTAATAGGATCTGCTGCCAGCGGAGAAGGCTTTGTAAATGTTTACCGCGGTACAGGAAAAGTCCTTATGGCACCAGTAGATTTATAAATTTAATGTGGGTATCTATATTATAGTAAAGGTGTATGATATGGATTTTAAAATAAGAGATATATGGAATAAAAATGGCCAGCTAGCCATAGATCATTGGGGCGCATTAAAAAGTGAGCCTTTGGACGCAGATTTATCAAGTGTAGAAAATTTTAAAGAATTTCTAATTGGCCAATACGGCCGGGATGAGAAAACTGCAGAAAAAGAATTAAAGTGGTTTTCTGATTTTTCTAGAACATTTGAAAGTGAATAAATAAGTAAAAAGATTGATAGTAGTGATCTAGCGATTTTTTTATATAGTATATATGTGTAAATGTTATCTAAAAAATATTTTTTAAGATGGAGAAACTATATGAATCAAAATTATAAAAATATTGGTAATGAAATTAAGAGGATTAGAAAATCTAAGAATATGTCCCAACGAATGCTAGCTGAATTATCGGGAATAAACATAGAATCAGTTAGAAGAATAGAAAACAATTACAACAACCCTAGGCTTGATTCGTTTATAGAAATATTAGATGCTTTAGACATAGATTTTGAAATAGTATTAATGAAAGATAAAGGATCTAGTTGGGAGGAAGCTAGTAAAATTATAAGAAAAATAGATTATGATTTAGAAAATACAAATTTTCATAGAATAGAAGAAAAAATAAAAGAGCTAATATCTATCAGAGAAAATTTATCAGAGCTATACTATACAAATCTAAATCAGTACATATATTATTATAAAGGGATTTATGAAAAAGAAGTTACTGGAGACTATGATAAATTTAAAGAGTACCTCCTGCTTGCCTTAAACTTAAAAGATGAGGATTTAAAAGAAAAATCTAATAGAAGTCCTAATACAATTGGATCTAGGATACTAATCAATCTTTCTGAATATTATCTATATATCGATAAGATAGAAAAATGCAAAGAAATATTAGATTATCTTATGGATAAATTAGAAAAATATGATCCTAATTACATAAATCTGATGTATAATTTGGCAAGATACTATTATGTATGTAAAGATTACAATAATTCAATAATAATTTGTGATAAGTCTTTAGCTCAAAGCTCAGCCAACAATGACTTTAAAAGAATTATGTTATTTTATTACCTAAAAGGATTATCTATGTATCAACTTAATGATCCTGACTATGAGATAGAACTTAATAAATCCCTAGATTTATGTAGTCTATTGTTAAAAGATAACGTTAGAATTTTAATAGAAAAAAGCATAAAAAATATAATAAATGCTCCATAGGCCCACAAAAAAGTGGGTTTTTTTTTATTGTAAAAGAAATTATAATAGAATTGTAAAAAGTAAAGAAAGGATAAAAAATGAAATTAAGAAAAAATAAATTAATTGCAGCTTTACTACTGCTTTGTGTCATGGTTATACCTAACAATCGTTCAGATATATCACAAATACCAATATCAATATATAGTTTATAAAATAATATTTAGTTATTTAACTTAGTTATATCTAGTGGTGCAGAAAATATAATAATAAGGAGAAAAAATATGGAATTAATTATGCTTGTAGCAGCAACTTTAGGAGTACCAACAGCAATAGCAACTACAGTTGTTAATGTGGTACTAGGCGCAGGAACATTAGTAACAGTTTTAGGAATTATCTCAAGTATAGCATCTGGTGGGGCTACTGCTCTTATGACAATGGGGTGGGCAACCTTTAAACAAACTGTAAAAACATTAGCTAAAAAAAGTATGGTTAAAGCCGTTGCTTGGTAAAAAATACTTAAAATAATTTAATAAAATCTGCACCACTATTTATATATTTTTACCCTTAGGAGATTAAATTGCTACTTTTTTCTATACTTGGGAAAATTAATTTGAAAAGTAAATTTAGTTTTTATCAAAAGTTCTTTTCTTTAGAAACTCAAAAGCCTTGCTACATAGTTTTTTTTGCAAAAGAATTTCTTACGTTGTTATTTACCTCTATATTTCTATATTATTTTTTAAATAACATAGAAATTTTTAATATAAACATTAACTTAGTAAAAATATTAATCTTGATGGTTATATTTGTGAATTTATCAACTACTAATAAGACTAATATAAATTTTTTACAAAATAATTTGGATTTATATAGGATTAATTCTACTACTTATCCTAGTTTTTTGAAAAAAACAATCACTCCCATATATATAATTGATTTTATATTTAATATATCTAGTTTAATTCCTATTATAGTAGGAGCAGTGGTATGGGATAGGAAGCTAGTATTTTATATTGTACCTGTATTTATATTATCCTATTTTTCAAAAATAGGATCAGTTAATAAGGAAATTAAGAAAAACTATAATTCAGGCCTTGCTTTATTTATTAAGGTAATTAAAGTTATTTTTGCTATAGTATTTACATATCTCATTGTATCTCTCGTTTTTTCTTTAGTTGGGGAGACAATAAATATTATAAAATTAATAATTAATAGTAATTCTTTTGAGGAAGATGTTTTACTTAGTGACTTAATGGAATCAATTAAAAGACCAATAAGTATTTACAAGTATTATTTTTTTAAATACAAATTTTTTATTTTACTTGTTTTAATTTTATATGTAATTATTAATATAATAAATAATCTTAGAAATTATAGGGATATCTGGCTTAATAAAATTTTAATTTTAGATGGTAATATAGTTTCTAATAAATATATAAAATCAGATGATAAATTACCTTTGATAAAAAGAATATATTCTGCTTCACTAGATAATCTAGCTAGTCAAGTTTTAAAAATTCCAGAGTACATGGTAGTTACCTTAATAGAGCTTATGATACTAAATAATCAGAAAAATGATATGATTAAGATTACCCTTATAATATGGCTTTTTTATATATCTAATTCCAATTTTATTAGATCCTTGTATGTAACATTAGCTAATGAATTTACGAACTATGATATAAGAACTGACGTATATTATTTTAGATTAGCTTCAAAGCCTATCCTAGATATTTATAATAATAGAGTTAATTGTTTAAATAATTACACAAAAAAAATGCTGTTTGTACAGATAATCTTACAGGCAGTGTTTTCCATTATTTATATTGATAATAAAATATTTGCTTTAATGCTTATATTTATAATTATCTTTCTTGCACCGAGAATACAAATATTCAATTGTAAGCTAGCAACATTTTCTAGATTTTTAAACTTTGCTATTTCTTCCCAATTAGACACTAGTTTAGATAATAGCGAAGAAAGTTCTTTCATAGATGAGAAGATGCAAAATTTATTTAAGTTACCTTTTACAATAATTCCTATGCTCATATTGATTATTGAATATATAAGTGAGTTTTTAAATATATACTACTTACTTTTTCTAGTTGTGATATTTATAATTACTGGAAGCTTAATAGACAAACAAATGGATGCTACTATAACAAAGGGAGGCAATATACTTGAAAGGATTAATGTTATCGATTAAAGAAGGAGTTTCCTATTACAAGAATCAATTTATTTTTGCAACTGTTCTTTATATTTTGACTCTTTTTTTAGGAATTATAATTTTTAGAAATGAGAAAATAAGTATAGAGCCTAAAATTATGGGCTTTTGGGAATTATTAGCCCACAATAGTATATCTGCCATATTGATTATAGTATTAGGAATTTTTACTTTTGGTATTTTTGGTAATTTTATATTAATCAGCAATAGCGTAGTTTTAGGTAGAGTTATTATAGGAGTTATAAATCAATATGGTATGAGTCCTATAATTGAGCATATACTTCCTCATTTTGTTTTTGAAACATGTGCATTGTTATTAGCTACGGCTTTATCATATGAGACATTTAAATTTATATATAACGTTACCCATGATGATACAAAAGTTATTAAGTTAAGATATTTTTTCTTAGGGATTCTTATAATATTATTTTTACTAATAATTGCAGCATTAATAGAAAGTAATATTGGAGTTAGAATATAATGCTAGAAATAAAAGATTTAACATTCTCATATGATGATAAACTTATATTTGATAAATTTTCTTTTAAGCTAGATGAGAAAGAAATTTTATGTATAAACGGAAAAAATGGATCTGGTAAAACCACACTTCTAAAGATTTTATCCGGGTTAAATTATTGTCCAGATTTAGAGTGTTATCTAAATAATAAAAAGATAACACAGGCAATGTTAAAAGATTATATTAGCTACATACCTTCTCAGCCAAATTTTTTTGAAATAATGTCAGCAAAAGATTTTATCCTATGGGTTAAGGCCTTGTGGAAGAAAGACCAAATTTTTGTAGATAAGGTTTATAATTATATAGATTACTTAGATTTAGATATAAATCCAGAGTATCAAATAGGGACTTATTCTTTGGGGATGAAATATAAACTATATTTCTCAACATTTTTAGCCTTAGATAAGAAAATTATACTTATGGATGAACCTTTAAACAGTTTGGATATATCCAGTCGAAAAAAAGCAATAGCTTTAATTAAGCAAAATATAGAGGATAATAAGTCTGCTTCTATATTTTCAAGCCATGTTAAAGATACAATATTAGACTTATCAACAAGATCAATAAATTTAGGAGAAAAATATGAATAAGAAGATTTTAATATTAGTTGTAGTAGTTTACCTTATAGCTTTATTTATCCTCAAAGATAATAAAAGAGCCCAAATAATAGCCACTGCTGTATTTGCAATAATTTCATCTATTATTATTTCAAGCATTATGACTAAAAAAAAGCAAATACGAAAATAGATTTATCATTCGAGAATTAATATAATCTCTGTCTTAAGTATTGCTAGAAGAATTAGTAAGAACTAGTAATATTAAAAACATTCTATATGTATATGATAAAAATAACTCAAGCTTGTTAAAATTTATAAAAAACTTGAGTTATTCTTGGATTTAATATTCAATTAATTAAATATACCCATAAAGAAGTCACCTAGTAGGGCTGAGATTAAAAATGTTCCTATGATTACAAAAATAGAAACTATCACTCCCTTTATCCCAACTGACTTAAATGCTCCCCAGTCTTTACCGATTATAACTCCGGCGTAGGCTAGGATTGGTGTAATAATTGCGTTGATATTTAGACTATCGACACTTTTTATTACAAAATCAGATATTGGTGAGATTGGGCTTGAAATAAGGATTGCAATGATTGAAATCCAAAGTACTGCCGAAACTTTTTTAAGTGGCACTACATAGGATAAGAAATATCCTCCTAGGGTAATAGCTGACAAAACTAAGATGCCTGGTAGAGAATTGCCCAGACTTTCATAGCCAATCATATTTGCAACAGTACAAGCAATTATTGTAAAAAATAGGGCTATGATTATGGATGGAAAATCAGTTTTGAACTTTTGCATTTTTTCCTCCTCTTAGCTTATCAAATCTCTTGTATAAAAATTCTGTAAGCGGCAATCCCAAAAATATACCAAGTGGCAGAGCAATTACACTGGAAATTAGGTTTGAAAGTCCAGCAAAGGCTGTCATTTCTGCCTCATATTGCGGATAGTTTGCAATCAGTGCAGAAAGTCCTGCTGTCATCATAGATGCAGATCCTGCTCCAGTACCCATAGCTGCTGCCTGTGGGCTTACAATTCCTAGAGAAATTGTAATTGATGTAATAATACTTAAAATTATAGGCCCTAAAATTGTTCCTATAATATAAACTGCCATTACTCCTCTAAATTCTGGAGATTGGGCACCGTAATTATCTTGGATAAGACCTACATTTGATTCCCTACTTAGGGCGTGGCACATACCGATAGATTCTCTTTTTAGGCCAAGTAGCATGGCAATTGGTAGAGAAATAATAATTGTACCCAAGTTACCAAAGTTTTGTAAAACAAGAGCAAGGCCTGCTTCTTTTATAGCTTCAAGTTGTGATCCACTAGCTACTCCTAGTTTTGCAATTAAAATTGCAAGCATGATACTCATCATGGAGTTTGCTGCTGGAGCTTCTTTTTCTGTTAAAGTTTTAATTGGTGACATATAAACGGCAAATGATAGAACCATTGCCCAAATCAGGGGAGAAAATACTATTGTTATTCCTCCGACATTTAAGTTTTTTGGACCGATTAGGATGCTTATTATAGCCAAAATCAGGACTGTAATATGCATGCCTAGGTCATCTTTTATTTTAAATTTGTGCATAAAATCTCTTTCTATTTTAATATTTCAAAGGCAGATGCAATAAATGTAGCAACACCCTTGTAGAATAGGGACTCGTCTAGGTTAAATTTGGAGTTGTGGTTTGGATAGCAAACTCCATCTGAGTGCTCTCCTAGGTTTGATAAAAACATAAAGCAGCCAGGAACTTCTTGTTGGTAAAAGGCCATGTCTTCTCCACCCATAACTGGTTTTCTAAGGTCAAATACATCTTCTGGCAGGATATCACTTACTATAGACTTAACCTGGCCAGTAAATTCTGGGTCATTGTTAAGTACTGGGTAAAATCTTTCGTAATTTACATCAGCAGATCCACCGTAGGTTTTGGCAATGCCCTCTGAAATTTCAATAACTCTTTTTTCTACAATATCTCTTACATCTTCGCTAAGAGATCTAGCTGTTCCCATCATTTCTACCTTATCTGGGATGATATTTTGGGTAAAACCACCGTTTATTTTACAAACAGAAACTAGGGCGCTATCTACTGGGGCAATTTCTCTTGAAATAATTTTTTGAAGTCCCATTAGGATTTCCCCAGAAATAACTATTGGGTCGATAGCAAGATGTGGGCTTGCTCCATGTCCGCCTTTACCATTTACTTCTATAGTAAACTTATCCATAGCAGCCATCATTTCATTTTCCTTAAAGGCAATAGATCCGCGTGGAATTTCTGCCAAATGTCCTCCGTGCATACCGATTATGAAATCAACTTTTGGATTTTCTAAAACTCCTTCATCAATCATTGGTTTTGCACCACCTGGGATTTCTTCTCCTGGTTGGAAGATAAATTTTACAGATCCTTTTAATTTATCCTTGTTTTCATTTAAAATTTTTGCAGCAGTTAAGGCTATTGCTGTGTGAGAATCATGACCACATGCGTGCATCTTGCCTGGGTGGGTAGATGCAAACTCAAGTCCTGTTTCTTCAGCAACTGGCAAAGCATCCATGTCAGCTCTAATTGCAAGACATTTGCCAGCTTCACTTCCTTCTATTAGGGCAGAAAGACCATTGCCATTTACATATTCCTTGTATTCGATGCCAAAATCATCTAATTTTGATTTTACGTAGGCAACTGTTTTTGGTAATTCTAATTCCAATTCAGGAATTTTATGTAGCTCGCGTCTCATTTCTATACAAAGGTCTTCATTAGCCTTTGCAAGTTCTATGTAATCCATAATAACCTCCATAAATAAAACTATATTTAAATTATAGTTTTTGAAAATATATTGTCAAATATTTTAATTAAGCGAAAACATTAAAAAATTAAAAAACTAGGAAAACGATGTTTAGAATAAAAACTCCTGGGTATTATATTAATAAGAAAATATATTTTCAACTAGAAAGATAGGAGGATAGTCCAATGGAAAGAGAACACGATTTCGAACTTTACTTTAAGCCAGATTGTCCATTCTGCTTGAAGGTGTTAGACTTTTTTAGAGATAATGACATCATCAAGTTTCCATCCTATAATATAGAAGATGTAACCTGCGGCGAGGAAAATGCTCGTAAATTAGAAGAAGTCGGAGGTAAGGTACAAGTACCATGTCTAGTTGTAGATGGAAAAGCAATGTACGAATCTGACGATATAATTGAATACGCAAAAGAAAATCTTCTTTAATAAAAATATTAGATATTGAGATAAATATAAAAAGCATTTCGCTTTGAAACTCCGAAAGAAAAAGTGAGTATCGTCTCCAGTTTCAAAAATTTGCTTATAATAAGAGTAATTAAAGAAATTTGCTTTTAAATTAAACACTGAACCCAAGTTTTTAAGACTATTGGATAAGGAAATTTTTAAAATCGCAAACACGTGTAACAGACCAGACGATTTTAAAATAACCATTAGAAAATAGTTTTATCGTAAACTTGGGTTTTTTATTTGCCTGATTCTAAGGGTATATTGATAGTTTCAAAAAAAAGCAGGATTTTATGAGCTGAACCCCTCCATCCGTATTCCGGATTTTGGGGTTCAGCTCATTTTACCCTCTTATATTTTTATCATATATTTAAATTATTGTTGTTTATAAATCAATTCCAACAATTTTTCTTTACTTCACCTACTCCAGTAACAGATAATGCTATTTGAGTCGCAGCTCCAATTATAATATCTATTTTATCTGAATTTGAGATTCCAACACCTTGTAAATAGGATTTTAAATTACGATCTTTGATAGCTAAAGCTATTAAGTAAGCGGCATCTTTTAAACTGCCCAATGTTTCTGCTATTGTAGTTAATTTACCTATTGCATATCCGCCAGCAGCTATTAAACCTATTTTTGTTAAAGCTTTTGTTACAGCCCAAACACAACTTCCATTAATAGTGATTGATTTAGTACTTACAGATAAGCTATCATTTGCTTTATCTTCGATTTGACCAACATCTATACCATTATTTCTATAAACTAATGCCATCTCGCTTTGATTATCTACTAAGTTTTTATCATATATTTCTTTTTCTGATAAAATTACTCTGTAAACGTAATCAGATAAATCATCCATACTTAAATTTTCTATCTGAGAATATTCATTTGTACATTTTTCAATTTCATCTATAGCTTTAGCTTGTGAGATCAATGGATTTGAAAACTAGAATATAAATCCAATTAATAATATACTAGATGCTATTTTAAGTAACTTGTCTTTCAATATTGATAAAGAATTATTCACCTTGACTTCCAATTAAATTATTAATAATATTGTATGCTTCGATATGGCTTAGATTTTTTAAATCATTCAGATACTCTATTGCTTCTAATTTATTTCCATCATTAATGAGTTTAATTATTTTTGCTATATCTTCATCTGTTAAATTTAATTTTTTCAAGGTTTTGTAATCGACATCGCCACTCATTTCTGATATTAATTTACTTAAATTATCTACTTTTTTTGATAATATATTATATTTATCTCTCAAATAAACACCTTGTGCAATAAATATAATTATTAATATAGCATCAGCTATTGCTCTAATTTTATTATCCATAACCTTCCTTTGTTATTGTTTAATTAACACCTTTCAATCAAGATGTACCCAAAAAGATATGTTTTAAATACTAAATTTAATTAATTTTAATAGATTATTTAAACAATAGTTATTTTATATGTATATTTTAACAGACTAAATAGGGTATACTCTACTTAGTCAAAAAAGATCAAAAGAATAAAATGTAAACATTTTTTATTTATCAAATTTATATGTAATACTATTTTTGATAGTTTAATATTTTATAAATACATATTATTAATCCTTATTGAATTCAATATTTTATAAATATATAATATTAAATATGTAAAGAAAGTTGTAATATTAAAAGAGAATTTATGAGGAAAAAATGTGGGCAGCTGATTCAGGAACAATAATTGCAGAAATAGTAAATATAAATGATGCTCATCCTAATAACGGGTATATAGAAGCATGGTAAGAAAAATATTTACATCATTAATTGGAGTAATATTTCTTTTTGTAAACTTTTTTGTAAATTACATACCAATGAATAATATTGTGATAATAACGTTAATAATCTTAGCATGGATTCCTATTTTACTTTTAAATAATGGATTTAGGCCTGAACTTAATTTAAAGAAAAAAGTTTTACTAAGTATAGCATCATTTGTAATAGAAGTCTTTATCTTTTTAGTTTCATCTTTTATTTTTGAATCTGGATTGATTTTTAATTTAGATAAGGCATCTTTGTGGGAATATAATAAACTTATTGGTCTATATGCCATTACAGGAATGTTTTTGATAGAAGAGTTTATTAAATATTTATATACAAAAAATCACATCTTAAATCAGTCTACATAGCCTGGTTTAAGTTTTTATAGTTGCTATAACCATAATAGAAAGAATTATTAGCAAAAACTATAAAAACAAAAGAAAAATGCTTTGAAATAATCAAAGTAACTAAGGATAGTGAGCAAAATAGTAAAATCAAAAGGAGGGAAAGAATTGAAAGAAGTAAAAGTAAATAAGAAAAACATGACATTTTTAAATGGGCTAGGATATCTTTACATACCTACACTTATATTTTTAATATCAGGATATGTGATGAGGGGTTATGATCTGATATTTATAAGCTCGTTTTTTACAGTAGTTACCCTAGCTTATTTTTCCTCTTATTATATAGTAAATAAAAGCTTTGATAAGATTAAAGGAGAAAGATTTATAGGGCTTGTAGTTCCTTTAATGTTTGTTATATCAGTAGTTCTAGCTATAATTTTAAATATACTAGTAAGTCTTTAAAATAAAAATAACCCAAGCCTCTAAGGTGACCCCAAAAAGTTGGACTTAACATCAGGCATAGATTTATATCTGTG
>NZ_JAEUYX010000004.1 GCF_016798225.1 Anaerococcus sp. mt242 | reverse complement strand
ACCCCCGACCCATTTCACCCCCTCCGCTCCTGCGCGGGGAGCGTTTTTACTAGATGTCGCAATTGATATATCTATTTTATATGAAATGTACAATTTGTACTATAAAAAAGAACTAAGAAATGCTTTGCCATTTTAGGATTGTTTTATTTATATTTTCGCACACTTATAAACCCTTAGAATGGACTTTAATACTGAAAATATATTAATCTAGCATAAAATTCTTTCTAAAAAAGAGATTTTAGTGAAGAAGAAAAATGGATAAATCTAGACTTAGAGTTTATTTATTGATAACTAAGTATTCTTACTCCTCTCCCATTTCTTTTTGATAGTCATCGTATTTTTCTTGCCAAACTTGCTTGTCATTTTCATCTATTTTTCTGATAACTTTGCATGGATTGCCGGCTGCTATTACTCCTTTCGGAATATCCTTTACTACAACTGATCCTGCTCCTATTATTGAGCCTTCACCTATGGTTACACCACCAATTACTGTTACCTTTCCTCCTATCCACACGTCATTTTCGATTTTTATTGGTTCGGCGTATTCTATAAATGTTCTTCTTATTTCTGGATCTTTTGGATGATTTGGTGTTAAAAATGCACAATCTGGGCCGATTAGTACATTATCTCCTATATAGACTGGTGCACAATCTAAGATTGAGACATTGAAATTTAGATAAGAATGCTCGCCAATAAAAATATTGTAGCCATAGTCAAATCTAAATGGAGGGGTTACCATTGAATCCTTACCGAATTCTCCAAAAATATTTTTGGCCTTTTCTCTGATCTCTTCAGCTGTTATGGATTTATTAAAATCTTGCATTTTGCAGCGGGCTTCATACATATCTTGGCGAAGTTCTTCATCGCCCATGTAAAGCTTACTATTTATCATTCTTTGTTTTTGTGTTTTCATATCAAAACCATACTTCACGTGTTTAGAATGACAATTTAAAATTTAAGTTGTAAAGTATTATCATCAAAGGAGCGCTTTATGGATCAAAATGTAAACTTAACTAAGGGAGATATTACTAAGTCCCTTATAAAATTATCTTTACCCCTGGCACTTACTGCTTTTATCCAAATCACTTATGGTTTTGTAGATATGTTTTTTATAGGGCGTTTGGGATCAAATGCTCTTGCAGGAGTAGGACTTGCTGGTTTTTTAATATGGATTGCAAATGCTACTACTATGGTACCAAAGATAGGTATGGGGGTTTTGGCTTCTCAAGCCTTTGGTAGGGAAAATGAAAATGAAACTATTAGAATTTTAAACAATGGATATATTTTAACTATATTTTTGGCTATTATTTATACTGTTTTAATGCTGATTTTTGGCAATAGCTATGTATCATTTTTTAAATTGTCAGAAATTGCTAGCACTGATGCACGTGAGTATATATTTGTTTTGGCACTTGGGATTACATTTTTCTTTATAAATCCAGTATTATCTCAAAGCTTCCAATCCTTGGGCAATTCGCTGACACCTTTTATCATAAACTCTATTGGCCTATTGGCAAATATTATTTTGGATCCTGTTCTTATTTTCGGATGGGGACCATTCCCACAAATGGGAGTACGTGGAGCAGCCCTTGCTACAGTTTTAGCCCAAGTTGTTGTAACTATTATCTTTATTATAGAAATATTTCGTAAAAATGAATTACTCAGAAAATCCCTGATAAAAATTGACTATAGAAGTGAGTGGATGGGGCAAATTTTTAGACTTGGTTTGCCAGCAGCTCTTATGAATGTTTATATGGCTGTTGTAAGTATGATTTTGAATAAATTTATGGCAGGCTTTGGAGAACCAGCAGTTGCAGCTTATTCTATAGGTAGTCAACTTGAGTCAATTACTTGGAATACGACAGAGGGTCTACAAATAGGAATTGCAGCTATGGTTGGACAAAATTATGGGGCAGAATTATTTGATAGAGTAAAAAAAATCATCAGAAAATCTTTTGAAATCGTCTTTATAATTGGTGCAATTTCTATGATAGTGCTTTATATTTTTAGGTATCCACTGATTAGAATATTTGTGCCAAATGATGCTGAAACTATAAAACTTGGAGCCTTGTATCTTGCCATTCTCTCAGTTTCACAAATATTTATGGCAGTAGAAATTGGATTAAATGGAGCATTTAATGGTATGGGAGATACCAAAACTCCAGCCCGAATTGCTATAATTCTTAATACTTTAAGAATACCATTTTCAAAATTATTTATGCCAATTTTTGGTGTAGCAGGAGTATGGACTGCCATGACATTTACTTCTATTTTGAAAGGATTATTCAATTTAGGTCTAATACTTAAAAAAATAAAAAGAGAGCTTAACTAGCATAGTATCTTAATAAAAATTATAAATAAAATTTAAATAAAACACTTTAACCTAGCAAAATCTCAACAATTGCTGGGTTTTTTATTACTTAAATTTATTAAAAATAATTTACCTAGTCTTTAACTAAATTTTACATTATATGAGTTTTTGTAAAAAATATATAAATAGCTTTTACAAATATAAAATAAAATTGCAAATAAATGCTGATTTTTAATGCGTATTTAATTTATATGATTTTACATTTACATAATATCAATCTAATAAATGTCATTTATATTTATTAGCGAATGCTAGTTTTTGACAAGCTTATTTTTGTGCCTAAAATTCAAATTCTATGACATTTCAAATTTTTTCTAATTAGTACTTATAAGGAGCATGCATGAGCAATATTAAACTTGCGCATATCTACAAAGATTATATAGAAGGCCAACATGTGGTAAGAGATTTTAATCTTGATATTAAAGATGGAGAATTTATCGTACTTGTAGGCCCAAGTGGTTGCGGAAAATCCACAACCCTTAGAATGATAGCAGGCCTTGAAGATATCACTTCAGGCGAGCTATATTTTGAAGATAAATTGATGAATGATGTGCATCCAAAAGATCGTGACATAGCCATGGTTTTTCAAAACTATGCCTTATATCCACATATGACCGTTGCAGAAAATATGGGCTTTGGCCTAAAAATGCAAAATAAAAGTCAAGATGAGATTGACAAAACAGTTAAAAAAACTGCAGAAATCATTGGGCTTACTGATTATTTAGATAGACTTCCAAAAGAGTTATCTGGTGGACAACGCCAAAGAGTTGCCCTAGGCCGTGCCATTTCTAGAAAGTCAAAAGTTTTCTTGATGGATGAGCCACTTTCAAACCTTGATGCAAAACTAAGGGTCCAAACCAGATCAGAAATTTCTAATATTTCTAAAGAATTTGGTAACACAACAATCTATGTAACCCACGACCAAGTGGAAGCTATGACAATGGCTGATAGAATTGTGTTAATGAAAGATGGAGTTATCCAACAAGTTTCTACACCAAAAGATATTTACTTGTATCCAAATAATATTTTTGTTGCAGGATTTATGGGCTCTCCTGCTATGAATTTTATCCCAGCTACCCTTACTGAGGAGGGATTAAAAACTAGCGAACAGATTATAAAACTAAATGACACAATCCTTACTCAACTTGCCTTTAAAGGTTATATGAATAAGGAAATAATTTTTGGTATCCGCCCAGAAAATATAGTCTTAGCGCGTGATTTAGATCCTGAAAATGATCGTTATGTACAATTTTCTACTAAAGTGCGTTTAGCAGAAATGCTAGGGTCTGAGACTCTTATTCACTTTATGGTCGATAATAAAAATATTATTGCAAAAGTTAATACCCTTGATGAATTTAGCAGAAACCAGGACTTAAATCTTGCTTTTGACCTAGATTTTGCAAATTTCTTTGACAAAGACTCTACAGACAGAATTGTCCTTGATAATGAGAAAAATTATCAAAATATTGTTAAGGAAGGAGGAAGTGCTAGTGGAAAATCAGACGAACAACTTGACCAATCAAATCAGTCAGACAGAACACATAGCCAAACACACAGCTTCCAAGCTTCCAAATAATGATAATAACGACAATGACCCATACTTTAAACCAGTGAAAAAAACTTTGTGGCAAAGAATGGCAAGATATAAAACTTTTTATCTAATGCTATTACCGGCCTTACTTTTTTTCATAATATTTTCTTATTGGCCAATGACAGGAAACATCCTAGCCTTTAGAAAATTTTCTTTTAACTCTGGGATGTATGGTAAGGGCTGGGTAGGCCTTCAATATTTTAAGGAGTTTTTCTCTGATAGGCAAACACCTATTTATATTAGAAACACCCTTATTATTTCAGCTATAAAATTATTTATCTACCTACCTTTTCCAATAATTTTAGCTTTAATTTTTAATGAAATTGTAAATACCAAACACAGATCGATTTTCCAATCTATCAGCTATTTACCTTACTTTATTTCATGGGTAGTTGTAATTGGTATGCTAAATAAACTTTTTGCCCCAAATACAGGTCTTATCAATAACCTATTAAGAAATGTAGGAGTAACTGATGGTTCCAGATTTTTTATGATGGAAAATGGATTTTTCTATCCAGCAGTATTTGGATCATATTTATGGAAGAATGTTGGTTGGGACTCTATCATCTATTACGCAGCAATTATGGGGATTTCACCATCGCTTTATGAAGCTGCAGCCATAGATGGAGCAAATAGATTAAAGCAAACCCGTCACGTAACCCTGCCTGGGATTTCAAAAACAATTATGATATTGTTTATCATTTCCTTAGGTGGGATATTATCAGCTGGATTTGACCAAGTGTACTTGATGCAAAATCCAGGAAACTACCAAGTATCAGAAATAATTGATACCTATGTAGTAAAAACAGGGCTTGAAAAAGCTCGCTACGGTCCAGCAACAGCAGTTGGACTTGTTCAAGGACTTGTAGGACTTGGACTAACTGTTGCAGTTAACAAAGCAGCCGATAAATACGGCGAAAATTCTTTATGGTAAGAGGAGAGAATATGAATATCAAAAAAACTTTTAGCAAAGCGATGCTCATGGCAATGAGTTTAGTTGCCCTAACAGCTTGTGGAAACAATGATTCTAATACCACAACTGACAACAAGACAGAAACAACTCAAAGTGCAGAAAACAAAACAGAAGATGCTGATAAAAAAGATGCTAACACTGCAGAAGAAAATACAGACAAACCAGATACATGGATAGCTGATCGCGAAATCAAGCTTTTAGTATTCGAATCAGCAGGAGATACTGGTGAAGGAACAATGAGTCCAGAAATTGCTCAATACATCAAAGACAAAACAGGTATCACTCTAACAATCGAATCAGTATCAAATGAAGATTCTTACGAAGCTCTTGCAGCAGGACTTTCATCAGGAGACCTTCCAGATGCAGTTGCTTTTTACCTAGACAACTCAGGTAGACCAGAATTCCCATTATTATTAAAAGCAAGTAATGAAGGAATGTTTGCTGATATTTCTAAGCCTCTTAAAGAAAGTAAGATTTATGGTAAATATTTTGAAGAAGGCTATCTACCAACAGATACAAAAGATAATATCATGATGAGAGATGACCAAGATGGTGCAACATACCTAGTTCATATGTCAATTAATAGAAATCCTGCAGACCCAGGACGTAAATTATTTGGAAATATGTTTATCAGACGCGATATTGCTGAAGATCTTGGTGTAAAAACAGATGACATAAAAACAAGTGATCAACTAGAAGAATTATTAAACAAAATTGCTAAAGGTGATTACAAAGATAATAACGGTAACCCTGTAACTCCACTAGGACCAACATCATGGGGTGGTTCTGAAAGACCAAGACCATACAGAGACTTAATGTGGCAAGGTGAAGGCGAACAAAAATTTGCCAAAGACGGAGATACTGTAAAACACGAATCTATGACAGATTACGGTGAAAAAAGAGTTGCAAAAGTGCGTAAATGGTTAGAAGAAGGTTTAATGCACCCAGAATTCTATACAATGGAAGAAACTCGTGCACAAGAGGGTATCCAAAACAAATCATTTGCAATCGTATCAGACTCACACAACTATAGACCAGAAATCGCAAATGGCGATTGGATGCCACTTGGAGATATCAAAAGAGTAGATGGATCAGACAATATGGTTAAACCATATAAATCTGGTTACACAGGTTGGGCAGTACCGGCAACAACAGAAAATCCAGAAGAAGTTGTAAAATTTGCAGACTGGATGGCTAGCGAAGAAGGTAAACTACTATACTTCTACGGTATCGAAGGTAAACACTACGATATGGTAGATGGAAAACCAGTTCCTAAAAAAGAATTAGTAAAAGAAGCAGAAGAAAATCCAGATGAAGCTATAAAAGAAGGTTTCAGAGGCGTTAGAGCATTTTGGGGCGAACACTTTGCATACACAGACATGGACAACCTAGGAGACTTTGGTGAAGAATCTTGGGGAGATAGTGTAAGAGGAGATGAAGCAAGTCAAGCGCAAAAACTTCTTGAAGAATACAATTATGACAAAAAATTCGAAGATAAAGAAGTAATCGATGGTCTATATCCAAAAGCATATTTATATGAATTCGAAGGCGATGAAGGAAATCTTTCTCAAGCTTTAGAAGATTGGGATGATGCAATCCTTAAAGCATACTATGCAAAAAGTGAAGAAGAAGCAAATGCTATCTTAGAACAATCTCGTCAAAGACTTAAAGATGCTGACATCGAAGGTTTCTGCAAGTTCTTAGAAGAAAAAGAAAAAGATGGAGATACAATATTCTATTAATATTTTAAATTAAAAGCCTTCTCCGAGAATAAGCTAAAATTTCTCGGAGAATCTTTTATTTTAGGGAGGATTATGGACAGTTCAAAAAAAGCCATCCAAACAAGCAGATGGTCACAAATTATATTTTATATTATTTTAATACTTATGGCCCTTGCCATTGTTTTGCCATTTTTACACATCCTAGCCCTTGCTTTTAACTCAGGTAAAGATGCAGCCAGTGGAGGTATTGCTTTTTTTCCTAGAGATTTTACCTTAGAAAACTTTAGAGAAGTTTTTAAGCAAGATAACCTTATAAATGGATTCTTCATTTCTATTTTTAGAACTGTAATTGGTACAGTCCTTGGTGTATTTTTAATGTCTATGGCTGCTTGGGCCCTTACAATTCCTGACCTGCCAGGTAGGGGCAAGATTACATTCTTTATATTTTTTACCATGCTATTTGGCGGTGGAACTATCCCTTACTATTTGGTACTTAGCCAATTGGGTCTTACAAATACCATTTGGGTTTACATTATTCCAAGCCTTTATAGCGTTACAAATATTTTGCTACTAAGATCTGCATTTTCTCAAGTGCCAATGAGCCTTGTGGAAGCTGCAAGAATAGATGGAATGAAAGAATTTAGGATTTTTACCGACATGGTTTTACCAATGAGTAAGCCAACCCTTGCTACAGTAACACTTTTTACAGCTGTTGGTCATTGGAATGACTGGTTTGCTGGAAGTTTCTATGTTAGAAATCAAAAACTAAAACCACTTGCTACAATACTTCAAGACATGCTAACCCGCCAACAAGGGCTAGCAGATATTTTGGCCAAAAACTCAGGTGCAGCTTACCAGCAACTTGATAGGATTCAGGTAACGGGAGACTCCCTACAAATGGCAACTATCATTGTAGTTATATTACCAATTGTAATCTTATATCCATTTATACAAAAATATTTTGTCCAAGGTATCACCATAGGATCAGTAAAGGAATAATATGGAATTTAAAAATAATACATTTAAAATCGTACAATTTACCGACACACATTTCGGAAACCTACCACATCATGAGGATGATATTAGGACTTTTAATCTTATCGATAAGATCCTAACTGATGAAAAGCCAGATTTGATAGTTCATACAGGAGACATCATGTGGTCTGATGGGGTAAAAGATTCTGACAAAGTTTTTCAAATTGTAATGGAATATTTTGACAAATATGACATTCCCCTTGCAATAACTTTTGGAAACCACGACAGCGAAGAGGGCATTACTCGTTCAGAATTACGCTGTATCTATGACAAAACAATATCAAATAAGCCTGAGAAACAAGATGTTGTTGTAATAAATGATAAGGAAAATTATGTAATTCCTCTTTCAGAAAATGGAGAAGATATTGCATATTTATACTTTATCGACTCAGGTGCTGATGATAGATTTGGCTATGGAACCTACGAGTGGGTTTTACCAGAACAAGTGGAATGGTTTAGACACACAGCTGATAAAAATAAGAAAAATGATAGCGTAAAACGTGGTATAATTTTCCAACACATTCCAATTCCAGAATATTGGCAAAGTAAGGAAAATATTTTATACGGCGTTCAAGAAGAAACTAACGAAGCTATTTCAGCCCCAAAAATCAACACTGGACTATTTGCAAATATGCTACTAAATGGAGAAATTTGGGGCATGCTTGTAGGCCATGACCACGAAAATAACTTTGATAGTGAACTTTTTGGTATTCACTTAGCCTTTGCAAATTCTTCTGGCTACCAAGCCTATGGGGATGTAGCAAAAGGGGCTACAGTCATTGAAATTACAAAAGATCCTTTCGAAATAAAAACTAGAAATATACAGATTGATGCAGATAAATAATAAACTTTTTACCAAAGAATATCAAAATTTATTTTGGCCGCTTTTAGTAGAGCAGATTTTCCTAACCCTTATAGGTAACTTTAATGTATTTTTATTCTCTCTATTTAACGACCAAATGGTAGCAGCAATTGGGATTTCTGACCAATTGCTCAATATTTTTGCAATGATAACCAATATTGTAGTGCTTGGAGCGAGTATATTAATTATTCAAAATGCAGATAAGTCTAGGTTTTCCTATGTAAAGTCTATCCTTAAAGAATCAGTGATTTTAAATGTAATAATTGCAATTTTGATTGTAATAGCCGTATTTTTATTCAACAAGGACCTCTTAATGCTCATGCAAACGCCAAGGGAACTTTTGGATGAAACTTCTATATATATAAGGATAGTTTCTGTTTCAATTATATTTTTGGCTATGACATCCCTCATGCTTGGGACCCTGCGTGCCTTTGGTTTTGTAAAAATAGCTGTAAAAGTTTCGGTAATCAACACGGTTTTGGTTATTTTGGGCAATTCAACCATTGTCATTTTTAATCTAGGGGGCATATCATATATTGCTATTGCAACCCTTGTTTCAAGACTATTGGGTATGCTTTTGACATTTTTTACCCTAAAAAGCAAAATTCCAGAATTATTTGATTTTAAGGAAAGCTTTAGGAAAATTCCACTGAAAAAAGAAATTTTGACCCTTGGTATCCCTTCAGCTATGGAGCAGATTTCCTATAATTTTAGCCAGACTATAATAACTGCAATTATAGCATCACTAGGAACTATTGCAGTAAGTTCCAAAATCTATACCCAAACCATAACTTCATTTATATTTTCAATTGGAGTTGCAGCTGGGGTTGCTGGAAATCTTGTGATTGGTAATTATTACAGAAACAAGGATTTTGAAAAAATAAAGAATTTTGGAGTCATAAATGCAAATAGGATAAGTCTAATTGCAGGAGGGGTAAACCTAATTTTGGCCCTTTTGGGCAGATTTTTGGTAGGGATTTTTACAAAGGATCCAGAAATCACAGAAATAGTAACTCAACTACTATTTTTCCAAATCTTATTAGATCCAATGCGTGTGTCAAATGAAATTTTGGTAAATTCATTAAATGTACTAAAAGATGTAAAATTCCCAGTAATAGTGGGAATTGTAACAACATATATTTTGGTAATCCCACTTTCATACCTTCTTGTAAATAAATTAGGCATGGACCTTAGGGCGGTTTGGATAATATTTATCCTAGATGAGGCCTTAAGAAGATTATTATTTACCCTAAGATTTAAGTCAGGCAAGTGGATTAAGATAAACGAGGTAGACCATGGATACGAAATTTAGAAATATAATAAGCAAGGCTTTTGAAAAAATATATTATTATCTGTCATATTCGCTGATATATATTGTTTCTCTAGTAATGGGCCTAGGATTTTTAACCTTTGCCGGGGCAAATGTTGTGCTTTTTGACCTCAATGAAAAAATTGATCATGAAAGACATAAGGAAAAAATAAAAATCTTTAAGTTTTTTAAAGAAAATATTATAAATTATTCACTAAAATACTTAAAAATTAGCCTACTGTATGTAAGTTTAATATTAATATTAGCAGTAGATTTATTTTACTTTTCAACATCTATCAACCCATTATTTACAGGCTTGTTTTACCTAAATATAATAATGGCCTTTGTACTAGTAAATGCCATGACCCTAAGTTTTTACCTAATGGCAAAATATCCGGAAATGAAATTTACAGAAGTAGCAAAAAATGCAATCGCATTAGTAATAGTAAACATAATCGATATCCTAGTTCTAAATGCATTTTTAGCAGCAATAGCGATAGTTTTAATAAAAATCTCAAGCCTACTAATAATTGTCATCCTACCTGGTATTGCAATAGAGCTAGCATATAGATTTTACAAAAAAATGCTTGCTAGGAAATCTATTACTTATTTGCTTTTTAATTTGGAACAACAATAAAAGTCATCATAGTGTATCAATGATGATTTTTATTATTTGAGTACATTGATATATTTTAACTAAATTTTACAAAAATCTAGATCATGTAAAATTATTTTTATAGTCATTACAAAAGAAAATATTTGCATTAAATTTTAATTTACATTTACTTTCTTTATATTTTACGTATTGTTGCTAAACTAAAATATATATTATAAAAGGAGTTAATATGAAAACTATTAAGAAATTATCTTATTTATTTACAATTGGAGTGTTAGGTATATCCTTAACAGCTTGTGGAGGCAATGCTAAAAATGATCAAAGCGAACAAGCAGCCTTAGATTTAAATTCTATGACTGTTGAAGAAATTACTAAAAAGGCTAAAGAAGAAGGTGAAGTAAACTCTGTAGGTATGCCTGATGCTTGGGCAAACTGGAAAGAAACTTGGGCTGATATGGATAGCGAATATGGCATCAAACACGTAGATACAGATATGTCATCTGCAGAAGAACTTGCTATTTTTGAAAATGAAAAAGACAATGCATCTGCAGATATCGGTGATGTAGGTATTGCTTTTGGTCCAGAAGCTCAAAACAGAGGACTTTTACTTCCATACAAAACATCTTATTATGACGAAATTCCTGATTGGGCAAAGGATTCTGAAAAGGAAGGGTATTGGTTACTTTCATATACTGGAACAATGGCTTTTATGGTAGATACAGAAGCTACTGGAGGAAAAGTTCCAACAAGCTGGAAAGAAGTCTTAGATGGAGACTATGCTCTATCAATTGGTGATGTTTCAAGTGGTAATCAAGAACAATTCGCACTTTTATCAGCTGCAATTGCAAATGGAGGGGATGAAACAAATCTACAACCAGGTTTAGACTATTTTGCTAAAATAGCTGA
The DNA here is from genome assembly GCF_016798225.1 of Anaerococcus sp. mt242. GTDB lineage: Bacteria > Bacillota > Clostridia > Tissierellales > Peptoniphilaceae > Anaerococcus. Next base: position 120,615 of record NZ_JAEUYX010000004.1, on the reverse strand, counting down.
AAAAGGAAAACTACACAATCAAGAGTCTAGTGTAGCTACCCTACAGGCGGGTGAACATACTATAGTACCTATGTGGGACTTTAACGCTCTTTCAGCTCAAGATGAGTTAGGATCAGACAGATTTAAAGTTGTAATTCCTCAAGATGGGGCAGTAATGTCTGGCTATACAACAATCTTAAATTCATATTCAAAAAGACCACATGCCGCAGCTTTAGCTAGAGAATATATCTTATCTGATGCTGGACAAAACAACCTTGCTCGTGGTCATGCTCGTCCAATAAGAGAAAATGTAGAACTAGATGAAGATGCAAAAGCAGCTCTACTACCTGATAGTGAATATAAAGATGCTAATGTCTATACAATAAAAAACGCTGATGCCTGGAATGAAGCTTTACCTAATCTAGGAAATATGTGGCAAGATAGTGTTGGTAGCAAAATGTAGGATTACTGATGAAAAAGAATAACAAAGATTTAGCTTTTTTTTATACAATTGCGGCCATCTTTGCACTGATAATTATAGCAATATTAATTTATCCATTAATAGTTATGATTAAACTAAGCTTCACAGATCATTCTACAGGAGCTTTTACTTTAAATAACTACGCTAGAATTTTTTCTGAAAGACAATATATAAGTGGCTTTAAAAACTCTATATTACTATCAATCTATTCTAGTATTTTAGGACTATTAATAACAATAATTGCTACATTTATTATTTATTTCAAATTTCCAAAGCTTAAAAACTGGTTTCTGTCATTAGCCAACCTAACTGCAAATTATGTTGGTGTGCCATTAGCTTTTGGTTTGATTATATTACTTGGTAATGCTGGTATATTAAGAATCTTAGACCAACAACTTGGATGGGGTCTATGGGATAGTTTTAGTGTATATTCATTAAAAGGATTAATGATTGCTTTTATTTATTTTCAAATCCCTCTAGGGATCACATTACTGATGCCAATTTATGATGTGATTGATAAAAATTGGAAAGAAGCAGCTGCAGTTTTAGGAGCATCTAATAGACAATTTTGGAAGAGAATTGGTATTCCGATTTTGATGCCTAGTTTTATAAACATCCTAGTTTTGATGTTTGTAAATGCCATAGGAACATATGATACAGCTATAGCCCTAACAGGTGCAAGTGTAAATATGATTTCAATAAATATAGCAAACACTATTTCTGGAGACATATTTGCATTACCAGAAGTAGGTTCAGCCCTATCAGTGGTTCTTGGAATAATTTTAATAATTAATATGATTATAGGCAATAGAATTACAAAAAGAGCAAGGAGATTGGCATAATGGGAAGAAAATTTATAGATAGACTAATAATTGCGCTACTTTTATTGTTCCTTTTAATACCTCTTCTTGGAACAATATTGTATTCATTTTCTTCAGAATGGACCTTTACTGTTTTGCCAAAAGGACTTACCCTAGACTGGTATAAAGAATTATTTACAGACCAAAACTTTACAAACGCAATGCTAAGAACAATATTTTTAGCGGCAATAGGAACAATAGGATCAATAATTTTAGTGGTGCCAACTGTATTTTTGCTTTACGTGTACTACCCAAAATATTTATGGGTGCTAGATACACTCGTACTTTTAAGCTTTTCGGTACCAGCTATTATTTCAGCTATGAGTTTGATGAGTGCTTATTCATCTACAGGCATTCCAATGCTTATTTTTGTAATAGGATCATATATTGTTGGGGGATTACCAATGATACAAATTGGTACAAGAAATGCTCTAAAAGCAATAAATGCAAGAACTTTGATGGAGTCATCTGAAATACTAGGCGCATCAAAAACGAAATCATTTTTTAAAGTTATACTACCAAATATCACTGGCGGAATTATTGCATCCTCATTATTTAGATTTGCAACTTTATTTGGAGAATTTGGTATTTTAAATCTACTAGTTGGTGGTTCATTCTCAAACATTCAAATGTTCTTAAGACAGAATATGAACAGAAATGGATATTATACATCAGCTATAGTAGTTAGCTATTTTATTATAGTAACAATAATGACAATTATAGGTTTAAATTTATCTGATAAGGTTACAAGAAGCAAAGGGGAAGAATAATGGCATTTATAGAAGTAAAAAATTTAAAAAAGGCCTATGGCAAGAATATAGTAATCCCTGATTTAAGCTGTGAAATGCAAGAAGGGACATTAAATACTTTGCTTGGAGCATCAGGATCAGGAAAATCCACATTGCTAAGGTCTATGGCTGGCCTTGAAGATATCCAGGGTGGAGAAATATATATAGACGGGGTAAATGTTACCAATCTACCTACAAAAGATAGGAATGTAGGCATGGTATTTCAAAACTATGCCCTATTTCCAAATCTTACAGTTCTTGACAATGTAGCCTTTGGTTTAGATATTAGGGGAGATGATAGAGAGCAAGCAAGGCAAAAGTGCAGAGAAATGATAAAAAGAGTTGGACTTAATGGAAAAGAAGATGCTTATCCAGAGAATTTATCAGGTGGTCAGCAACAAAGAGTAGCCTTAGCAAGGTCACTAGTTACTGAACCAAAAGCCCTTTTTCTTGATGAGCCACTTTCAGCACTAGATGCTAAAATTAGGGTTGAACTTAGAGAGCTTATCAAACAACTGCAAGAAGAACTTAAAATTACAGTGATTTTGGTAACTCATGACCAAGAAGAAGCGATGATTATGAGTGAGAAAATATTTGTAATGGAAAATGGCCAAATTGTACAAGAAGGATCACCAATTGAAGTTTACGAATCTCCAAGCACAAACTTTGTAGCAGGATTTGTAGGCAATCATAATTTATTAACAGCAGATGAATTTGAAAGAATTAGTGGGGACCGTTTGGATACTGATAGTCTTATAGCCATTAGACCTGAAACAATTATGGGAAAGATATATGATAAGGATATTCCTTATTATGAGTTTGATGCAAGGGTTTTAAGATCATCTATGAATGGTTCCATTATCAGATATTATCTAGATGTAAATGGAATTAATATAGTTGCAGATCAATTAAATAAACAATCAAATCTTGTAGAAGATGGCACTGAAATGAAAATATACCTATATAAAGATGAACTTATTTTAGTTGGCAAAACAATAGCCAGAGATGTAAAAAAACAATGATAAACTTAAAATATGATCAAGATAATCAATTTAAAATAATTCAATTTACTGACCTACATTTAGCAAGTGTGCCTTCTAATGATAAAGATACAAAAACTTATGAAAATATCAAAAGATTGTTAGATATTCAAAGACCAAATTTAATTGTATTCAGTGGTGATATCATAGATTCTATAGAAGAACATGGGGCTAATAATCCAGCTGTAAGTTTTGAAAAATTTATTAATTTTTTAAACGAATTACAAATTCCAGTAGCAATTACTTTTGGAAATCATGATAGTGAGGGCCAAGTAAGTCGAGATGATTTAAGAAAAATTTGTAATGAGAAATTAACTTGCCATGCTAAAAAAAGTGAAGTAAATCTAGTCAATGGCAGAGAAAATTATATTTTAGAAATCAAAGACTCAGAAGATAATGTAAGAAATTTAGTATTTATGGTAGATTCTGGAGACTATGAAAACGAAGAATATAGTTATTATGCATGGGTGGATCTTGAACAAATTTCTTGGTTTAATCAAGTAAATGAAAAATACGGACACACTGGAACTAACAAAAGTGATTTAATTTTTCAACACATTCCTCTACCTGAATATTGGCAAGCAAGTGAAGATATAATTGCAGGTGATTTTAAAGAATCTTTTGCCCAAAACCTAGAATGGCTAGAACAAAGCCAGGATTTGGATAATCAATCACAAACAAAGCTTAAGAACAAATCTATTCCTGAATATGGAGTTTGTTCACCAGAATTAAACAGTGGATTTTTTATACAAATGCTAAAATCTAATGTTTGGGGTATGTTTGTAGGCCATGACCATAACAATAGCTTTGATAGTATTTATAAAGGCATACATTTAGTTTACGGTCAATCAACAGGATATAATTCCTATGGTAATAAAAAAGGTGCTAGAGTTATCAATTTAGATGCAAAAAACAATCAAATATCCACGGATATTATTCTTTTTGACGAATTTTAAGTGTCTTGAAAATAGAGTTAAGTTACTAATATCTTAACTCTATTTTTCTTTGTTATTTTTTAAATAAAAACCTTTTTCTGATATCCTTGTAAGATTTGACCTATATTATATAATTAAACTATGGAGGATAGAGATATGAGTAATTTTAGGATTGAGCATGATTCTCTTGGTGAGATTAGTATAGATGAAAACGCTCTTTATGGGGCCAATAGTCAGAGGGCTTTTGAGAATTTTAATATAAGTGGCCTTAGGATGGATGAGAAATTTATTGATGCTATCCTTGAGGTAAAAAAAGCTTGTGCTATTGAAAATGGGAAGATTGGTCTTTTGACAGAGGAAGAAACTGAAGCAATTGTAAATGCTTGCGAAAAGCTTATTGCTGGTCAAAATCGAGATAGTTTTATAGTTGACCCTATCCAAGGTGGGGCTGGTACTTCTTTTAATATGAATGCCAACGAAGTGATTGCAAATATTGCCGAGATTAGCTTTGGTGGCAAGGCTGGCGAATACAAAATTATCCATCCAAACGACCATGTAAATAAGGGCCAATCTACCAATGATGTGATACCTACTAGTGGAAAAATTGCTTTAATTAGATATTTTAAAGAATTAATAGAAGAAGCTAATAAACTTATAGATTCTTTAAATAAAAAAGCAGAAGAATTTGCTGATGTTTACAAAATGGGCAGGACTCAGCTACAAGATGCTATACCAATGAGCCTTGGTCAAGAATTTAAAGCCTATGCCAAAGTATTATCCCGTGATGTAAAAAGATTAAAAAAAGCTATAGGGGACTTATCTTTTGTAAATCTTGGCGGCACTGCAATTGGTACTGGGCTTAATGCTGACAAAAGATATGTGGATGAGGTTGTGGGCGTACTTGCTGATGTAAGTGGCCTTTCTTTAAAGCAAAATGAAGATTTGATAGATGGAACCCAAAACCTAGATGCCATCCTTTTTGCTTCATCTGTTTTAAAAACTTTTGCAGCTAGCCTATCAAAAATTTCAAACGACCTTAGACTTATGAGTTCTGGTCCACAAACTGGGATTTTTGATATAAAATTACCTGCCAAACAAGCTGGATCATCTATCATGCCTGGAAAAGTAAATCCAGTAATTCCAGAGGTTGTAAACCAAGTTGCATTTTTGGTAATCGGCAATGATCTGACAGTAACAATGGCAGTTGAAGCAGGCCAGCTAGAGCTAAATGCCTTTGAGCCAGTGATTTTCCACAGACTTTTTGAATCCTTAAAAACTTTAAAAGGAGCAATATATACTTTAAGAGTAAATTGTATTGATAATATTGTTGCAAATAGAGAAGAATTAAGCGAAGAAGTAGAAAAAAGCGTAGGCCTTATCACAGCACTCGCCCCACACATTGGCTATGAAAAATCTTCAAAAATAGCTAAAAGAGCATTAAAAACTGGTGAAAGCATCCGAGATATAGTCTTAGATGAAAATCTATTATCAGATGAAGATTTAGATAAAATACTTGACTTTAAAAAGATGATAGAACCTGGAATCCTTGATGAGGAAGAATTATTTTAAGAGGTAAAAATGAAAAAAAGAATTGAAAAAGATTCAATAGGGGAGATTGAAGTCCCAGCTGATGCCCTTTGGGGTGCCCAAAGCCAAAGGTCTATCGAAAACTTCCCAAAAGATACTGAAACTATGCCAAAATCTTTATTAATGGCCCTAGTAAATGTCAAAAAAGCTGCGGCAAAAATAAATAATGAGGAGGGCAAACTTTCTGATGAGAAAAAAGATTTGATTAATTATGCATGCAATCAAATTTTGCTTGGCAATTATGATGACCAATTCCCTCTAAGTATCTGGCAAACAGGATCTGGCACTCAAACAAATATGAATGTTAATGAGGTAATTGCAAATCTTGCAAACAAGAAAGCGGGAGAAAAAATCATACATCCAAACGATCATGTAAATATGAGCCAATCATCAAATGATGTCTTCCCAACAGCCATGCATGTTGCAAGTTTTTTAAATCTAAAAGAGAATTTATTTCCAGAAATAGAAGGTGTTATTGAAACATTATACAAAAAGGAAAATGAATTTGATATCATAAAAACAGGACGCACTCACCTGCAAGATGCAACTCCTATCAGACTTTCCCAAGAAATTTCTGCATGGAGAGTCATGATTGAGCGTGATTATGAAATATTAAAAGAAACTAGCCAATCTTTAAGAAATCTTGCTATTGGTGGGACAGCTGTAGGTACTGGCCTAAATGCATCTGATACTTTTGGAGCAAATGTAGCCAAGGAATTGTCAGCACTTTTGGATAGCGAATTTACTTCAGACACTAATAAATTTTACCAATTATCCAGCAAACAAGCCTTAGTAGCAAGCCATGGGGCTATAAAAACTTTAGCAAGTGATTTGTATAAAATTGCAAATGATATTAGGTTTTTATCTTGTGGACCTAGATCTGGAATTAATGAATTAAATATTCCAGCAAACGAGCCAGGATCATCGATTATGCCTGGTAAGGTAAATCCAACCCAGGTTGAATCTCTAACAATGGTTGCTATCCAAATAATGGCCAATGACTTTGCAATAACAATGGCAAATTCCCAAGGCCAATTGCAATTAAATGCCTATATGCCACTAATTATCTACAATATGGACCAATCTATAAATCTATTAGCAAAATCTATAAAATGTTTTAGAGAAAATCTTCTAGAAGGTCTTAGCCCAAATAAAGAAAATATAGATAAAAATCTAGAAAATTCACTAATGCTAGTGACAGCTTTATCACCAAAAATTGGTTATGATAAGGCAAGTGAGTTTGCAAAATATGCCTTTGATAAGAGACTTACTTTAAGAGAAGCCAATGGAGAATTAGGGTTTTTAGATGAAGAAGAATTTGATAAATTAATTGATCCTTCAAAGATGGTGTAAGGTTATAAAAAATTATATTAATACTAAATAAGAAAGGATACCGAATTAACGGTATCCTTTTTTAAATTTATTTTATCCCAACAAATTATCAGCATCTATTTCCCAAATACCATTTAGATATAGGGTCGCGTTTTCTTTTATATCTTCCCACTCATTTTCATTGTATGGGAAGTCTTTTACTCCACAAGTGTTGATTCCTACTGAGTTTGCAGATTTTATTGCATAAAGGGCATCATCGTATAGGATTACTTCATTTGCATCTACTCCAAATTTATCTATCGCATATTGCCAGTATTCTTTGTCAGATTTTTTGGAATCTGCAAGGTCTGGAGTAGTTAAAAAGCTAAAGTATTGATCGATATTTAGTCTTTCAAAGGCAAGTTTTAAATAAATTGAGTCAGTTGATGAAGCAATTGCCATCTCATAGCCTTTATCGTGAAGCTCTTCTAATTTTTTTAGGGCTCCATCTTTTGGCATTAGTGAATTTTTGTAGCTGTCATTGATGATTTCATCAAAATATTGGCGTACATCATCTTTGCTCATATCTTCAGCCAATTCATCAGCAATAAATTGACACATACCATCTAATGGTAGGGCTTCGATTTTTCCTTTTTCTTCTTTAGAAAGTGTGTCTAGTCTAAAACCATATTTTTCAAAAATTTCGTTGATTGGGTCTACCCAAATGTGCATAGAATCAAGGATTGTACCGTCGCAATCAAATAATAATTTCATTTTTTCTCCTTTATTTTACAAAAATTGGGGAAGTAGTTACAAGTCTTATATTTTCTGTATCCTTCATATCCCCAAGGACTTCAAATCTTAGATACCCTTTTTTAGGATTTATATTAAATTCGATATCTTCCCCAAAATTAATTTCTTTTTCAAAAACTAGGTCTTCGTTATTAAAAATTACAATTTTTTTAGGGACAATATTTAAATAATTAGTATTTTTAAAATTGCTTTTTTCTATTGAAATTTTGCCAGCAAAATCACCCTCGCTTATCTCATCACCTAGCTCAGTATTTTTAAAATTATAATTAAAAATAATACCGTAGGTCAGATAAGTATTTGCATTTTTTATGGCAGCAAGGATATTTTTTTCATTAATTTCGCCATTTATGCCAAGCATATTAATTGGCACACTATCATCATCTTTAGATTTGACATGCCAGTCACGGCCACCAAGGGCTGCTAATTTGTAGCCATCATTTAAAAGTTTTTCCCAAAATCTATAAGCTAATTGAGTTGACTTACTATTTTCAGAATTTTCACCATTTATAAGCTCTAAATAAGAAAATTTTGAATAATCATCTATATTAAATTCAAAATGACAACCAGTACAAATTGGATTACCCATATCAAAAGGATGGTTTATAGAAAATACTGCATCAGGATATTCGGCACTGATCTCATCTATACAATCTTCAATATTTGTTAGTGTAGCCTTTGTATAATTTCCTGCATCATGAGTGCCTAAAATGAGCAAATGTCCAAAAAAAGTAGTCCACTCTACGCCATGAAAAACAGGTAAAATATCCTTATCAAAATTTTTTTCAAATATTTCATCCACGCCTGCATCTGTATTATGGTCGGTTAAAAACATTGCCTTATATCCAAAATCTTTTGCATTTCTCACTACTTCTTCTGGGGTTAAGTGACCATCAGAATGGTGGCTGTGGGAGTGGAGCAAAACTGGAACATATTTTAAATTACTCATTTATAGCCTCCAATGAAATTTTGGCATCAACATCACTGTTGCAAGAGTGCATGGATAGGACAAATTCGTAGGATCCAGCTCTTACATCAAATTTTTTATAACCTCTGGAAGAAAATTCTGGGCTAACTACTATTTCTTGGTCATTTACCTTATTGTGGTAGGCGCCAACAAATTTTCCTTCATAAAATAGGCTAGTAGTTAGGAAATTTTCAATATTTGCATCAAGAGTTCCCTTTCGGTCCTCCACACTATAAATCTCATCAGATAAGTACTTTTCCACAGCTTCTTTTAAAACTTCTATATTTTCTCCCTGACCTACATGGGTTGGGGAGTAGGATAATTTTATAATTATTCTATCGAAATTTTCCTCAAGTTTGAAAGGAAATCGCCTGTGAGTCAGACTATCGTTTTTATTTAATTTTAAATTTTCATCTATAATTTGCATTTTTATTCCTTTTCTAATTTTAAATACCAAAATTTATTATAAAAAAAATCTATTAGGGCCATGTTATTTCTTTGTAAAATTTAAATTAATAAAAACTTTTATGCTATACTTAAAAAGAGAATATTAGAAGGAGTTTATTTTGAATATTTTAATTGATTTGTACCTTACTTTTGCCAAAATTGGCCTCTTTACCTTTGGTGGCGGCTATGCTATGCTCCCACTTTTGGAAAGGGAAGTTGTAGATAATAAAAATTGGGCGACGCGTGACGAAATATTGGATTATTATGCAATTGGTCAATCCACACCAGGGATAATTGCTGTAAATACTGCAACTTTTTGTGGTTTTTCCCAAGCTGGAAATCTTGGAGGTATTATAGCTTCTCTGGGATTTATTAGCCCATCTATAATTATTATTTTAATTATTGCAAATTTTTTAAAGGCCTTTAGCCATATTGTTTGGATTAAACATGCTTTCGCAGGAATACGTGTGGGTGTTTCTGCCTTGGTTTTTTATTCAGTTTTAAAAATGCTTAAGAAAAATGCAAATACTCCCTTAAAATTTGCCATATTTTTATTAACTTTTATAGCTATTGGTTTTCTACAAATATCTCCTGTAATTATTGTAATAGCGGTTGCTATCTTTGGAATTTTGCTTGGAAGGATGGGAAAAAATGCTTAGAATGATTTGGGAATTTTTTAAGGCGGGGCTCTTTGCCATAGGTGGTGGCATGGCTACTATCCCATTTTTACAAGAAATGGCCAAAAATTTTGGTTGGTTTAGTGAGGAAGAACTATTAGATATGATTGCAGTTTCAGAATCTACTCCTGGTGCAATAGGTATAAATATTTCTACCTTTGCAGGATTTAAATCCTATGGTATCCTTGGAGCGATTTTTGCAACTATTGCTTTGATAACTGGACCAATTATCATTACGCTGATAATTGCAAGGATGATGGCAAAGTTTAAGTCATCAAAAATAGTCCATGATATGTTTGAAACTATACGTCCAGCAACTGCTGGTTTGATTTTAGGAGCTATGGCATCAGTTATTGCCATGACACTTTTTAATATTCCTTTATTTGGCCAAACAGGAAATATTATGGACCTCTTTAAATTTTTACCAATGATTTTATTTGCAATTTATCTTTTTGCCCTAGTAAAATTTAAAAATCTACACCCGCTGCTAGTAATTGGCATAAGTGCTATAATTGGGATTATTGTTGGATTGTAGGGTGAAAAAAAGTATAATATATAGGCAATATTAGAAAAGAATAATAACATATTTTAAGGAGAAAATGTGAGAAAGCATATATTAGTTTTAAGCCTAGCAGTAATTTTAAGTGCCTGTGGCAATCAAAATGCTGATCAAACAGCAAAAAAAGAGCCGACAGAACCTTTAAAAAGAAAAGAAATCATAAATCCAGTACCAGAATTAAAAAGACAAACTATAGAAGAAGACCTAGAAAACCATAAAGATATCCAAGAAGAAGTCCTTCGTGATCAATTGGAAGAAGGCGTTTCTGTATTTAAACAACTTGAAACTGTAAAAATCGACAGCATCAGCGAAGATAGCCCACAAATGTATACTACAATCAATTTTTTAAAAGAAGGTAAATTTAATGGAGAATACTTTGCTACTAAAAGTGGGGATGGCTACGATGCTGGCTTAGCTGATGCAGCAAAAAAAGCTGGAACAGATGAAATTCATGTATCAAGTTTTGACGGTGAATTTCAATATGTAGAACAAGTCGGTGATAGATCCTACAAACTAAAATTAAAAAATCTATATATAACTTCAAAAGAGGGTGTGGATAGTGAAATGCCGCAAAAAGCTACAGTTGACTTTACTAAACAATTAAATGTAGATGATGAGTACATTTTATTCCTCGATGGTGCACCAATACCCCTAGAAACAAGAAAGGGAACAGCTTTAGAAAATCAAATCAATTCAATGAATGGACCTGAAAAAGAAAAAGCAAGCCCAGATCGTGCCTACGGCCCAATTCTTTATAGCCCAAGCGAAGATATAGTTTGGAAAACTTGGGTTTATTAATCATTGGAGGAGGCGGATTTAATTCCGTCTTTTGTTTTGTAAAAAAAATTATATTTAGGAGATTAGATAAAAATGAAAAAAGTACCTACAATTTTTGACACAGATCCTGGCATAGATGATGCCTTTGCCCTAAGCTTTTTAAACAAAAGCGAAATCTTTGATGTAAAAATGTTATCCTCAGTTGCAGGAAATGTAAAACTTAAACATACAACTAGAAATTTAAGGGGTTTAGTCTTTGCCATGGATTGGCAAGTGCCTATTTTTAAGGGTCTTGATAAATCAATCTTGGGTAAGCAAATTTTGGCAGAAGGATTTCACGGAGAAAATGGACTTTTAGGATACGAATTTAAGGATGATGAGCTTGCAAAATTAGAAAATCAATCGGCAATTAAGGCTATGGCAGAAGTTTTAGAAGAAAATGATAAGACTTTAATCATTGCCGTAGGCCCTCTTACAAATATTGCAAGTCTTATACTGGCCCGTCCTGACCTAAAAGAAAAAATAAAGGAAATTACTATAATGGGCGGAGCAATCGGTATGGGAAATGTGACAGCTACTGCAGAGTTTAATATCTTTGCTGACCCAGAAGCCGCTGCCATTGTTTTTGATAGTGGAATAAAAATCAATATGCTAGGTCTAAATGTAACAACAAAAACTTCTTATGATATAGATATGCACAAGGATTTTAAAAGGTCTGATAAAAAAATAAATGAAATCTTATCATCTGTTATGGATATAAGAATAGACCAAGCAGGAGCAGAGGAAAACTACACAACCTTTATGCACGATACCCTAGCAGTTATGTACCATACAAATCCAGAAATTTTTGAAAGCCAAATGATCCATATGGATGTAGAAACAAGGGGCGAATTTACTCGTGGTATGACAGTAGCTGATTTAAGAACACATTCTACTGCTTATAAAAATATAAACTTTGTTTCAGATATTGATATAGATAGTTTTAAGAAAATTTTTATGGATGTTCTTTTATAAGTAAAGATGGAAGTGCTCGATTACTTTAAATTATAATTTCTAAATTTATGTAATAAAAAACCTAAGCTTTAAAGCTTAGGTTTTATTTTTATCTTCTAACTCTTTTTCTAATTTCTCCAATTATGAGTGGTAGGAAAGATAATAGGATTATTATCCACCATTCCCAAGTAATAAATTGAAGTTCAAAAAGTCTTCTTAGTGGTGGTACATACATAACTAAAAGTAGTAGGGCAAATGATAATAGATTTGCCTTTAATAAGTTTTTGTTGCTAAACCAACCAAGTTCTTTTAATGTATATCTTTCACTTCTTACAGAGAATGCTCTTAAAAGCTCACTTGTAATAAGCGTTGCAAATACCATTGTGTGAGCACCTTCAATATTATTTGGGAAGATGTAGTTTAGCCCAATGACATAGGCTGCAAGTACAGAAATTGTAATTGCAATTGATTGTAAGATTACATTTTTACCAGTTTCACCAGCTAGGATTGACTCGTTAGGATCGCGAGGTGGGCGCTCCATAATATCAGCTTCTGCTGGTTCGACACCAAGGGCAAGTGCTGGGAAAGCATCTGTTACTAGGTTTAACCAAAGTAGTTGAATTGGTGTAAGTGGGCTTGGAAGTCCAAATAGGATTGATAAGAATACTATTAAAACTTCGGCAATATTACAAGAAAGTAAGAATCCAACGAATTTTTTGATATTTGAAAAGATTACTCTACCTTCTTCTACAGCATTTACTATTGTAGCAAAGTTATCATCTACTAAGATCATATCTGCAGTATCTTTTGCAACGTCAGTTCCTGTAATACCCATTGATATACCAATGTCTGCATTTTTAATCGCAGGAGCATCATTTACTCCATCACCAGTCATAGCAACAACATTTCCATTTGCTTGTAGGGCATTTACTAATTGTACCTTATTTTGTGGAGAAACTCTGGCAAATATTCTTTTTGTCTTTACAATTTCTCTAATTTCTTCTTCTGATTTATTATTTAAATCGCTTCCTTGCATAGCTTGGTCTTCACGTTCTGCAATTCCAAGTTCTTTTGCAATGGCAAGAGCAGTTTCAAAATAGTCACCAGTTATCATTATTACATCGATTCCTGAGTTGTGGCATTCAGCAACTGCAGCTTTTGCTTCTGGTCTTGGTGGGTCGATCATACCTGTAAGACCTACAAATACCATTTCGCGTTCGATATTTTCTGTTGTAAGCTCTTCTCCTTCTAATGTTTCATATGGTTTAAATGCATAGGCCATTACACGGAGTGCTTGTTTGGCAAGTTTTGTATTTTCCTCTAAAACTTGTCTTTTCATATCTTCTGTGAATTCTTCTAGCTTTCCATCTATCATAATTTTGCTAGAATTTCCAATTATAATATCTGGCGCACCCTTAGTCATTGCATAGTATGTGCCATCCATTTCGTGGAAGGTTGTCATCATTTTTCTATCAGAATCAAATGGGATTTCATCAATTCTTGGATGAGCTTCATTTAAATCTTCTTGGACAATGCCCCATTTTTCAGCAAGGGTTAGCATAGCACCTTCTGTTGGGTCACCAGTTATTTCATAAAGTCCATTTCTTTCAATTAAATTTGCATCATTTGATAATGAAGCTACAGTCATTAGAAGTTTGATTTGGTCATGATCTGCGATAGTTTCGCCTTCAAGTGTTATATCACCTTCTGGTGTATAGCCAGATCCAGCTACATCAAATTCTTTAAAATCTGTAAATACTTTTGTAATGGTCATCTCATTTTGAGTAAGTGTACCAGTTTTATCAGAACAAATTGCTGTTGTAGAACCTAGAGTTTCTACAGAAACTAAGTTTTTAACAATAGCTTTACGTTCAACCATGCGGTTCATACCAATTGATAATACAATTGTTACTACAGCTGTAAGACCTTCTGGAATTGCTGCTACTGCAAGTGAAACTGCAACCATAAAGTTTTCCAGCCATGACATATTGCTTCTAAAATATCCTACTACAAATACTAGGATACAAACTATAATAACAAGAATTGCAAGTTTTTTAGATAAGTCTTTTAATTGTCTTTGAAGTGGTGTTTCCTTATCAGCTACAGAATCAAGACTTGTTGCAATGTGTCCGATTTCTGTATCATGGCCTGTTGCGGTGATTACACCCTCACCGTGTCCATAGGTTACGATTGATGAAGAAAAGGCTGAGTTTTTGCGATCTCCAATACCTACTTCTGTATCATAAACTTCATCCGCATCTTTTTCTACTGCTACTGACTCACCAGTTAATGATGATTCATCAATTTGTAAGTTTCTAGAATCTAGAAGTCTGATGTCAGCTGGGATAATATCACCTGTTTCAAGAGTAACAATATCTCCAGGCACAAGATCTTCTGCCTTTACTTTTCCGCGTTTTCCATCACGGACAACAGTTGCTTCAGGACTGCTCATTTTTTGAAGGGCTGCTACACTATCTTCTGCTTGTCCTTCTTGATAAATACTCATAATAGCATTGATAATTACAATTGCAATAATGATGATTGCTTCAACAGTATCACCTGTAAAAGCTGATATGATTGATGCTACTATAAGCAAGATAACCATCGGATCTAAGATTTGTTCTTTGATTTTTTCTAGCATTGACTTTTTGTTTGATGACTCAATTCTATTTGGGCCATATTTATCCAAACGAGCTTGTGCTTCGCTAGAAGAAAGACCAGTCTTAGGATCGGAATTTATTTTTTCTAATAAATCTCTTTTAGAACCTTGGTAGTCCATATTTCCTCCTATAAAATTTTTGCAAAAATGGTAATAAAAAAGACTTTTGGCGAAAACTGCCAAAAGTCTTGCCACCGTATGAGGGTTTATTTAACCGGAATAAAATTCGTTTTGACGATTAAATAATTGGGCTACTCCCTTTTGCTACTCTCATTATAA
Source organism: Anaerococcus sp. mt242 (assembly GCF_016798225.1). Classification (GTDB taxonomy): domain Bacteria; phylum Bacillota; class Clostridia; order Tissierellales; family Peptoniphilaceae; genus Anaerococcus. The sequence goes on along the minus strand of NZ_JAEUYX010000004.1, from coordinate 105,466 downwards.
GCTAAAATGATGAAAAACACAACATGAAATTTAAAGGATATTTGATAATATGTCATATTGAAAAAATTATAAAAAGATTGATAAAATTTATTAATAAACATTATCAAGATAACTATAAAAGATTATTTTTAACAAAGTTTATTTCCCTATTTTTAAGGCAAGCAAACGTATTCAATATGCTTGACTTTTTTGATAAAAAAACATACTATTAGTATAGGTAAAGAGACGTCTTTATCAAATAAACGCAATCATGAGTGTGTTTTTAATTTACTATAACAAAGTAAAAGGAGTATATAATGTTAAAATTTAACCTAAGAATGGGTATTGGTGCTCCTGCTTCACCTATTGTAAATAGCGGTGATGAGGTTAAAAGAGGCCAAAAAATTGCTGATTTTGACCCTGAACAATTATCAGTACCAATTTATTCATCTGTAAATGGTAAAGTTAGCGAAGTAACTGATGAAGCCATCTACATAGAAAAAACAGATGATAATAAGGATTATTTAAAAATAGAGAAAAAAGATAGTCTTGCTGATGTTGCTAGAGAAGCTGGTATTATCGGACTTGGTGGTGCAGGTTTCCCAACATATGTAAAACTTAACACAGATTTAAAGGGTGAGGGATATCTTTTAATAAATGCATCAGAATGTGAGCCAATCCTTGAGCATAACATTGCACAAATTAAAGAAGACCCACAAAAATTTATAGATGCTGTAAAACTAGTTAAAGAAGGAATCAATGCAAAAATGGCATTTATTGCTATGAAGATAATTCATACAGAAGAAATCAAAGCATTAACAAAACTTCTTAAAGAAAATAATATTACAGACATTAGAGTTTTCCCACTTAAAAATATGTATCCAGTTGGTGAAGAACGTGCTATCATTAGAGACGTTTTGAACCAATTACTAAGTGTAACTGACCTACCAAATGTTGCTGATGCAGTTGTAATGAACTCAGAAACAACTATAGCAGTTTATGATGCATACACAGATGGCAAACCACTTATTGACAAAATGATGACAGTTGCCGGAAATCTAAATGATTTAGGCAAAAACGAATATGCAGTAAGAACATATCCAATCGGAACAATTCTTTCTGATATCATCGAAGAATTTGGTGGAGTTCGTGAAAACTCTGGAGAAATCATCATCGGTGGACCATATACAGGTCATTCAATGCTTGAAGAAGAAATTTTATCAAAAACAGTTGGTGGAATCATCGTAGCAGACCCATGTGAACAAGTAGAAAAACTTGGCATCATTCGTTGTGCTTGTGGACCAAACAAAGATAGATTACTTCACATTGCAGAAATGATGGGTGTAAAAGAAGAAGATTTAGTAGGATATGAAACTTGTAAAAATGCTATGGAAGTAAAACCAGGCGTATTTAAATGTCAAAACCCAGGTATTTGCCCAGGTCAAGCAGAAAAAGTATTAAATCTTTACAAAAACGGTGCAAAAGATATCTTGATCGGACACTGTACAGATTGTTCAAACACAGTAGCAGCAAACGTTGCAAATATCCCAGTAGAAATGCACCATGCTACAGACCATGCTAAAGATTCAATGGGCATGGAAAGAACAAGAGCAATGAAGTAAAGGAGCAAATATGGCATTAACACATGAACAAGCTCAAGCAAATCTTGATAAAAAAGCTGTATTAGCTTTAAGATCAGTAGAAGGCACAACAGTAAATGAATCGCTTCTAGAAGATCCAGCAATGTTTGACCAATTAGTAGATTTAGGACTAATCGAAATTCCTGAAGATACACTAACAATTGGCGAAGTTCTAGGTGCTGAAACCAAAGGACTTGTAGAAGGACTAACAGCTATCACACCAGATCTAGTAGATACATCAAAAGTAGTAAGTGCAGTAGAAGAAACTAGCCAAGAAGTTTCAAACGAAGAAGCACTTGCAGCAACAAGTAGTGAAGATGTAGATATTAGCTTTGACTTTAGCGAAACAAGCAGCAATGGTTTCGTAATTTCAATCGAAGAAGGAAGAGATATTAGATTAGAATTCGAGTTCTAATTTAATGATTTTAATCATCATAAAATTTAGTTAAATTATTGTTAAAATACTTACAAAATAGTATAATAACAGTAAATATAGGTAAGTACTACAATAGTAGTTATTTATAAATATCTTTATTAAGGAGGACATATGTCACTATCAAAAGAAATGGCTGAAAAGCATAAAAATGACCCTGCCGTTCTTTGCTGTAGAGCAGAAGCAGGAACAGTGCTATCAGAACATAACTTAGAAGACCCAGCATTATTTGATGAAATGGTTGATATGGGAATTCTTGAACTTCCAGAAGACACATTAACAATCGGTCAAGTATTGGGAGCGACACTTAATACAACAGCAGACTCACTAACAGCTTTAACTCCAGCAAATGCTGATAACTACAAAGAATCAGTAGAAGAGGAAGAAGAAACAAGTGAAGAAGTAAGCCCAGCTGAAACACAAACAGCAGCAGCTAATCAAGCAAATGCAGGATTAAGCGAAGCTGGTACATTTGCACCAAAACTTGCTAACGGAGTAGTAAAAATCCATATTGGAGAAGGTAAAAACATCAACCTTGAAATTCCATTATCAGCAGCAGCTAATGGAGCAAGCGCAGTTTCTTCAAACGATAACGATCTTTTAGTAGCAAATCCATCAGAAGTTGACGGAAGTGCAGCAGAAGCAAGCGTAAGCGAAGCTGATGTAAAAAAATCTGTACTAAAAAGAGAAATCGTAAAAATCAAAGAAGTAAAACTTGGTGATGAAACAAAAGTTGAAAATGGTGTAATTACAATTGATGAAAGCTTAATTCAAAAAGCAATCGATTCAGAAAAATTAGTAGTAGATGTTAAACTTGACATCATCACACCAGATAACTACGACGAATACTCAAACACAATCATGGACGTTCAACCAATTGCAACAAAATTAGATGGTGCAGAACTTGGTGAAGGTACAACAAGACTTGTTGAAGGTGCTGTAATCGTAGTAACAGGTACAGATGAAAACGGAGTACAAATCGGTGAGTTCGGTTCTTCAGAAGGTGAAATGGACAGAAACATTATGTTCAACAGACCAGGATCACCAGATGATGGAGATATTCTAATCAAAACTGACGTTACAATCAAAGCTGGTACAAACATGGAAAGACCAGGACCAATGTCAGCACACAGAGCAACTGATATCATTACTCAAGAAATCAGAAATGCCCTTAAAGACTTAGAAGAATCAGCAATCGAAAGAGTAGATGAATTTGAACACGTTCGTCACCCAGGTAAACACAAAATTCTTTTAGTAAAAGAAATCATGGGACAAGGTGCGATGCACGATAACTACATCTGGCCAACAGAACCAGTAGGTACTGAAGGAGCAAAAGCTAACGTAGACTTAGGTAACGTACCAGTAATTGTAAACCCACTTCAAGTACTAGACGGTGTTATCCACGCATTAACATGTATAGGACCAGCATCAAAAGAAACATCTAGACACTACTTTAGAGAACCACTAGTATTAAAAGCTCTAGAAGATCCAGATTATGATGTTTGTGGTGTAATGCTAGTAGGATCTCCTCAAGCAAACACAGATAAAACATATGTATCAAGATTCCTAGGAACAGCAATTGATACAATGGACTTAGAAGGTGCAATCGTAACAACAGAAGGATTTGGTAACAACCACATCGACTTTGCAAGCCACATTGATCAAATTGGTAAACGTGGAGTACCAGTAGTTGGTATGACATACTCAGCAGTTCAAGGACAACTAGTAGTTGGTAACGAACACATGAACGCAATGGTTGATAACAACAAATCTCGTCAAGGTATCGAAAACGAAATCTTAGAAAATAACTGTCTAGCAGAAGAAGATGCAATAAGAGCATTAGAAATGCTAAGAGCTAAAATCGAAGGTGAAGAAATCGAAGAACCAAACAGAAAATGGACACCAGATGTTAAAGAAGCTAACGTTAAAGCTATCGAAGAACAAACTGGTCAAAAAATCGAATTAGTTCCAAACGAAACTTCACTAAAAATGAGTAAAAAACGTAAAGAAATCTACGAAGCAGACGATTTCGATCCAACAGATGTCTAAGAATCAATATGACGATCCAATGGGTAATTTAAATTACCTACAAGGCACTATAATGGATGTCTCCGATGGAGGAGTCCACATATCATTTTTTGGTAGACTTGGGGAACTACACATACCAAAAAGAATGATAATTAGTGATAAACCTGCTAAAGTAGGCGATATTGTAGGGGTAATGTTAACTTATCCAGAAGTAATTGAAGAATACGAAGAAAAGGAGAATAATTAATGGCTGTAAAAGGTTTAAAATCAGAAATCTTTGTACCTATTACTCCAGATCCAGTTTGGGCTGAAGTTAACAAAGATTTATCTGAAATGACAGTAGCACTTGTTACATGTGCCGGCGTACACATGAAAAGTGACAAAAGATTTAACTTAGCTGGTGATACATCTTACAGAATAATCCCTGGAGATGGAAAAACAGAAGATATGATGGTATCACACGGTGGATACGATAACTCAGACGTTAACCGTGATATCAACTGTATGTTCCCAATTGATAGATTAAGAGAATTAGCTGATGAAGGATTCATCAAAGCTGTTGCACCAGAAAACTTTGGTACAATGGGTGGTGGTGGAAACGTACAAGTCTTCACAGAAGAAGTAGGTCCAGAAATCGCTAAAAGACTTTTGGATGAGAACGTAGACGCTGCTATACTAACTGCTGGCTGAGGTACTTGCCACCGCTCTGCCGTGATTTTGCAGAGAGCAATTGAAGAAGCTGGTGTACCAACAGTATTAATCGCAGCTTTACCACCAGTAGCTAGACAAAATGGTGCTCCAAGAGTATCTGCTCCAAGAGTTCCAATGGGTGCTAACGCTGGTGAACCACACAACGTAGAAATGCAAACAGCAATCGTAAAAGAAAGTTTAGAGCTTCTAGAAACACTAGATAGCCCAGGACACATAGTTCCACTTCCTTACGAATATGAGGCATCAATCTAGATTTACTTTTTAAATTTAGGATACAAAATCAATATTAAGGGGAAGAGAAATCTTCCTTTTGATATGATTTTTAATAAAAAACCTAATTAAAAATTTTTGCCCTTGATTGACAAAAAATATTCTAAGTATCATTACAAGGGTTAAGTAAATCGTTTACTTATATACAAAGCTTGTTGACATATTTAAGCTTTTCCTACAAAATCAACAAGCTTTTATATTTACATATTATTTAACAGGTATTATTTTTTATAAGGAGACATCATGAAATTTCAAAAAAATATTAATGCTGTAGACGGACACACAGCAGGTGAAGCTGTAAGAACAGTAGTAAGTGGTTTTCCAAAAGTTCCAGGTGAAACATTACCAGAAAAAAAACAATGGCTAGAAGATAACATGGACTGGGTAAGAACAGGAATTATGCTTGAACCAAGAGGACATAATGAAATGTTTGGTTCTATGCTAGTAGACCCAGTAGATCCAGAAGCTGACTATGGAATTATCTTCATGGACGGTGGTGGATACCTAAATATGTGTGGACATGGAACAATTGGGGCTATGACTATTGCTGTTGAAACAGGAATCGTAGAAGCTGTTGAGCCTGTAACTCACATAGTTCAAGAAGCACCAGCTGGTATTATCCGCGGAGATGTTACAGTAGAAGATGGAGTTGCTAAAAAAGTTTCATTTAAAAACGTACCATCTTTCCTTTATAAACAAGACCAAGAAGTAGAACTTCCAGGCTATGGCAAAATAAAATTTGATATTTCATTTGGTGGATCATTCTTTGCAATCGCAAAAGTTGAACAAATAGGTCTAGAAATTGTTCCGGAAAATGCAGCAAAATTAAGAGACCTCGGTATCCAATTAAGAGATATTATCAATGAAGAAATTGAAATCCAACACCCTACTCTAGAACACATCAAAACAGTTGACCTAGTAGAATGGTGGTCAGAAACAGATAACCCAGATGCAACTCTTAAAAACTGCGTAGTATTTGGTCAAGGTCAAGTTGATAGATCACCATGTGGTACAGGTACATCTGCAAAACTTGCTACACTATTTGCAAAAGGTGAACTAGAAATAGGTCAAAAATTCTACTATGAATCAATCCTTGGAACAATTTTTGAAGGTGAAATTGTAGAAGAAACAAAAGTTGGGGATTTTGATGCAATAGTTCCACAAATTACAGGTTCAGCTTATATTACAGGATTTAATAACTTTATTTTCAACGAAGAAGACCCACTAAACCACGGATTCATCCTTTCATAATAGGAGAAAAACATGATTTTGACAGTATTAAAGAGCTTATTCTACATCGCTTTTGTAGGCTTTGCGGGCCTTCTAGGAGTTGATGTAGCAAAACATAAAGAAGACCTTAGGGCTACATCAAGCAAAGATAAAGCAAAACTTGCAGGAATTGGTTTTGTAACAAACTTTGCTGACACCCTAGGAATCGGATCATTTGGACCGATCGTAGCTTTATTTAATGCCCTAAAGGTAAATATTAGTGATAGACTTATACCAGGTACACTAAATGTATCTTGTACACTACCAGTATTATTTGAAGCTATTCTATTTACATCTGCAGTAGATATGGATCCACTTACACTTGCACTTATGATAGCTGCAGCAGTAATTGGTTCATACTTAGGTGCTGGTGCTATTTCAAAAATGGATGAGAGAAAAATTCAAAGAGTTATGGGTATTGCCCTATTTTTAGCAGCTACAATTATGCTTATCACTCACCCATATTTCGGATTATTTGAAATGCAAAATGATGCTATTGGATTTACAGGTTGGAAACTAATAGTTGCTGTAATTGGTAACTTCATCCTTGGTGCTCTAATGAGTGCTGGTGTTGGACTATATGCTCCATGTATGGCAATGGTTTCTCTACTTGGTATGAATATCAAATTAGCATTTCCAATTATGATGGGCTCTTGTGCCCTACTTATGCCAGCAGGATCTGTTAAGTTTATAAAAGAAGGCGCTTATGATAGAACAGCAGGCGTTCTTATAAATATATTAGGTCTATTAGGTGTAGTTGCAGCTTATTGGGGAGTAAAAAATGCAAATATCGACATTCTTAAATTCGTTATTATTGCAGTTATTTACTACACAGCTTACACAATGATTAAGAAAAGTAAGGCTCCAAGAACAACAGAAACTGTTACAACAACAGAAACAACAACTACTACTAGAACAGCAACAGATGATAAGGTAGAAGATACAAAAGAAGTTTATGAATCAAAATAAAATAATATTAAAAGATGAGGCTATTGCCTTGTCTTTTTTTGTGCAAAAATAGTTTTAGAATTTCATCATATAATGTAAGTTTAGAGAAAAATTAACCAATAATTGGTAAAGATTATGACTTTAAAAAAAGTTTTTAAAAATGATTGACAAAGTCATTTTAAAATGTTAATGTTAACATATAATATCGTTTACATAACATTTGCATCTCTAAAATTATTTTTATTGGTGTATTTTTTATGCATACATTTTTAAAATCAGTACATAGAATGGCTGGCAAATTTATATTTTAAGGAGTTACCATGAAATTTCATCAAGAAAATAACGCCGATTATGGACTTGCTGCTATAAAAACAGTAAGACGTGCAGGCGACGGAATATCAAAAGTGCCAGTAGCTATCAGCTTAAAAGCATAATTTTTTGCGAAATTTATTATTTTATAAAAACATTTTCAAAAACTAAATACAAAAAATTAAATATTAAGGAGATAGCAATGATAATTAGTATTTTAAAAGGATTATATTACGCATATTTTGTTGGATATACAGCTTTTTTAGGTCGCGACCTTGTAAAAAACAAAGAAGATATAAAGAGAACTTCAAAATCTGATAAAATTAAGCAATCATTTATAGGATTTTTAGCAAACTTTGGAGATACAATTGGTATAGGTTCTTTTGGAAATATTGTTGCCCTTTTTGGAGCAATGAGAGTTAAAGTCCATGATAGACTTATACCTGGAACTTTAAATGCTTCTTGCTCACTACCTACACTTTTGGAAGCAATTTTATTTACATCAGCTATACCAGTTGATCCACTTACTCTAGTTTTAATGATAGCATCAGCAACTATTGGTTCATATATTGGAGCGGGCATTATAGCAAAAATGGATGAGAAAAAAGTTCAATTTGTAATGGGGGTTGCTCTATTCCTTGCAGCAAGTGCTATGCTTATCACTCACCCATATTTAGGATTATTTGATATGGAAAATACTGCAATTGGCCTATCTGGATTCAAATTAATAGTTGCAGTAATTGGTAACTTTATTCTAGGCATTCTAATGTGTGCAGGAGTTGGTCTATACGCACCATGCATGGCAATGGTTTCTTTACTAGGTATGAATATCAAATCAGCATTCCCAATCATGATGGGTTCTTGTGCAATACTTATGCCAACAGCTGGTATGAAGTTTATTAAAGAAGAAGCTTATGACAGATCATCAGGACTATTTATAAATCTATTTGGTCTTCTCGGAGTAATCGCTGCTTATCTTGGAGTAAAAAATGCAAATATCGATGCTCTAAAAATCATAATCATATTTGTAATCTACTACACAGCTATTAATATGATTAGAAAAAGTAAAAGCAAAAAAGAAGAAGATTCATTTATAATGGATCCAGAAATTACTCAAGAAGTAATGGAAGCAAACTAAATATTCTTCATAAAGGCGGGTAAAACCCGTCTTTTTTTGTGTTAAAAGACCTAAACAAAAAATTGACAATATTATAATAAAAAGTTTAGTAAATCTAGGGCTAAACTGGATTTTTCCAGTAAGTACACTTAGCTAAATTTTTTAAAAACTGAATCTATACATGAAAATAAGCCATAGAGCTAGTACACTATTTTCTTTGTGAGAACGTTTTTTATTTAATAAGTTTTATTGGAGGAAAAATGGACTATGTAGGGATAGACATCGGGTCTACTGCTGCAAAAATAACTCTTATAAAAAATGAGGACATAACCCATTTTGTAATGCCAACTGGTTGGTCCAGCAAGGAAACTGCGGGGCTGATCAAAGATAGATTAGAAAATGATTATAATATATATCCAGAAAGTGAAGATTGCCGTATTGTTGCTACAGGATACGGTCGTATTTCTGTTGCCTATGCTGATTTTGAAATTACAGAAATCACCTGCCATGCTAGGGGAGGACGCGAGCTTTCGGGAGCAAAAACTACAACAATTATAGATGTGGGCGGCCAAGATACAAAGGTAATTAGCCTTGAAAATGGATTTGTGGCTGACTTTTTGATGAATGATAAGTGCTCAGCAGGAACTGGGAGATTTATCGAAATTATGGCAGATAAATTAAATCTGACCTTAGAAGAACTTTTTGATATTGCAAAAAATGGTGATCCCATAGAAATAAGCGCCATGTGCACAGTTTTTGCAGAATCTGAGGTCATAAATTATATAGGTGAGGGCAGAAATAAAGAAGATATAGCAGCAGGAGTCATTGATTCTGTTGCCAAAAAAGTAAGCCAGCTAGCAGGACGAGCAAAAATAAAAAATGAGGTAATCCTTACAGGTGGCCTTTCAAATGTCCCATATTTTGCAAAAGTTTTAAGTGAAAAATTAAATACACCGGTACATACTACAGAAAATGGCAAATTTGCCGGATCTTACGGTGCAGCCTTACTTGCAAAGGAGAAGAAAAAAAGATGACAGATATTGTAAAAGATTTACCAGAAGTTTTTGAAGAATTTGCAGACCAGAGAAAAAACGCATTTTTAGAAGTAAAAGAGCTAAAAGATAAGGGGATTCCATTAGTGGGAGCCTACTGTACATATTTTCCCGAAGAAGTGGCTTGGGCAGCGGGAGCAAGTACAGTTGGACTTTGCTCAACAAGTGATGAAACTATTCCAGAAGCAGAAAAAGACTTGCCAGCCAATCTTTGCCCGCTTATTAAATCATCATATGGCTTTGCAAAAACAGACAAATGCCCATTTTTTTATTTTTCAGACATAGTTGTGGGCGAGACAACTTGTGATGGCAAAAAGAAAATGTATGAGTTGATGAATGATATCAAGCCAATGTATATCATGCACTTGCCACAAACACAAAACGAAAAAGCTCTCCGCTATTGGAAAGACGAAATAATAGACTTTAGAGCGTATTTGGAAGATAAGCTTGCTACAAAAATAACTGATGATGAGCTTATAAAATGGTCAAAGGTGGGTAATGATATAAGAGATGCTCAAAAAAATTTGGCAGATACTATGGAACTAGACCCAGCGCCTATGTCTGGCCTTGACTTTTTCCATGTTACCTATGGATCACAATTTAAGATGGATAAAACTATTGTAGCTGATGAGATAAATGCCATTGCAAAAAAAATCCGTGATGAATATGATCCAGAAAAATTAGAGAAAAAACCTAGAATTATCATCACAGGATGTCCAATGGGTGGAGCTACAGAAAAAGTTATAAAAGCTATTGAAGATAATGGTGCAGTTGTAGTAAGTTTTGAAAACTGTTCTGGTGAGAAAAACTTTGATAACAATATTGATCTAGAAACTGGCGATATAAATGAGGCCATTGCTCGTAGATATTTAGATATTGGTTGCTCAGTCATGACACCAGATACAAATCGCTATGACTTGCTTGGCAGACTCATTGATAAATATAATGCAGATGGAGTTATAGAAATGGATCTCGTTGCCTGCCATCCATATATAGTTGAGCGTGAAAAAATAAAAAAATTTGTTACGGAAGAAAAAGGCATCCCATATATGTTTGTAGAAACTGACTTTTCACAAGCTGACATTGGTCAGCTAAACACAAGAATGGCTGCCTTTATAGAAATGTTATAAAAGGAAGAGTATGAGTAAAATAGAAGTTTGCGGTGGCTGCAATGCCAAAATCGCTGCAGGAAATCTGGATTCTTTATTAAAAGATATCAATCCATATAGACGTGATGATGTTCTTGTAGGTTTTGATGGCAAAGATGATGCTGCTGTTATAGATATTGACGGGGAAACTGCAATAATCCAAACATTGGACTTTTTCCCAGCTATGGTAGAAGATCCATATCTTTTTGGGCAAATTGCTGCGGCCAATTCCCTAAGTGATATTTATGCCATGGGTGGAGAGGTAGTAAGTGCTTTAAATATTGCCATGTTCCCACTAGAAGAAGATTTTGATATTTTAAGAGAAATCCTCCGTGGGGGCAATGACAAGGTAAGTGAAGCAGAGGCTTCCCTAGTAGGTGGCCACTCTATCCACGATAACCTAACCAAATATGGTTTATCAGTAACTGGGAAAGTTGCTATTGATAAAATTTGGCAAAATAATACTCCGCAAGATAAGGATGTAATCTTACTTACAAAAAAACTTGGTACAGGGCTAATTACAGGTTCCTACAACCAAGGCATGGTGAGTGATGAGGACTTTAAAACCTGCACTGACCAAATGAAACTTTTAAATAAATATGCAAGAGATATTTTTGTAAACTACGACATACACGCAGCAACTGATGTTACAGGATTTGGTCTCTTAGGCCACTTATCAGAAATGGCGGGAGATGATTTTTCTATCATAGTCGATAGCAAAAAAGTTCCAGTTCTTGAGCCTGCCCTTGACTTAGCAAATGAATTTTTATTCACAACTGGTGGGCAAAATAATAGAAATTATCTAAAAAATGTTGTTGAATTTTACAAGGATGATTTTGCTATGAGCGAAGTATTATTTGACCCACAAACCAGTGGTGGACTACTAGTAGCAGTTGATAGAGATACTGCTGATCAAATCATAGAAGAGTTTAAAAAGCAAAATATGGATATATATGAAATAGGGGAAGTAAAAGCAAAAAGATCTTACCCTATCATTGTAAAATAAAAAGGAGATTAAAATGATACAAATAGACGTACTAGGCAAAGCATGCCCAATCCCAGTTATTGAAACAAAAAAAGCCCTAAGAGAAAACCCAGACGAAAAAACTTTCGAAATCTTAGTAGATAACGAAGTAGCTACAGAAAACTTAGCGAAAATGGCTCATGAGCTAAAAATTGACTACACGGTAGGAAAGCTAGCAGATAGAAAATACGAGGTAAGCCTAGAAAAAACAGAAGCATCAAGAGAGCATAGTGTTATAGAAGACTACTCTGTAAACCAAGCTACAAGCGATAACTATATAGTAATAGTAAACTCTGACAAAATAGGAGATGGAGATGAAGAATTCTCTAAACAACTTTTAGAAGGCTTTATCTACTCAGTTACTGAACAAGACCACTTACCAGTAGAAATCATCTTCTATAACAGGGGCGTTTTCCTTACAACAGAAAACGAAAAAACAATAGAAGACTTAAAAAATCTTGAAAACCGTGGAGTTAGAGTATATTCTTGCGGACTTTGCCTAGACCACTATGGCAAAAAAGATAAGCTCGCAGTTGGTGAAATTACCAATATGTACAAAATCGTAGAAGCAATGAGATCAAACAATGCCATCTACCCTTGCTAAGGAAATAGAGCATATCATATTTTCGTTTGATACCACATCAGCTGCCATGGCTGCTCTTGAAAAAACTGAGCATTTAGCTGGCGCAAGACTAATCCCACTTCCTACCGAAATTGGTGCTGGATGTGGGTTTTGCTTGCGTGTGGACAAAAGTGAATTGGAAAATGCCCTAAATATCCTAGAAAAATCAGACTATGATAAAATATACACCCTCTACCATGAGGGCAAAAAGAGAGTGATAGAAGAATATGTACTTTGATAACTCCGCCACAACCCTACATAAACCAGCGTCACTAAAGGAAAAATATATAGAGCTTTTAGAAAGTGAATCCTACGGCAATCCATCAAGATCAGGCCACGCCCTTTCACAAAATTCTATGATGGGGATATATAAGACCAAAATGGACTTGGCAAAAATATTTCATATAGCAGATCCAAATGATATAGCCCTTACAGAAAATGCTAGTTTCGGTCTAAATATGATCATAAAATCTTTAATAAAAGAAAATGACCATGTAATAACCACTACAACCGAGCATAACTCTGTCCTAAGGCCCCTCTACCAATCAGGAGCAGAATTATCATTTTTAGATTTTGATGAAAACTGTGAAGTAGATTTTGATAAGATTCCAGAACTTATCAAAGAAAATACAAGATTTATAGTAACAAACCACGCATCAAATCTACTAGCAAATCTCAATGACTTGGATAAAATCCATGAATTAGCAGAAAAATATAATTTAGTAATGATAATCGACATGGCACAAACAGCAGGATGTGTGGATGTAGATTTGTCAAAATATACAAATAGCATTTTTGTTTTTACAGGCCATAAGTCCCTTTACGGCCCATCAGGAACTGGTGGGATAATAAAGGTGGGAGATTTTGATTTTTCAAATGTTTTTGCAGGTGGATCAGGGGTAAATTCTTTTGATAAGTGCCACCCAAAAGATTTTCCAGCTATTTTTGAAGTTGGGACAAGCAATTTTCTTTCCCAAATAGCCATGGATGCTAGCCTTAAATTTCTTTTAGGAACTGGCATAGAAAATATAAATGAAAAAATAAAAAAATTGACCAAAAGATTTTACGAGGGCATTGAAAATATAGAGGGCATTAAGATTTATTCTAAAAAACCAGAGGGAGATTTTACAGGAATTGTCTCCTTTAATCTATCCGATATGGATAGCTCAGAATTTTCCCTAATTTTGGATGAAAAATATGATATGCAAACCAGACCCGGAGCCCACTGCGCCCCACTAATTCACAAACACTTTGGTACAGAAAACCAAGGTATAGTTAGATTTTCTTTTTCATATTTCAATACAGAAGAGGAAATAGATGCTACAATCAAAGCAGTAAAAGAAATAGCTGAAGAATACAACAACAATTAAGCCTAGATAAACTAGGCTTTTTTTATTGCTAATTTCAAATTGTAGAAATCTTGTCAAGAAAACTGAACGTGTTATAATATTATTAGATAAAAGGTTTTCTTACATACAAAATTATATGATTAGAATAAATTAGGAGGCAAAAATGGGATTTGGTCCTAGTACAAAAATGACAACCATGCACCATTACAGGTGTCCAATAGTAAATGTAGTTTCATCCTATGATGGCTTAGAATTTGTAGGAGTGCTTGTAAAAGGAGTGTCTGACAAGCAAGCAGATAAGGATAGAACATCTGTAGAAACAGGCAAAATGGCAAAAGAATTGGGTCTTGATGCAGCAATTGTAGCCCTAGATGGCTGGGGCAACCACCACATTGATTTTACAAATGTAATAGGCGAACTAGAAAAAAATGGAGTGGCTACAGCAGGACTTTCATTTATTGGCCAACAAGCAACATTTGTAGCTACAAATGAATATGTAGACCTAGTGCTTGACTACAACAAAACAGAATCAGGATTTGAAACCCAAATACTTGGTGAAAATTCCCTGGCAGAAATAGATGCCATGAAAGCTATGGTAGAACTTAGCAAAAAAATGGCCAAACGTGGCAAAAAATGGGACAAGAAAAAGGATCCGAATGAGAAAAAAGAAGGCAAACTTACAAAATCTTACATAGAAATAGACCAAGTAAAATTTGGCGAAGAAAATAAAATTGACGGCCACACTCTAATTATCGATGAAAACATTGCAAAAAATGCCTTAGATGGCCAAGAAAGAATAGTGGATATGAGTGTAGAAGTCATAAAACCAGGAGATTACGAAAAAGAAGCCAACACAAACCTAGATGTGATGCCAATAGCAGGCAAAAAATCAGGCAAACTAGGCGAGGGCGAAACAGTAGAGCTGAAAGGTGTTGTAGCAATGATAACAGGAGTAGAAGAAGCCTACGACCTCCAACCTGCAAACATGGGCTCTTGTGACGGTACATTAAAAGAAAAAATTAGCTTTGACAGGGCAGGCACACCTTCAGTAGATGACTATATTTTCCATATAGATTTCACCTTCAAAGAAGGCGAAGGCAGAACAGCAGATGGGATTATAAAAGCCCATGAAATAGTCGATGAGATTATTGGAAAAATAAGAGATGTATTAAAATCATACGAGGGCAAATATGATGAAACAAAAGACTTTTACAATATCAAAAGACCAGGAAAATACAAAATAGGTATTGTAAAAATAGTTTCAGGTGTGGGCTGTATGTATGATACATTTGTAAAGCCAGATGAACCAGCAGGCATTATCGGGGGAGAAAATATGAGGATTAGAAAAAATAGTCCGGTATTTTTGACACCTAATGAAGCAAGAGATGGGGCTATTCATTCACTTTATTAAAGTGAATCGAAATTTTATTATTAGGTAAATTTATAGCTTTAAGATAATATTATTACAGATTATTACACTTAGCCTAGGGGGATAGGGACGAGGGGTTGCGGAGACCCCTACGTCCCTTTCCCCCTGGACCCCCTAAAACCTTTTTACCCCCTCCGCCACTGCGTGGGGCAATGATTAGTAGAAGTTCGCTCCGCGAATTCTTTTTTTAAAAATTAGAAGCATTTGCTTTATGCAAATGCTTTTTTGCGTATTAATTTACTTAAGGCCTTGGATAATTATAATACGCTATAATCGCAATTGAAGTCTAGATATTAATCGAAGCTTAACATTAAAAATTTGCGTAAGCAACATACTGCAATTTTAAAATAGACATCGCGTAGCGATTCTTTCCTTAAAATTACGCACCCCGCGTAGGGGTCGTTAGGGTGAGTTTGCATGTGGGTCTGGGGGGTGCTTTGGAGGGCGAATCGAAACGCCCTTAAAGCCAACCCCCGGAGAACGAAGAAATATTTAAGATACTAAGAAAAAGTCAATTACCAAAAAAGAAAAAAGATTTTGCAAACTTTTCTAAAAAGTCCCCCATTACTTTGTTACAAATTTAGTAAAATATTGTATAATAACCATATATGGAGGCAGTATGGAAAATTTGTACAAAAAATTACCTCAAATGAATGAGATTTTAAATAGATATGATGAAAATCCTGTGATTGTAAAGGACATTGCAAATAAGGTTTTGGATGATTACCGTGCGAAGATTGCGGCAAAGGAAGACTTTGAAACGGCTGATATCTATGCGGATATTGATAGCAAAATCAATTCTTTTAGCCCATATTCACTTTACAATGTGATAAATGCAACGGGGGTTATCCTACATACCAACCTAGGTCGTGCAGTTTTGTCTGAAAAATCCCTTGAACGTATCGAAAAAATTGGCGCGTCTTATTCAAACTTGGAATATGATGTTGAAAATGGAGTGCGTGGATCACGCTATACCCACCTTGTTGATATTGTCAAAAAACTAACTGGTGCTGAAGATGCACTTATTGTAAATAACAATGCTGCAGCAGTTTTCTTAGTTTTAAATACCTTTTGCCAGGGCAAGAACGCCCTTATCTCTCGTGGAGAATTGGTTGAAATTGGCGGATCTTTCCGTATTTCAGAAATTATGAAGAAATCTGGGGCAAATGTTGTGGAAGTTGGGGCGACAAATAGAACTCATCTTTATGATTATGAAAATGAAATTGATGATGAAAATCTATCCGCTATTGTAAAAGTACATAAGTCAAACTTCCAAATGGTGGGCTACAACGAATCTGTAGATACCAAAGATTTAAAAGAACTAATCGGCGACCGTGACATCCTTCTTTACGAGGACTTAGGAAGTGGATCGCTTATTGACCTTACTCCTTATGGCTATTCCTACGAAAAAACTGTTGGAGATTGCCTAAGCGATGGCATTGACCTGGTAAGTTTTTCTTGTGATAAACTAATCGGTGGCTCCCAAGCAGGTATCATAGTCGGCAAAAAAGATTACATTGCAAAAATGAAGAAAAACCAACTTCTAAGGGCTTTTAGGGTGGACAAACTAACCCTAGCATCTGTTGAGGCTACCCTTATCGAGTATTTGGATTTTGAGACTATGAAAACAGAAAATCCAACTATCAGAATGATTACTGAGGATGCTGAAACTGTCAAAAAAAGATGTCAAAAACTCTTAAGAAAAATCCAAAAAATAGATGGCATAAATGCAGAAATAGTAGAAAGTGAAGGCAAAATCGGTGGTGGGTCATATCCGCTAGATGTCAAAAAAACCTATTCTGTAAAGATTACCGACACAGACATCCACAGGCTAGAAAGTCATTTAAGACTATCAGAAAATCACATAATCTCAACAGTCCATGACGGAGCTCTTTACCTAAATGCTCTTACAATTTTTGATAGGCAAATCGATGACATTTATCAGACAGTAAAGGATTATTATGAAAAATAATTATATAATCGGAACAGCAGGCCACATTGACCACGGCAAAACTACCCTAATCAGGGCATTGACTGGTAATGAAACTGACAATTTAAAAGAAGAAAAAGAACGCGGCATATCTATAAACTTAGGCTTTACTGCCCTTGACCTATCCAATGGGGAAAAGGCAGGCATAATCGATGTACCGGGTCATGAAAATTTTGTAAAAAATATGATGGCAGGTGTTGTTGGCATCGATATAATTTTGCTAGTAATTGCAGCAGATGATGGGGTCATGCCACAAACTATCGAACACGCCCAAATTCTTCACTATATGGGAGTGGACAATGCAATAATTGTAATAACAAAGAAAAATATGGTAACTCCTGAAATGGTCGATTTGGTAAAGGCTGACATAGAAATGTCCTTTGCAGATACCATTTTGGAAGATGCTCCAATCATAGCTGTAGACTCTGTTTCTGGAGAAAATATTGACCAGCTAAAAGTTTTGATTGAAGAAAAAATCCTTGATATACAAAAGCAAGAAGACAGCAAGTCAATGAGGATGAATATCGATAGATCATTTACCCTACAAGGCATTGGGACAATTATTACCGGTACCCTAACTGAGGGCGAAATCCACAAAGATGGCGGATATATGCTCTATCCATCTGGCAAAAAAGTAAAAGTAAGATCAATCGAAAACCACGACATACCTATAGATATTGCCCACAAGGGCCAAAGGATTGCCCTAAATCTAGCAAATATTTCATCAAATGAAATCGAACGTGGAGACATTATTGCCCAAAATGATTCGCTGATTAGGGTAAAAAATGTTCAAACTAAGCTTTCCCTATCAAAATTTGATGACATAGAAATCGAGCATTGGACTAGGGTAAGATTTTTCCACGGAACAAAAGAAGTGTTGGCAAGAGCTGTACCTCTTGATAAAAAGGAAATCAAGTCAAATGAAACTGCCCTTTGCGAATTCCGTCTAGAAGAAGAAATCTATGTAAAAAGAGGGGACAAATTTGTAATCAGGTCTTACTCACCAGTCAAAACCATAGGTGGGGGAGAAATAATCGATACAAATGATCAAAATCACACAGTAAATTCAAAAGATTATGTAGATTACTTAAAAAATAAGGAAGAATTTAGCGAGATTGATGAGATAAGTGATTTCCTAGATAAGTTCAAATCAGCTGATGAAATTTATACCCACATGGGCATTGAAAAATCAGCCCTTGATACAGATTTAAAACAAATGGCGGCCAATAATGATATCCAAATCATAGGAGAATCCTATATAGCAAACCCAAATCTAGAAAAAATTGCAAGTGACATTAGCGAACTGGTCAAAGATTACCATAAAAATAACCCCTTAGATGAAGGGATTTCTAAAGAAGAGCTAAGACAAAAACTTGACTTAAATCTAGAGACCAAGGACTTTGAAGTCATGCTAAAAAACAAAATTCTAACCAAGCATATAATGCTACAAAGAGGATTTGTAAAAGACAAAAATTTTGCCATAAGCCTTGCCAACGATCAAAAAAGAATAGATGAATTAATGGGTCAAATCAAGGCAAATGAGCCAAAACTGTCCAAAGAAAGTGACATATTTGATAAAAAAGACAAGGATTTATTGGCCTTTTTACTAAAAAATGACCTAGTAAAAATCGATGAATTTGTAATAAGAAACGAATATTATACAAAATTAGTGAATATGATAAAAGATTATTTCAAAGAAAATGATAAGCTAGAAGCCAAAGAATTTAGAGATATATCAGGACTTAGCCGAAATCAAGCCATAGTGATATTAGAATACCTAGATAGGAAAAATATTACAAAAAGAGTGGAAGATTATAGAATATTAGTCTAATGGCGAGAGCGTGTAGGAATCGAACCTACCCAAGAAGTACACTTCTCACAACGGTTTTGAAGACCGCAGAGCACACCAGCCACTCATCCGCTCCCATAGCAACTTATATTATACCATAAGTTGCTAAAAAAACAACAAAATATATCACTTGCAGTAAAAGAATAAAAATACTTAGACAAAAAGCTCGCCAAAAGGCAAAAACAAATACCCGCCCAAGGTGGGCTATTTTTTTGCCCAAAATCGGGAAAAATTGACAGAAATTTCTATATATACATAGGAGGTGAAAATATGACAAAAATCTTAATCTATAAAGAAGAAAAAGACGATGATAAGACAGATCAAAAAGACAACAAAGACTCTGAATAAATAAGAAAGGAGAAGGCTAAAAAAGAAAAATTTGGTAAAGATGTTTTGAAAAATTTTTTGGTAATAAAATTATGTTATAACTTTTCTAAAACACCAGCTGTCACCCAGAGCGTAGGCAAGAGGTTTAGGGAAGAGTTCACCATGAGACAGTAAAAAAGATTTCTCCACTTCAAATCCTAACGGATTCTCTGGTCGAAATGACAATCTTAGGGAACAACCAATCCCTTAATGGTTTGTCATCTCGAGCGTAGTCGAGAGATCTAGCGTAAGCAACCAACAATATTCCCTCAAACGGATATCGCAAAGCGATTCCTACCTTCAAACGCATCCCGCGGAGGGACCGTTTAGGGGTGAAGTTTGCGGGGTGGCTTGGAGGGTACTTTGGAGGGGGTATCGGAACCCCCTTAAAGTGGCCCTCCAAAGTCCGAAGCATAAAAGTAAATATAATCATCACCCATATGACCAAAATAAATTTAAAACTAAAAAAATTTCTCCACTCAAAAAATTAAAATTTTCTACGGTCGAAATGACAACCACGGGATAACCATTTCCCCAGCCCATGTCATCTCGACCGTAGCGAAGCGAAGTGGAGAGATCCAGCGTTAGCGCAAATTGAGTCTGCCCTCAGTTAGCCACTAGCACCCTGCTAGGCAAAAATCGAATAAATTTAACGAAGCAAGAAATAAACTAAATTACCAAATAAAGAAAATATAACAAACAAGTTTACCATCTTAATCAAAAATCATGGATTAAAAAGGAATATGATATATCCTTTCCGAATCTTTTTTCCGTATTTTTTAAACAAAAAACGCCACACCACTATGGACATTACAAAATTAATCGGCGATTTGGGCTTTCCTATTGTGCTTAGCCTAATATTAATCTACAAACTCGACTTCAAACTAGACGAGATACTCAAAGAAATACGTGAACTTAAAAATCAAAATTAAAGGAGAATTATGCACTCGATTGAGAAAATGCTCTCATATGCAAAAAGCAAACACAGGAGGGTCGGCTATTCTATGGCCTATCCAAAAAGGCTTGGTCCAGCCTATCTTGATTGCTCATCTTTTGTATATTTTGCACTGATAGCTGGGGGCTTTTTGTCCCAGGCTACTATCATTGGCAACACAGAAACATTATATAAGCTCAAAGGTACAGTTCTTGAA
The DNA here is from genome assembly GCF_016798225.1 of Anaerococcus sp. mt242. Taxonomy (GTDB): domain Bacteria; phylum Bacillota; class Clostridia; order Tissierellales; family Peptoniphilaceae; genus Anaerococcus. Next base: position 84,782 of record NZ_JAEUYX010000004.1, on the reverse strand, counting down.
GAAATTTATTCTTACAAACAAATAAGGCCGGGCGATATTTTTATCCGCGGCATAGAAGGCAAGTCAGCCGGGGCTAGCGGCCATACGGGGATATTTCTTAAAAAAGGAGAGATTATCCATTGCAATGCCGTAAACGGTACAGTTAGTATCAATGGCGAGAGAAATTTCCTAAGGTATTTCCTGGACTGCAAAAGGAGCAATCGCGAAAGATACTTTAGACCAATTGTAAAAAACTCTGAAAAACCCACCCACAAAAGTGGTACGGCCACTGTCCACGCCTCAACATATGTAAGAACTGCACCAAGCACTCAAGCAAAAATAGTTGCGACCTATCATAGAGGACAAAAGATAAACTATGACAAAATAGTTATAGCAAACGGCTACCATTGGCTTTCCTATATTGGAAACGCCAGCGGCAGCCGTAGATACGTAGCCTACAAAAATAGTAAGGGCAAACAATGGATGGATATTTAGTCCATCCTTTTTTTATACATAAAAACATAATCCCAATTTTCCTAAGCGCAAAATATATAGCCACTAGCTAAAATAAAATGGGTATTATAGAATATAGCTATAATACATATCTATCTGGGAGGAAAATAATGAAATCTAAGAAAATCTTTATCGCAGCCCTTTCACTAGGCCTAGCTTTTGCTACAACAAATACCCAAGCACTAGCAGCATCTACTCAAATGACAGAATCTGAACAAGCTAAATTTATTGAAAGAAAAAATAATGGTATAGAAACTCAAACAAAGTTGCGAGATGAAGCCGAAAAGTATACAAAAGAAGTGGAAAATCAAAAAAGTGCAGCACAACAATCTTTTGACCAATCTAAGCAAGCAGTGAATAACTTAGAAAACGAGATAAATAAATTAAAACAAGATTTATCCAATAATCCGGAAGATAAAACAGATATTGAAGCCCAGCTACGCGATAAAGAAAACCAACTAGATATCAAAAAGCAAGAAACAAAAGAATTAGAAGCTAAATTAGGCCAAGCAAGAGTATCATTTGATAAAGCCTATGATCAACAGTCTAGACATCAAAAGCTTATTAATGATTACAAAAACCGTAATATAAAAACTTTATTTGATCTAGATAAGATTGAATACAGATATGAGGTAGTAGGTCATTATCTAAATGGAGATTTAACTCTTGAACAAAGAGATACTCTTACTAGGGAAGTAGAAAAAGCAAGCTCATATGAGGAACTAGAAAACATAAAAAGTAAAGTGGCAAATGAAATTAACCCAAATGCCAACTCGGTAGAAGATCAAAAAGACCCTGCAAGTGAAGAAAAAATACAAACTCCAGAAAATCCAATAGCAAATGAAGAAGACTTGGAAAAAGAAAACAATGGCGAAACTCCAAATCCTGACAAAGAAATAGCAGACAAAACAGAAGTAAAAGAGCCAAGTCAACCACAAGAGCCTAAGCCAGAGGAAGAAATAAATAAAAAAGACCCAGAAGCTAAAGATCCAACAGAAAAACAAACTACAAACAACGATAAAGAAAAAACTAGCCCACAAAAACAAGGCACAACAAACAAAACAAAAACTAAAGCAATAGAAACAATTGTCCTAAAACCAGAAAATCAAAAAATCAAACTACTAGAAGACTTACTTCAAAATCCAGCAACAGTAAAAATACAAAACCAAGACGGCACAGAATACACCACCACAATAAAAATCAAAGAAGAACCAATTGTCAAAAAAGACACAATAGAGCTAAAAGAAGATCTAAAATACATCAAAAAAGGCACACACAAGATATCAGAACTAAAAGCAAAACGCGACAAACTCGAAGAAACTATCCAAAACAATCGACAAACAGTCAGAGCCATCAGCATCCTAGAAGAAATTGCTCCACAAACAGTAGCCAAATACAGAGCCAAAATTGATGAGCTTTTAACAAAATCACAAAAATTATTAAAAGAAGCAGACTACGCATTAGCAGAATACGATTACCTTTTAAATAAATAAATGAAGATTTATAAATTGCAAAAATGGGTAAATACCAATAAAATATTAGTAACAATAAAAACAAGGAGAAGAAAATAATGAACAAAAAATTATTAACAGCAGCTTTATCAGCGACCCTAGTACTAGGATTTGGTGCACAAAACGCACACGCAGCAGACACAACAATCCCAGCAGAAGTTGGAGATCAAACAGTAAACACAAGAGAAGGCGGAGTTGCTGAAACAGCAAGAGCAAGAGATGGAAGAGAAGAAAAAGAACTTACAAAAACAGACAGCACACTAACACCAGCAGACGGCGGCACAAAAGTATTCCCAGCTAAAAACGAAAAAGAAGCAGAAAATACAAACAATAACACAACAAACCCAACTGGCAACAAGGAAACAACCCCAGCAGATGGTGGCAAAAAAGTATTCCCAGGTAAAGAAAATGAAAATAAATCTGGAGAAAACAAAGAAACAACCCCAGCAGACGGCGGTAAAAAAGTATTCCCAGGCAAAGAAAATGAAAATAAATCTGGAGAAAACAAAGAAACAACCCCAGCAAATGGTGGTAAAAAAGTATTCCCAGGCAAAGAAAACGGAAATAAATCTGGAGAAAACAAAGAAACAACTCCAGCAAATGGTGGCAAAAAAATCTTCCCAGCAGGAGAAAATAATACAAAATCAGAAAAAAACAACAACGCAAACGACAAAAAGAAAGTATTCCCAGCAAAAGGAAAAACAGAAATGAAAGCAGAAGTTAAAAAAGACAAAGAAGGCGGATCAAACCCAAAAACAGGTATAGCAACAGGCGCAGTAGCAATGACAGCAGCCCTAGCAACAGCAGGATTTGCCGTTTCTAAAAAAGAAAATAACAAATAATTGAAATTATAAAAGAGAGGAGCGATCCTCTCTATTTTTTTGAAAAAAATGGATGAAATGGATGAATAAATAAGTAGATTTAAGCAGTAAAGAAGATTTCTCCACTCCGAATCCTAACGACTTCTCCGGTCGACATGACAAATCTGGGGGATAATAATTCTCACAGTCCTTGTCATCTCGAGCGTAGTCGAGAGATCCAGCGCAGCGTCCCCACAAAACAGTAAAAAAGATTTCTCCACTCCGAAGTCTATCGACTTCTCCGGTCGAAATGACAATCTAGGGGAATAACCATTCTCCAAGCCCTCTATCCTCACTTCCACAAAAAAAGTCCCACTGTCACCCTGAGCGCAGCCGAAGGGTCTCCAAGGATTGCATTAACCCGAAACAAGGCAATTAAAATAACAAAAAGCCAAGGATGACAAACTATTAAATAACCATTCCCCACAGTCTCATGTCATCTCGACCGTAGCGAAGCGGAGCGGAGAGATCCAGCGTAAGCGCATATAAAAAAGGTTGCGTAAGCAACCTACCATATCCAAAAAAAGAATTCGCTAGCGAACTTCTACTATTCATTGCCCCACGCAGTGGCAGACGGGGTGCAATGGGTCGGGGGTCTGGGGAAGGGCATAAGGGGCATGTCCTCAATCAGCCGGACGGGCTAGTTGCCCCTAGCGCCCTGCTCCCCAGAGTTCGAAGTATAAAAGTAAATGAAAACATTACCTACATTATCAAAACTAAACAAAAATAAAAAACAGATTTCTCCATGCGCTACATTTCACTCGCTTATTCGAAATGGTTAATTATATTCATAAAAGATCCAGTGGCATCGCAAACACAAAAAAAGAGGTTGCCTAAGCAACCTACCTTATTCTACCCAATCATCCTAATTCCAAAAGTTATCCTTTTCATCATCTTTTACAAGCCACACTATCCCAGCCACAGCAGCCGCACCAAAAGCGATTTTGCTAAGGGATAGGCCTTTTTTATTTGCCTTTGCCTGAGACTTATAGTGTTTTTTGATACTATAAATATCCCTTTGATATGGCTCACTTATATAATTTCTCATCCCTCTATAATCACTACCATAATACACACCATTTAGCTGATAATCCGCTGGAGTATCATGAGCACTTTCCACATTTACTGCTAGATCAATAGCAGCTGGATGATGGCTTACACTTTCTTCTATATAAGTATCTCTTATAAGATGAGGACTGTGGCCAATCTCACTCTCCCTATATACCATATTGCCATGGTCTGCCTCAATCACCACCCTCGTATCCCTAGGTATTTCGCGATAAGACTTATTGTTCGCTAGCTCATTTTGGCCAATTTTTGGCTCATCAATCCTGTCAATAGTCTTAGTTTCAGGTTTTTTCGCAGGCACAGCAGTTTTTTCATCCACCACACCATTACCAGCAGGCTCAAAAACCTTATTATCTTCTTTATTAATAGTCTTGATAGCCACCCTCTCGCTATTTTCCACATGATGAGACTTTTTGTTATCTGCTACAAAAGCTTTTTCACCATGATTATCACTTACTCTAGGGACCGCATCAGATGCCGCCATATCATCAATCTCCACATCACCAGCATTCACACCGCCAAAACCAAAACCAGTATAAAGCTCTTGTCCACGGTCAAGCTTGCGCTCCTTAAGCTCATCGATAGAATTATCCTTCACCTCAGAAACATCATCATAAGGACTATCAAGGATATCATCAGTGTCCTTACTCTGCTCCACAGGACTGCCCCCAGTTCTCTTATCCAAATCAGCCATAAAATCCCTCCTTAAATATTTTTAGAAAATATTTATAAAATCTTTTTATTATCTTTATTATATATGCCATTTATACCCAAAAATCGCGGGGCAAATATATTTGATTAAAATGTTAAACTCTATCATTTAAAAAACAACATTCAATCAATAAATTTATAAAAAGCCATAGACAAAATAGACAATAGATGGTACACTAAATGGCATATAAAGACAATAAAAGACTAAAAAATCCCCGCTAAAAAAATCAAAGATTTCCCACGGTTGAAACGACAAATGAGGGATAACCATTCCCTCAGTACTTGTCATCTCGAGCGCAGTCGAGAGATCCAGCGAAGCGCCACCACAAAACAGTAAAAAAGATTTCTCCACTCCGAAAATCAGAGATTTTCTCCGGTCGAAATGACAGTCTAGGGAACAACCATTCCCCAAGACCATTGTCCTCTTAATCTTAAAAAGTCCCACTGTCACCCTGAGCACAGTCGAAGGGTCTCCAAGAATTGCATTAATCCGAAACAAGGCAATTAAAACAATAAAAATCCCAGGATGACAAACTATTAAGTAACCATTCTCCCAGCCCTTGTCATCTCGACCGTAGTGAAGCGAAGTGGAGAGATCCAGCGCAGCGCCAATACAAAAAAGAGGTTGCAAAGGCAACCACCAATATCCCCTCAAACGGACATCGCGAAGCGATTCCTACCTTAAAAAACGCATCCCGCGCAGGGACCGTTTAGGGGTGAAGTTTGTGGGGAGGTTTGGAGGGTACTTTGGAGGGGGTATCGGAACCCCCTTAAAGTGGCCCTCCAATGTCCGAAGCACAAAAGTAAATAAAACCACCACCTACATAACCAAAATAAATACAAAATAAATAATATAAAATAAAAAAGAAAGGAGCCAACCATGCACCCACAACCAAAAACCCAAATCGCCATCCTCCCAGAAGAAATCAAAAACTTCGGCATAGGCGCTAGACTCTATACCACAACCACCACCCAGCTAATAGAGCAAACACCCACCCTCTACCTAAACCAGCTCTACAAACTCCACGGAAAAAACAAAAAAGAAATGGACGCCATCATAAAAAATACCCTCCAACTCAGCAAAAATATGCCCTACATCATAGACGCAAACCACGTCTTCTTTGGATTCAAATACCGCACATCCACCTACGACAAAGACACCAGAGGCTTCGTCAACGTCACCTTCGTAGACCATATAGAAGACACCAGCATCCACCTCACCACAGGAGAAACCATCGAAACCCTCAATACCTTTGACACCCTAAACACCAACAAAAACAACGCCAAAACCATGCTCTATCGCGAGCAGCTCATCTCATCCGTAGGCTTCTTCGACGCCATAGAGACCATCCGCGCCACAGTTAGCCGCGAAACCAACCCAAAAGTTACAAAAATACAACAAAAACCCCTTGACTAACAGCAAAAAACTGCTAAAATAAATATAACTATCAATATCAAATAATGGGTGATAACCATAAACATGAGTGCAATAAATATCGATAGTTATAAACAAAATAAGCCCAGCTTTTCCAGCATATCTAAAGAAAAACAAACAAACTTTAGACATATTGCAAAAAGGAAGCTCGGTTATTAAAACACTAGCCTATATTACAAACATTAAAAAATACACAAGCAGCACAAATTTGTAGCAAATGTGGATATTCTTGTAAGTATATTTTTTAGATATATTGAGAAATTCATCAAATGTGTTGCAAAAATGTAGATGGTGGTGTAATATAGATAGTGTAAAGTGAGTACTATTTATTACGCAAATAAAATAGTAGTTAAAGAACTAACAAGGAGATACTATAATGAAATTAAACAAAAGAATTGCATCAGGTGCATTAGCACTAGCATTAGTTACACCAGTAGTAGCTAACGCTGCACAAGACACAACTTATGTTACAACAAAACTTCCAAAAACAGTTGAAGACAAAGTAGAAGTTGATGGAAAAACATTAACAAAAGCTCAATTTGAAAGAGCTTTAGAAGAAGCTAGCAAAGATTATAATGCATACCTTGCAGCTAAAAAAAATACAGACTCTTTAAAAGAAGCTTATGACACAGCTGTAGAAAGATACAACAAAGCTTATGATGAATTCAAAACACAAAACATTGTTGATGCTGATGGTAATGTAATAGGAAAAGCAGAAGTTCAATCAAATTTTGATATTGCTTTAGATAATCTTAACAAGAAAAAAGATGGTGAAGCTCTAACAGAAGAGAAAAACTTTGCTCTTAACGATGGAAAAGTTAGAATCGTAGAAGATAACACTGTAAAAGCAGAAGATCAAAAAGACTATGACCTTACAGAAAAAGCAGATCTTAACCTTGCAAGTGGTGAATTTGATCAAGCAATCGATAGAGCTAAAAAAGCTTACAAAGAACTAAAAGAAGCAGATTCAAAAGTTAAAGATGCTCAAGAAAAATACAGAGAATACACAACAGCTTCTCAAGAAAAAGATAGACTTGAAGAAGAATATGAAGCAGCTAAAAAAGAATCAGATAGACTTGAAGGAAAAAGCAATGCTAGCGTTGCAGCATTAAAAGGATTTGCGGAAGCATTCAACGTTATCGTAACAGCTACAAACAACGGTATCGAAGTTAAAGATGACGACAAAACTCCATCTAAAGATAAAATAACAGATGAACAACTTGCTAAACTTCAAGAAACAGTTAAAAACGCTAGAGAAACTCTAAAAGCAGTTGAAATCTTAAAACAATTCATGCCAAACACATCAACAGCAAACATTGAAAAACTTGACAAAATTGCTGCTGAACAAAGAGTTGCATTAGAAAAAGCTGAAAAAATCCTTAAAGCTAACAACATTACAGCATCTCTATTCTCAACAGCTTACGCTGCAGAAGAAGAAGCTACATCTGAAGACGTTGACGCTCTTATCGATGAACTTGAAACAAACGACAAAGAAATGAAAGATCTTATGAAAGAAATCGATAAAGACGCTAAAAAAGATGACGAAAAACCAGCTGACGACGACAAAAAAGACGACGAAAAACCAGCTGACGATGACAAAAAAGATGATGAAAAACCAGCTGACGACGACAAAAAAGACGACGAAAAACCAGCTGAAAACAAAGGCGACAAAAAAGATACAACAAAAGTTGTAAAAAGAACAGCTAACAAAAAAGCTGGTTCAAACGCTAAAACAGGTATCGCTGGTGTAGCTGGCGTTGCAGGTGTATTAGCAGCAGCTTCAGTAGCTTACGCAGCAAGCAAAAAAAATAACTAATTTTAACATTAGCTTATAAAACTTAAAAATTAAATAAAAGTCACACTAAGAGTGCACTCGAAAAGACTTTAAAATTTAAAAAATAATAGTAACCGCGGTACTCACTTGAAAATGCTCCCACCAAATAAAGGTGGGAGTATTTTTTTCATGACCTATCCCGATTCTCCCAAAGAAGAATCAAGGAAAGTCAAATGCCACGAAATACAACCAAATAACCATTCCTCCAGCCAAGTCTTATTTCGACTAAGCGCAGCGCTACTCCAAAACAGTAAAAAAATTTCTCCGCTCCGAATCCTAACGGCTTCTCCGGTCGAAATAACAATCTAGGGGATGACCATTCTCCCAGCCCTCTGTCATTTCGACCGTAGCGAAGCGGAGTGGAGAGATCCAGCGCAGCGCAAATACAAAAAAGGTTGCAAAAGCAACCAACACTTTCCTCTCAAACGGACATCGCGAAGCGATTCCTACCTTAAAAAACGCATCCCGCGTAGGGACCGTTTAGGGGTGAAGTTTGCGGGGTGGTTTGAAACAAGCCCGTCCGGCTAATGGAGGACCCTCCATGGAATGGTCTTGCGAAGCAAGATACTTTGGAGGGGGGTAATAGCCCGTCTGGCTGAATGAGGACGAACCCCCTTAAAGTGGCCCTCCAATAGTCGAAGTATAAAAGTAAATAAAAACATTACCCACATGACCAAAATAAAATTAAATAAAAAACAGATTTCTCCATGCGCTACGTTCCACTAGCTTAGTCGAAATGGATAATGATATTCCCAGGAGATCCTTCGACTCCGTTACACTCCGCTCAGGATGACAGACAGAGTATTTACAAAATTGAAAAGATTTCTCCACTCCGAAGCCTACCGCCTTCTCCGGTCGAAATGACAGTCTAGGGGGAAAATCATTCCCTTAATTTCTTGTCATCTCGAGCGCAGTCGAGAGATCCAGCGAAGCGTCATCAATAAAATAGTAAAAAAGATTTCTCCACTCCGAAAATCAAAAATTTTCTCCGGTCGAAATGACAAGTCTGAGGGATAATCATTCCCCAAATAAACAAATTAAACTCCAAAAAACCAAATTTATTAAAAAGACATTTAGCAAATATCTTCCCCAACTGGGTATATATCAATAAAGACAAAGCTTATTTTAGAAGAGGAAGGACTTTTTTTATGAAATTTCTAGTATTTTTAGCAAACGGCTCTGAGGATGTGGAGGCCATCACTGTTATTGACTATTTGCGTCGTGCTGATATTGATGTGACCACTGTTTCTATCCATGAGGGCACTGATATTACTACAAAATCAAATATTATTATAAAAGCTGATGCCAATCTTTCTGACATCAACCCGAAAGATTTTGATGGGCTATATATCCCTGGTGGCACCAAGGGTGCTGAAGTTCTACGTGATGATGATCGTGTAATCGACATTGTAAAAACTTTTAATGATGAAAATAAAATCATTGCGGCCATCTGTGCTGGACCTATTGTCCTAAACCGTGCAGGTGTTTTGGCTGACAAACGCGCTACATCTTTTCCAGATATGAAAGATGATATCGACAATTGCCTAGAGTATGTAGATGACCAATTAGTCGTAACTGATGGAAATATCACAACCAGTCGTGGGGCAGCAGTGACTGTTTATATTGCTATGCGCTTAGTTGAAATTATAAAGGGTGCGGATGCAGTAAAAGAGCTAAAACACGGTACTCAATACGAGGCTGTTGAAAATTATTACGGCATTTCTTATGATTATCTATCAAATGATGAGGAATAGACTATGAATGGTGTAAATAAAATTTTTGTACTAGGCGGGGCAGGATTTTTGGGGTATCCTACCATAAAAGAAGCAGTAGCCCGTGGCTATGCGGTAAGGACTGTGGATGTGGTAGATTTGCCCGACGAATTAAAATTTGCTGATGATACAAATGTAGAGTTTATAGTCCAAAACTTTTTTGCACTTTCTGATGCAGAAATAATCGAGATGATCCGTGGTTGCGATTCTTTTGTCTATGCAGGCGGGGTTGATGAACGCATAGTCCCAGAAAAGCCAGCTAGGAAATTTTTCTATGACAAAAACGTATTGCCAACTGCAAGAATAGCAAGACTAGCCAAAGAAGCAGGGGTCAAAAATTTTGTTCTATTTGGCTCATATACATCAGAATTTGCAGAAAAAAATGAATATCTAAGAGAAAATCTCTACCAAGAAGAACCATATGTAGAAACCAGACTCCTCCAAGAAAAGGCTGCAATGTATGAAGGCGAGGGAGCGATGAATGTGTCTGTCCTAAGGCTGCCACAAATATTTGGTACTATGCCAGGCAAAGTACCACTTTGGTCAATGTTTGTAGATATGCTTAGAAATCAAGAATTTATGCCAGTAACCAGCGGAGGATTTGCCATCATCACAGCAAGTGCGGTAGGACAAGCAGCTATCAGCGCATTAGAAAATGGCAATCACAGAAAAACTTATGCAGTGGCCACAGGATATATAAGCTACGAAGATTTCTACAAAAAAATTCTAGAAGTCCTAGGACAAACAGAAACGACAAAGCTAAAAGTAATGAATTTCGAAGACTTAGAAGAAGCCTACAAAGAAGACGAAAAACTAACCGACCGTGAGGGCATAGAACACGGTATCAGACAAGTAAATATGCTAAGAGCAAACAGCATGGAATTCAAACTCCCAACAAACATAGCCTATGATGAACTAAGAGTAAGAGAAGAAAACGTAGATGAAATAATAGATGAAACCTTAAGGGCATCAGACTTTAGGAGAGAAGAAAAATAGCAAAAAAACTAGAGGCAAAAGCCTCTTTTTTTGTTGGGATAAAATCTGGAAAGTAGCGATACGGTATGAATGCAAAGTCAAGAAAATAACGCGAAAGATTTCTCCACTCCAAATCCTACCGGATTCTCCGGTCGAAATGACAAGTTTGGGGATAATCATCACCATAACCATCTGTCCTCATACCCACAAAAAAAGCCCCACTGTCACCCTGAGCGCAGCCGAAGGGTCTCCAAGGATTGCATTATCCTAAAACAACGCAATAACAATAATTAAAATCCAAGGAGATCCTTCGACTCCGTTATAATCCGCTCAGGATGACAGACGAGTAAGAAAGGAAAAATAGAAAAGATTTCTCCGCTCCAAATCCTAACGGATTTTCCGGTCGAAATGACAAGTCTATGGAATAGTCATTCCCTCAATTACCTGTCATCTCGAGCGCAGCCGAGAGATCCAGCGTCAGCGCAATCATTATCTTAAGTTTATATAAAAAATGAGGATTCAATGATATATTTGGCTATAAATATAAAAAAGACAAAGGAGTAATAATGGAGCGCTTATATTACGTATATATGATTACAAATTACACCAACTCCACTCTTTACATAGGTGTAACAAATAACCTCTACCGACGCATGGATGAGCATAGCAAGAAGAAAGCAAATGGATTTACTTCTCATTATAATATTTATAAGTTAGTTTATGTAGAATCCACCACAGACGTTTACGCTGCACTGTCTAGAGAAAAACAACTTAAAAATTGGAGTAGGCATAAGAAAGATAGACTGGTCAATATGCAAAATCCAGAATGGAAAGATTTGTTGAAAGAATGGGGTGGTGGGAAAAAGTAAATAAAAATGTCATTTGAAAAATGCAGTGGCTAGATTTCTCCACTCCGAAGCCTGCCGTCTTCTCCGGTCGAAATGACAAATCTGAGGGATAATCATTCCCTTAATTGCTTGTCATCTCGACCGAAGTGAAGCGGAGCGGAGAGATCCAGCGTCAGCGCAAATACAAAAAAGGTTGCAAAAGCAACCAACTCTTTCCTCTCAAACGGACATCGCAAAGCGATTCCTACCTTAAAAAACGCATCCCGCGTAGGGACCGTTTAGGGGTGAAGTTTGCGGGGTGGTTTGAAACAAGCCCGTCCGGCTAATGGAGGACCCTCCATGGAATGGTCTTGCGAAGCAAGATACTTTGGAGGGGGATAGCCCGTCCGGCTGAATGAGGACGAACCCCCTTAAAGTGGCCCTCCAATAATCGAAGTATCAAAATAAATATAGATATTATCTATATGACCAAAATAAAAAAAAATTAAAACACAGATTTCTCCATGCGCTCCGTTCCACTCGCTTAGTCGAAATGGAAAATAAAATTCCCAGGAGATCCTTCGGCTTCGCAATTTAAATAAAAAACCCTAAATTTCACCACAAAAAAACCAGGACCCAAGTCCTAGTTTTCTTCCAAATACGCTTTTAACAATTCATAAAGTCCATTTAACCCATCTACATGTGTTCTCTCATAACCATGGCTTGCTGCGATACCGCTTCCTACTAATGCGTGGCGGAAGTCGTTTGCGCTTGATACTGCTGCTGACGCGTCTGATCCGTAGAATGGGTAGATGTCTATGGCGTAGTCTATATTGTTTTCTTTTGCTGTTGCTATTAGCTCGTTTGTTAGGTCAAAGTTGTATGGACCGGAGCTGTCTTTTGCACATATTGATACTTTGGTTTCGTCTGTTTTTAGGTCATCATAAACTACTCCCATATCAACTGCTATCATATCTGTGATGCCTGCTGGGTGGCCGCTTGCTGCTCCGTGGCCTACTTCTTCATAGATTGTAAATGCAAAGTAGAGTGGACGATTTATTTTTATATTTTTTTCCTTGATTTCTTTGGAAAGGGCCATCAAAACTCCGGCGCTTGCCTTATCATCTAGATGGCGGGATTTTACAAATCCATTATCTACCCTAAATCTTGGGTCTAGAGCAATAAAGTCTCCTGCTGCTATACCAAGTTTTTCTGTATCTTCTGCTGAATTTGTAATCTCATCTATGACTACTTCCATGTTGACATCATCACGTTTAATCTCTCTTGGGTCGGATGAACCGTGGACTGCTGGATTATTTATTCTTAAAACTCCACTATATTCTTTGCCGCTTCTGGTAATGATTGTCACATTTTCTTGCTCAGCGTATGATAGAGGGAATCCTCCAAGTGTTGTTACTCTAAGTCTGCCGTTTGATTTTATAGAACGGACCATTAGTCCTAGGGTATCGACATGGGCTGACATTAATAATCCGTTTTCATTTCCTGGATTGATTGGGACTATTACATTACCCTTATTGGATTGGTATGGTTCATAGCCCATTTTCTTAAATTCTTCTATCAAATATGCTTCGGCTCTTTTTGTGTAGCCTGTAGGTGATGGAGTGTTACAAAGTTCTTCTATATATTTTAAAATTTCTTCCTTCAATTTTTTTCTCCTTAATTGGCACTTGAAGCTGATGATGCTTGCTCGCGGTCTATCATATCATTTAGGCAAATGACAAGGGCGATTAGCTCTTCTGTGTAGTTTTCGTCAAATATAGTTAGTTCGTAGGTATCTGTTAGAGTAAATATTTTTCTGCGGACTGCTCCTATATTTTGCCCAGCTCCGTTTTTGATATCAAAATCATAATGGAAAATATTTCCTACTAGGTCTAGGGTCTCATCCTTCATATAAACATGGACCCTGTGTTTGAAAAACTCGAATTTTTGCTGAATAACCATAGAGGAATCGTCAGCAAATGAAACGGTATACCTTGGGAAAAATGCTAATATTTCACGGTCGATATTAAAAATTTCGTGTCCGTTTTGGTTGCTTACTGCTGATTTGTAGCCAATAAAGGTAAAATCTTGGTCTAGGTAATAGGCTTCTCTGCCATTTTCATCCAAAATTGGATAATGGTCGGTAATTTTGAAAAATTTTTCCTTAAAATATAATTTTTTCATATATTTATCCTTTACTTCCTTTAAACTTTTTTCTATTATATAATATTTGTAAGAATTAACAAATCTAGGGGGACATATGATTTATCTAGTTACGGCGGTTTTTCTAATCCTTGCTGGTGTCATTTTTTATAGGGGTAAGGATATCATTCTAAGACCTGACATCAACAAAATGGATATCATTTCCATAGTGCTTGTCTGGTTGATTTTTGGTGCATTTGCGTATTTTGTAAAATTTCGTATAGGCGAGACTTTGATTATGTGTATAGTCATGTCAATTTATGTATTGGCAGCTAGATTTAATAGGGGATTTTTGCCAGATGGATTTATTTTCCAAGGCAATATTTCTTTTATCAATCAAAGACACAAATTTTCTGACCTAAAACAAGTCAATTTTACTACTGAGGATGCCCAAGCTGTTTTTACTCTTGTTATCAATTCCAATTCTATCGACACTTGGAGATTTCCTATTGGAAAAAAGGATGAAATCTTAAAGATTTTTAAAAACCATAATGTTCCAGTTGTTTATAAATAAAAAGTCTAAAAAGCAAACTGCTTTTTAGACTTTTATTTTTTATTATTCTTCGTGTGAGATACAGCTAACTGGGCAAGATTCTTCTGCTTCTAGGGCAGATTCGATAAATTCTTCGGGAATATCGCCACTGATAGCTTCTGATACATTGTCATCATTCATAGAAAAAACGTCTGGACAGATTGTTTCACACATACCACATCCGATACATTCATCTTGGTCTACAAAAAATTTCATATATACCTCCTAAATTTATTACTATTTTTCTAATATTTATATACCCAATTGCTGATAGATTTTGCTTTCTTTAACGGCCACCGCCGCCACCTCCACCAAAACCTCCAGCTCCTCCACCAAAGGATGCTGAGCCACCGCCACCAGCAAAGGATGTACTTTCTCCTCCAGAACTTGCTGCATGGGAGTAGTGGCTGATATGATGGATCATGTGGTAATTATAAAGCCCATAATAGGTGTAATCTGGATATATATCTACAAAACTATCGTAAGTTTGCTCACTTATGCCGTATAGGGCTGCAAATATCATATATTTATCCAAGATTTCCATATCTTCTATTTTGGAAACATCGATTTTGTCATAATTTTCTAGATAATTTTTAAATCCTACAAAGTTTTTATAAAGCTCCATACCCTTTTGGGTTAAGTGGTTTTTTACTTTAACTTTTCCATTTCTTTTTACTTTTTCAATTTTTTCTACATAATCATTTTCTATTAGAGCTTTCATACTTAGGTCATCTATTCTTTGGATGAGATTTACTAAGGATTTATTTCTTTTTTTCATATAATTTTGAAATGATGATTGGGTGATTTTGCCATCGCTTCTTTCATTTGCCGCACCCATTAGATATCCAAATAAATCTTCCTCAATTTGGCCCATATTTTTAGGTTTGTGGTTTATGGATAATTGATCTAGAGATTTTTTAAAGATACCATGGTCTTTTTTATCCTCTATGAAAGTTAAGGCACCCTCATTTATCCATTTTAAGAAAAAAGCATTAATGAGGCGGTCAAAGTTTTGAGAATTTGGGTAGGCATTTGTTACAATGACATATAGGTCTTCTAAGTTTCCCTCGTATGGGATTTTGTCATAGTTATATGTTTTGATGTTTTTTACATCTGGTATTTCTTTTATATTGCTAAACTTAGTTTTGTTTGCTTCTTCAACTGCTTTTTTTATTCCAAAAGCAGCAAATCCTACACCTAATAGGGCAATGATTGCACCGATAAGGATTGGGAAATCAGATTCTTTTGTCATTTGAGCAGTTCCCTCACTATTTTCAAAATCTGCTCCCTCAAAGGCTTGATCTTTGTAATCATCAAAGGTCTTATCTTCCCTATAACTAGTATTGAAAGTCCCTTTTGGGAATTTTAGCAAGATTCTACCCTTGCTGATTGCACCATTTGTTTTTGCAATTATAGATCCGTTTTGATTGTGTATGTCTCCTTCAAAACCAAAGGCCCACATTTTTACATTTTCATCCATTGGATCGTATGAGTTGATTTTTATGGTAAAATTATCTGGTTTTGGATCTAGATATGCTCCTACAAATTCAAAAAATAGCATATCGCTATCATTTAGGCCGATTATAATTGGATTTATTTTATAATTTAGCTTATAAAGATTGTCTTTGCTTCGATTACTAATCCCCCAGCAAAGCTCAACTTCATCATCCTCATCGATACGGCCGTATTTATAGGCCTTTTGTTCAAAATCTTCATCTACATTCCAAGGACTTTTTTCGTTAAATTTTTTGCCATCCATGGATACATAAAAGTCATCGATTTTTAGTCCCTTTAGATTTTCGATTTTTTTGTATCTTTCTGTAAAGTCATTGTCAGTCTCATCTATTTGCCAATCTTCGCTAACACTTCCTATACCATTTTTGTCGATATCTACATTTATATCTATATGGTCAAAGTCATCTGCAAATACAGTTGTTGGCAATAAAATTACTATGCTGAGTACTAATAGTTTTATTATTTTATGTACTTTTTTCATCTATCCTCCTTAAAATCTTTGATTTTCAACTATTTTATACCCATTAATTAAAAGTAAAAATATTTATCCAAATCTTATTGACAAGGGTAAAAACATCTTGTAAAATTGCATTAGATTAAGCCCTCAAAAAACTTTTTTGGTGGGCTTTTATTGATTAAGAAAGGTAAATTTATGCAGACAAACATTTTAAAAAAAGCTTTTGATAAGATTACAGAAAGTCCTGCGCGTGTATTTACTATTGGATTTTTGATTGTCATTACCTTGGGTGGTCTTATTTTGTCAACTCCTTTTGTAACTCAAAGTGGAAAAAGAACAGGCATCATTGATGCATTTTTTGTAGCAGCGAGTGCAACTTGTGTAACTGGTCTTACTCCTGTAAATACGGGCATGTATTGGAATACTCTTGGCCATGTTGTTATTATTATTTTAATACAAATTGGCGGACTTGGAGTTATGTCTATAGCTTCCTTGGTGCCATTGATACTTAGAAAAAAAATCGGCCTAAAGTCTAGGCAAATTTTAAGAGACCAATTTAATATTGAAAGCATGGCTGGAATGATTAATCTTTTTATATATGTATTAATCTTTACTTTTTCAGTTGAAGCCCTAGGAGCATTATTTTTAAGCTTTCGTTTTGTCCCAACTTATGGTCTGGGCAAGGGCATCTGGTATGCAGTTTTTCACTCGATTTCTGCTTTTTGTAATGCGGGTTTTGATATCTTAGGTGATTCTATTTATCCTCTTAGGGCAGATTATTTGGTAAATATTACCATTATGCTTTTAATAATTATTGGTGGTCTTGGTTTTATGGTTACTAGTGAGATTTTTTATAGGAGAGATTTAAAGAAAATTTCTACCAATTCAAAGCTAGTTTTAGTTATTACTTTGATTTTGATATTAGTAGGGGCCTTTGGTTTTTATTTATTGGAGTCACTACAAGGTGGTGTCCTAGATGGTGAAGGATTTGGTCCGGGTATGCTAGAATCATTTTTCCAATCAGTTGTAGCAAGAACTGCAGGATTTTATTCTGTGGATTTATCTAAAATAAAGGTATCTACTTCACTTTTACTTATAGGATTGATGTTTATAGGTGGATCTCCAGGTTCTACAGCTGGTGGTATAAAGACAACTACTTTTGGTGTTTTAGTTATAGCAACTATTTCTGTAATTAAAAATGAAAAAGAACCTGTAGTTTTTGGTCGTAGTATATCTGATGAGAGTATAAAAAAAGCTCTATCTATTTTTATGATATCCCTTACAATAGTACTTTTAGTAAGCTTTACTATTTCTATAACGGATAATTTTAATTTTATAGATATCTTATATGAAACAACATCCGCTCTTGCAACGGTTGGAGCTTCTAGGGGTATTACTCCAGAACTTTCAAGGATAGCAAAAATACTTTTAGGTCTTTGTATGTACTTAGGTAGGATAGGTCCTATGACTATGGCCTATGCTTTTGGACTGAAAGCAGAAGATAAGATGATAAAATATCCAGAAACATTTATAAGTTTAGGTTAGGAGAAATTATGAAAAAAAATATTATTGTATTAGGAATTGGTAGGTTTGGACAAGCAGTAGCTACTAACTTATTTGAAAGAGGAGTTTACGTTACAGCTGTCGATGGAGACTATAATAAGATAGAAAAAATTGCTAACTACGTATCTAGTGCTATCCAAGCGGATATAACAGAAGAAGAAGCTATGAAATCACTCGGTATCAGCAACTACGATGTGGCTATCATAGCTACTGGTAGAGATCTAGAAGCTTCTATAGAAGCTACTCTTATTTGTAAAGATAGCGGTGTTGGAGAAGTAATTGCAAAGGCAACAAGCAAATCCCATGCAAGAATTCTAGAAAAAATAGGGGCAGATGCTATTATATTTCCAGAAAGAGATACGGGTGAAAGATTAGCAAGAGTGATAGCTGATCCAAATCTTGTTGAACTTATTGAATTTTCTGATAATTTTTCTATGATAGAAATAAAGGTAAAAGAATCATGGGTGGGACACACTTTAAGAGAGCTTGATTTTAGAAATCAATATCAAATGAACGTAGTTGGATTTTTAAGAGATGGTGAGATGATAATGGACCTAGATCCGGATTTAGTTATAAAAGAAAATGACAATTTAGTGCTCATTGGAAGCAAAGAAAACGCTAGGACTATGAGATTGACAGAGTAATCCTTTAAAATAAGCTAAAAAGGATAAGAAAAATAATTTCGAGAAAATGTTTGCATAAATTATTTTTTATGTTATAATAATATTAGCTATTACATAGCTAGGTTTTTCATTATTAATTCCTTAAAAGTTTTCCCTTTAGAAAACTAGGACTAACTTATTCTTTTCTAAAAGGAAATTGGGCTAGATGATAGCCCTTTTTCTATGCTCATTTTTAATAAAGTTTAACTCTACTTTTAAATATTATAAATCAAAGGTATAATAATTTAAAAAGATGAGGAGGAATATTATGCCTTATTATTATGGATTTGATAGGACTTATATTTTAGTAATCATTGGTATTATTATAACTATGATTGCTCAGGCAAATGTTCAAAGAGCATTTAGCAAATATAGCAAAATCCAAACTAAAAAACACATTACAGGTAAGCAAACCGCTGATTATATATTGAGCACCAGGGGATATGACGATATTACAATAAAGAGAATAAATAATGCCATGGGAGATTATTTTAACCCAGCAACCAAAGAAGTTGCTCTCTCTCCCGAGTCTATAAATGATTCATCGATTGCATCAGTTGCAGTAGCAGCCCACGAGCTAGGACACGTTATCCAGTATAAAGAGGGCTACACTCCGCTTAGAGTAAAATCTTGGCTAGTACCAGCAGTCAACTTTGGATCAAGACTTAGTATGCCAATCTTACTTATAGGTATGTTTTTGGCTAGACAAAATTTGATAGACTTTGGACTTATATTATTTGCCCTAACACTTGTTTTTCAAATAGTAACTCTGCCAGTGGAATTTAATGCCAGTAGACGCGCCTTAGCAGTACTAGAAGAATCAGGAATGCTAGTTGGAGAAGAAAATCAATATGCTGCTGGTATGTTAAAGGCAGCAGCTTTCACATACGTTGCTGCAACCCTTGCCACAGCCTTACAATTTTTAAGAATGTTTTTACTATTTGGCAATAGAAACAGAGATTGATAAATAGACAAATTCTAACCAACCATTTGGATATTTCGCAAAAGAATTGGAGCAGACTATCCACACCGCAATGAGAGATTTAATGTAGATGAATCAGTTCTTGCAAATGGAGCTGCAAGCTACGCCAAGATGCGATTGACTTTTTAAATGGTGAAAATTAAACAAAACCAACCTATAGTAAGAGCCGGCATTTTTTTAGCCGGTTTTTATTAAATTTGGCCTATATAATACATTGATTTAGAGAGTTTAAATTATAATTGCCCATACAGTTATCTTGAAAAATACTAGTAAAAAAGTACAATTTATATAGAATCAAATTAGTGATTCTTATTTTTTAACAAAATAGGTCAGAGATAGTCAAAAGGTCAGAGATTTTTCTTGACCTTTCAATATATAATTGTAAAATAAAAAGACACTTAGGAAAGTTGGTGAGTTTATGGCAGGTCTTACATCAGATATTGAGAGATTTTTAAAGGCTATGCTTGAAGAATCTACTGATGGGATGCTTGAGATTGGACGCAATGATTTGGCTTTGCAATTTGACTGTGCACCTAGCCAGATAAATTATGTGCTTTCAACAAGATTTACCCCTCACAACGGGTATCTTATAGAAAGCAAACGTGGCGGCAATGGTTTTATAAAAATTATTACCATAGTAGAAGAAGATAATTATATATCATATTTAATAAAAAACTTAAATGGGCAGATGACTGAAGCAAATGCCGATAGCTTGTTTAAGGATTTATATAGTAAAAAATACTTTACCAAGGATGAGTTTTTATTAGCAAAATATGCCACTAGCGATAAGGCTCTTTGCGGAGTTGATAGCAAAAATCGCAATGGCATACGTTCTGATATCATAAAAAATATTCTTTTAAGTGTTTTAGCGAGGAGTTAATTATGAAATGTGAAAAATGTGGCAAAGACGCTGCTGTAAGCGTTAAGGCTATAGTAAATGGACATGAGCATGACTTTTATTTGTGCAATGATTGTTTAAAATCTTACACAGATATGGGAGATGGTGCTGATCTAAACGAAGAAGGATTTCATAATCTTAATATAAATAACAAAAAGTTAGAAAGTCTTATCCAAAAGTTTGTACCATCACTGGATGATATGATCGATGGATATTATGAATATAAATACAATCAAAATAACCAACCATATTCATATGTGGAGGGACTAAATGAGAAAACTTGCCCAAATTGTGGCAATCTTGAGTCAAATATCCGCCAAGGCATATTTGGCTGTGAAGAGTGTTTTAAATTAAATGAAAGTCTAACCCAAAAAGTTTTAAAAACCTATAATAACTATGATAAATACACAGGTAGACTACCTAAAAAAGACCGTGAATTTAAGGAAATAGCTCTTGAGATTAAAACCCTCCAAGAAAAGCTAGACCATTCAATAGCAACTGAGGATTATGAACAAGCAGCTGACTTAAAAGAGCAATTAGATGATTTAAATATGAAGGTGAAAAATTGATAGATTATGCAAAAGATATAATTCTAAATTCAAATCTTTCTATTAGACGAAATATAAATGGTTTTGATTTTCCAACGACTATGACCTATGAAGATAGTGAAAAGATTGTGGAAATGATGAGGGATATTTATCCAAATGAATTAGTTTTGCTAAATGAAATAGATGATAATACTTTAAATAAACTAATAAATGATATGGTCCTATCAGAAGATGTGACTAGTAAACTTGCGCAAATTGCAGTAGTTTTTAAAGATGATTACATCTTAACAATCAATGATCGCGATCATATTGCCATAAATATTCGTAATTTTGATATGGATGTCAAAAAAGCATATCAAAAAGCAATAGAGGTTGAAAAGGAATTAGATAATAAATTTGACTTTGCCTTTAAGGCCAAATATGGGTATCTGACTAGTGATGGGCGAAATAATGGTGCAGGACTAGAAATCAGATTAAAAATGTTTTTATTTGCCCTAGTAGATGCTGAAGAATCATATTATGGTTTCAAACAAGGTTTACTTAGCCATGGCATGTACGGCACAAGATATATCCCAAGATATTATGATAGATATGTAGATGATATCTATCTTGTAAAAAATTTTGGTAATTATCGCGATGATATGGATGATTATGTCCTACAAATGAGTGCAAATATTGATGCCCTTGTAAGAAATGAAAGAAGATTTAGAAGAGATTATCAGTTACTAAATAATATTTCTGATGATGACATAATAGAACAAATAGCAATAAGTTTAAATATTCTAAACTCGGGCAAACTAAGCAGTTTAAATACAATCGCAAATGAGCTTTATAAGCTAAAAAAATATAACAAACTTGGATTTAATACTGACTTAACAAGCAATGAGCTAGATTATTTAATCTTTAACTTAACAAAAGATAAGTACAAGGGCAAAAAAGACCCGGAAAGATCAGAGTTTTTAAACTCATATATTAAGGAGAGGCAATGGAAGCTAATAGATTAAATAAATTGACCCAACAGGCAAGGCGCGAAAGCTACTCTCTAAACCACGATTATATAGGTGCAGAGCATTTGCTCCTTGCATTAATGAAAACAGGTTCTGTTGCGACAAAAGCATTAGAGGCTGCTGGGGCAAACTATGATTTGCTACGCCAAGTTGTAATTAATAACATTGGTAAAGGTCAAGCCATGCGCCCTGCAACAGAATACAGCAAAAAAGTAAGACAAATATTAGAACTAGCAAGGCTAAATGCAAATAAATACGGTCAATCTTCTGCAGGAGAAGAAAATGTATTATTTGCAATCCTAGAAGACGAAGACTCCCTAACAAACATTATGTTTTTGTTATCAGGAGTTGAAAAAGAAGTAGTAAAAAGAAATCTAAAAGAGTTACTAAATGACCAACCGGAAATGGTTGGAGCAGCAAGTGAGCTAACAGAAAATGTTTCGAAATTTGCTCGTGACTTGAACGAAGAAGCAGAGTCAGGCAAAATCGACCCGGTTATAGGCCGAGATAATGAAATAGAACGTGTCATCCAAATTTTGATGCGTAGAACAAAAAATAATCCTATCCTAATCGGTGAGCCAGGTGTAGGTAAAACTGCTATTTCAGAAGGTCTTGCCCAAAGAATTGTAGAAGGGGAAGTCCCAAAAATAATAGAGGATAAAACCATACTAAGCCTTGATCTTGCAAGCATGATTGCAGGAACAAAATACCGTGGGGATTTTGAAGATAGACTTAAAAAACTTTTTGATGAGCTAGCAACCCGTGATGACATAATATTGTTTATAGATGAGTTTCACATGGTGCTTGGTGCAGGAGCGGCAGAAGGATCAATGGATGCTGCAAATATCCTAAAACCAGTCCTTGCTAAAGGCGATATCCAAATAATCGGTGCTACAACTATAGAAGAATACAGAAAATATATAGAAAAAGACAGCGCCCTAACTCGTCGTATGCAACCTATCCAAGTAGAAGAGCCATCATTATCAGACACCAGAAAAATTATTTATGGTGTAAAAGATAAATACGAGGCCCACCATGGGGTAGAAATGACTGATGAAGCTATAAAGGCTGCAGTTGAGCTAACAGATAGATATATAAACGATAGATTTTTGCCAGATAAGGCAATAGATGTTATCGATGAAGCTATGAGTAAGGTACGCATTAAGGCTTATCAAGAAGAAGAAACAGATACAAATCCACAAGCTAAAATTGATGAGCTAGTTCATGAAAAAGAGCAAGCTGTAAAAGACCAAGACTTTGAAAAAGCAGCAGAACTGCGCGATCAAATCAACCAAGCCAGATTTGAAATCGAAGCAGAAATCGAAAAGAAAAATAAGGATAAACCAAACTTATTTATAGGCTTTGATGATATTGCAAGCATTGTTGCATCTTGGTCCAAAGTCCCAGTTACAAAATTAACTGAAGATGAAAAAGAAAAATACGCTAGCCTTGATAAGGAACTAGAAGGCACAGTAATTGGTCAAGAAGAAGCAATAGAGTCAGTAGCCCATGCTATAAAACGTGCTAGAGTTGGACTAAAAGACCCATCCAAACCAATTGGATCATTTATATTTGTAGGACCAACAGGTGTAGGAAAAACTTATCTTGCAAAATCCTTAGCTGAAAATATATTTGGATCAGAAGAGCACCTAATCCGTATGGATATGAGTGAATATATGGAAAAATTTGCAGTATCACGTCTAGTAGGATCTCCTCCAGGATATGTAGGCTATGAAGAAGGCGGACAATTAACAGAACAAGTGAGAAATCATCCATATTCTGTAATTCTATTTGATGAAATCGAAAAAGCCCACCCAGATATATTTAATTTATTATTACAAATCTTAGATGACGGTAGGCTAACAGATGGTCAAGGCCGCACAGTAGACTTTAAAAATACAATCATAATCATGACAAGTAACGTTGGTGTATCAAGTCTAAACGAAAAACAAGCAATAGGTTTTGAAACAGGAAAAACTGAAGAAAAAAATGCAGATCGTACCCGTGAAATCATAGAACGTGAGGTAAAAGATGCCTTTGCTCCAGAGTTTTTAAATAGATTAGATGAAGTAATTATGTTTAACCCACTAAGTGAAGCAAACATTGAAGAAATCACAAAACTAATGTTAGAAAAAACTAGACAAAGATTAAACAACATAGATATTGACATTACTTATGATGATGAAGTTGTAAAACTACTAGCAAAAGAAGGATTTAACGAAGAATACGGTGCAAGACCACTAGAACGCCACATCACAAAAATGATAGATGATAGACTAGCAGAAGATATCCTAGATAATAAACTCAACAGAGATGCAATCATCCACCTATCAGTAAAAGATGATGAACTAAATTTTGAAAATGTAGCAGGGCAAAAAAAGGAAGCCTTAGCTACTGAAACAGCAGAATAATCATGAGAAATAGCTACTCAAAGCCACCCTATGGGGTGGTTTTATTTTACAAATAAATACCTGCTTTTGGGTAATAATAGACTAGAAAATACTAAAAAGGTGAATATATGCAAAGAATAAAAAACATAGAAAAGGAAAGAAAATTAAGCATTGGGATTTTAATTATATCCATACTAATAATTATTTTTACCATTTTTCATGCAAGAGCTATATCGAGTACTCAATCTTTTGAACAATACCTGGCAAATTATTATAAGTTAGACTATGAGCACTATCTGGCAAATGTGAACTTTTATCGAAACTCTATAATAGTCTATCCCATAATGCTGATAATTTATACAATTTATAGCTACACCAAAACAAGTTTTGGCATTATTTATAAAATCTTAAATGGATTTTTGACCCTATTATCACTTGCAATAATGCAAGTCCAGTTTACCCCACATACAATATTTGCAAGGATAGTAGAGCTGTTATTAATAATATTATTTGTCATAATTATGCTAAGTAGAAAAAGAATCAGGAAAAATTGATCGAAATTTCTATATATAAGTAAGGAGAGAAAATGAACATATTTTTATCATCAAGTCTAGTAGGATCAAAAAATGCCTTTGAAAGATTTATTAAAAAATATCAAGCAAAAGAAATAACATTTATAGCAACAGCAGCAGAAGTTTCGCCATACACCCAGTATGTAGAGGATGCACGCAAATATTTTAAAGAGCAGGGATTTGAAATAACAGAGCTTGAAGTAAGTCAAACAGATGAGAAAAAAGTCAAAGAAATTATAAAAAATACTAAAATATTATATGTATCTGGCGGCAATACTTTTTATTTGCTTCAAGAATTAAAAAAGAAAAATTTATTAGAATTAATCAAAGAAAAAGTAGATGAGGGCATGCTCTATATTGGAGAATCAGCAGGATCAGTAATTGCAAGCCCTGATATAGCATATATAAAATACATGGACGATCCAAAAGCCGCTTCCGAATTAAAATCAACAAAGGCCCTAAACTTAGTAAATTTTTATCCCCTCCCACACTGGGGCGAAGAACCTTTCAAAGAAGCAGCAGAAAAAATCCACACGATTTATAGCCAAAGGCTCCAGCTAATAGCAATAGATAACAAAAGCGCCATTATTCATAAAGGAGGAGATAAATTTAGTGTAGATTTTGGGGTGGAGTACTAGAAAAGTAGGGTTATCTTACTTTTTTGTCTGTGATTTAATTATTATCTTCAAGGTCAAGTAATTTTTCTTTCACATCAAGTCCATAAGCATAACCGTGCATTTTTCCATCACTGCCAATAACTCTGTGGCAGGGGGTGATTATCATTAGGGGATTTTTGCCGATGGCAGTTGCAACTGCTCTGACTGCCTTTTCATTACCTATATTTTTTGCTATATCCTTATAGGTTTTTGTTTGTCCATAGGGGATATTTAAAAGTTCTTGCCAGACCTTTTGCTGAAAATCCGTGCCATGGGTTTTACATAAATCATAAATGCTAAATTCTTTTCTTTTGCCGTCTAAATATTCATTTATTTGGTCAATAATTTCGTTAGTTTCTTTGCTTTTATCATTATTTTCGTTAATTTGGTCAACTAATTCTATTTTTGTTATTTTTTGCTTATAGGATATTTTGATTATCCCAATATCTGTTGTGTAAAATGCTGTTTTCATAGCTATATTTTAATATATAATTTTAAATATAAAAAGCATTAATAAAAAATTTTAAATATTAATGTATAATAATATAAATGAAATTTAAGAATCGAGGCTATTATGAACTACGATAAAAAAATTGATGCGATTGTTGATTATATAAAATCTGGGGAAAAGAGTGTGGAAGACTTCAAAGTAGGTTTTGAGGTGGAGCACTTTCCTATAAATGCTGAAACTATGGAAACTATCACTTATGGAGAAAAGGGTGGTGTCCGTGATTCTCTAACTGAGATTGAAAAACTTGGCTATGAGGGAGTTTATGAGGGTGAGAATATCATGGGTATTTCAGCAAGTGATTTTGCTATTTCTATAGAGCCTGCTGCCCAATTTGAAGTAGCTTATGGGGCTAAAAAAACTGTTGATGAACTTTTTGATAATTATAAAAAAGTTATGGGACAGATTGTTCCTATTTTTGATAAGAAAAATCAATTATTAGCCCAAGTAGGCTACCAACCAAAGTCAAAGATTGATGACTTACCATTCATTCCTAAAGAACGATATAAGTATATGGCGCAATATTTTAAGGATTTTGGAGGATCAAGCCCATTTAATATGATGAAAGGCTCTGGAAGCCTACAGGTAGCAATAGATTACAAAGATGAGGCAGATTTTAAGAAGAAATTCTTTGTTGCCAATGCAGTTTCTATATTTTTATATAGTACTTTTGATAATGCCTATATTTTTGAGGGAGAGGTTTATCCAAAACACAATCTTCGCCAAAGTATATGGGATAATTGTGACAAAAATCGTTCTGGCATCTATGATTTTGCCTTTGATAGCGACTTATCATACGAAAAATATGCAGCAAAAATATTAGCTACTGATAGTATATTTATTCATAAAGATGGCAAGGATATTTACACAGGCAATACTCCTTTTGAAGAAATTTTTGATAATGAAGATATGAGCCTAGATATGATTAACCACGCTCTTTCTATAGTATTTCCTGATGTAAGGGTTAAAACATATATAGAAGTAAGGATGCCTGATAATGTTCCTTATCCTTACAATTTTGCAGCAGTTGCCCTTATTAAAAATATGTTCTATGATGAGGAAATTTTACAGTTTTTATCTCAATTATTTGCTGATATGACTTATGAAAGATCACAAAAACTAAAAGATAAGGCATTAATGCAAGGTATAGATACCATATATAAAGACAAAAAAATCTCTGAATGGATGCTTGAAATTACACAAATGATAAAAGAAGATAGTGAGTATATCAAGCCATTAGAAGATCTTCTTAAAAAAGATCAGACACCACGTGATATCTATGAGTCTTTATATAAAGAAGATCCACAAAAAGCAATCTACAATTACTCAGTAAATAAATTTATAAAGGAAAATTAGTGGCAAAAATTAAAAAAGCCTTTGAATGCACCAATTGCGGCCACACCCAACCCCTTTGGGCGGGCAAATGCCCAGAGTGTGGCAAATGGGGATCCTTGGTTGAAGTAACAGTTAAGGAAAGCAAAAAAAGCGCCAGTGTAGTGGTGGATGATAAGGCTGCAAAAAAACTAAATAGCATTGAGATTAACGAATCTGAAAGGATAAAGTCAACTTTTGAAGAATTTGACCGTGCAGTTGGAGGAGGACTTGTCCGTGATAGTGTCACAATCCTAACAGCTCGTCCAGGTGCAGGAAAATCTACACTCTTACTTCAATTATCAAAAGCATATGCAGATGAGGGCTTAAAAGTTCTTTATGTATCTGGAGAGGAGTCAGAAAGTCAAATCAAATCCCGTGCAGATAGGATTATGGAAAGTTTGCCAGAAAATGTCTGGATTCTTTCTACAAACTCTATGGATAGTGCAGTTAGCGAGATAAAAAATATCGATGCTGATGTGGTTTTTCTTGATTCTATCCAAACTTTTACCCTAGCAGAGTTTGATAATAAGGCTGGAAGCCCAACTCAAACCATAGAGGTAGCCAACAAGGCGGTGGAAATTGCCAAAGATGAGTACAAAAAACGCGCAATAATAATGATTGGGCATATGACCAAGGCCAACGAAATGGCAGGACTTCGTACCTTGGAGCATTTGGTAGATACAGTTTTAGTTTTAGATGGTGAAAGTGATGAGGACTTAAGGGTCCTAACCTCTACAAAAAATAGATTTGGTCGTACTGGTGAGATTGGCCTATTTTCAATGACTGAGGATGGATTAATAGAAATATCTAATCCTAGTGAGTATTTTATTACAGCCCGTGAAAATGAAATCGAAGGGTCAGCCATATCTGTAACCAAGGAAGGCTCTAGGCTTTTGGAAGTGGAAATCGAGTCCTTAGTCAGCAAATCATTTTTGCCATATCCACAAAGAATTGGGGATTCGCTAAGAAAAGATGACCTAAACACCCTAATATCAATCCTTCAAGAGCGAGCTGGTCTAAATCTTTTTGATTACAATGTAATTATAAAAACAACTGGTGGCCTAAAATTATCTGAGCCTTCGGTAAATCTTGCCATAATGATGTCTATTGCATCTTCTCTGCTTAAAAAGCCCATAGATGATAAAACCGTTTTTATTGCAGAAGTAGGCCTTACAGGAGAGCTTAAAAAAGTACCACAAATCAAGCAACGCATCAAGGAACTAGAGAGACTTGGCTATAAAAGATGCTTTGTAGCAAGAAATTCTATTGAGGAAAAGGAATTTACTGGTATAAAGGTCTTACAAAAATCAAATATTAGACAAGTAATTGATGAATGTTTTAGATAGAAAATCAACGAGGGCATATGTGGGAGACTATTAAAGAAAGATTTTCATGAGATCACCTTTTCTTTTGGCTTGCCATAGCTTTTATTATGTATGTAAATCATAGATATTTTGATAAGCACATAAATATTGCTTTATTTATCCTGCTAATATCTATAATGTATTTTATGGAAATCAGATTAAAAAAAACTCCTAAATATTCTAAATATCTGCTAACAATCATAATTACTGTTCTATATATGTTTTCCATGCCAAAATACAGCACAACTTATGCGGAAAATTTTATGAATAGAACTATGGTGAGGACACATATTTGCTCCCATATACTACTAATCAGATGAGTTCCTTTAATCCTTACAGTAAGGAAATATATTATTATTTTATTAGGACTTATGGCAAGGAATATTTATTTAACGCCAGGACAGGCGAGGTTAAAGAAACAAAAATAGATATAGATAGTAAGTGAAATATCAAATTATTTTATATTCAGTAAAAAATATCGTTAATCTTGATTTTATCAAGAAATGTGTTATAATACTTATACAAAAAGACATATGCGAGCTATCTCGCAAAAAATTTGCCAAAATTGGCGTACATATAAAAGGAGAGTTTTATGAAAAACTTAAATAAATTTACCCTAGTAGCAGCTATGGCATTTACATTTGCAGCTTGTGGAAACAATGCAAACACAGCAGAAAATAAAGATGCAGCAGACAAAAATGCTGCTGAAAACACTGAAACAGTTCCAACAGAAGAAGCTCAACCATCAGCTGGTGAAGCAACAGTTGCAGGTTACGGTGGAGACATCAAAGTAAAAGTTAACTTTGGAAAAGATGGTGTTATCGAATCAATCGATACAGACCACACAGAATCAGAAGATATAGGAGCTAAAGCTATTCCAGAATTAACAGATGCAATTGTAGAAGCAAACGGAACAGAAGGTGTAGATAATGTATCAGGTGCAACAGTAACATCTGAAGCATTCAAATCAGCTGTAGACGAAGCAATCGCAAACGCAAAATAATTTTAAAGGCTATCAACTCGATAGCTTTTATTTTGCCGAACTTTGTTTATAATTTATCAAGGAGAATATATGAAAAAATACCTAAGCCTGCCTATCCTATTAGCTCTAAGTATTAGCCTTGTAGGATGTCAAAATGAAAATACTGACCAAAATACTAACAAAGACCAAGCAATAGAAGAAAAAAGTAACGATACTACTAGTGAAGATACTAAAGATCAAAAAGAAGTAGCAGATTATTCAGACATATCTGGTGACTACCAAGGCCAATCAGAAGGATTTGGTGGAGATATAAAAGTAGATGTTAGTATCGAAAATGGAAAAATAAAAGATATAAATATTGAAGAAAGTGAAACGAAGGCAGTAGGATCTCAAGCTCTTAAAAGATTGAAAGAAGAAACAATCAGCAAAAATTCTACCGACCTGGATACCGTAAGTGGGGCAACTATATCATCTGCATCTTATCTATCAGCAGTAAATAAGGCCTTAGAAAAAGCAGGTATAGATGCTAAAAATTTAGAAGCAAATAAAGATGATAAAGAAGTAAAAACTAACTATGATGCTGATGTTGCCGTAGTGGGTGCTGGAGGAGCAGGCCTTACTAGTGCGATTGATCTTGCCCAACAAGGTAAAAAAGTAGTGGTTGTAGAAAAAGCTGGTATTACAGGTGGTAATACTTCGTATGCATCTGGTGGTATGAATGCCGCAGAAACAAGACTCCAAGCAGAAAAAAATATACCTGATACAGTAGATTTATTTATAAATGATACTATGAAAGGTGGAAAAAACCTAAATAACAAAGAGCTAGTCAAAATAATGGCAGAAGAATCTTCTGATGCCATCGATTGGTTAGAAGAAAATGGAGTAGAATTTACCGACCTAAAATTCTCAGGTGGACAAAGTGAGATGAGAACTCACGCGCCAAAAGATGAAAACGGAAAATCCATACCAGTTGGATCATACCTAGTAGACAAACTAACTCAAAAAGCTATCGAAGAAGGTGTAGAGATAGTCTATGATGCCCAAGTAGATGAAATCCTAATGGAAGATGGCAAAGCAGTTGGAGTAAAAGGTAAAAATAAAGACCAAGACATAACAGTAAATGCAGATGCAGTTATAGTTGCTAGCGGTGGTTTTGGTTCAAACCAAGAAAGAATAGAAGAATATAGACCTGACCTAAAGGGATATGTGTCTACAAATGCTAAATCAATCCAAGGTGATGCAATAGATTTCTTAAAAGATACTAATGCAAACTTTATAGATATGGACCAAATCCAAATCCACCCAACAGTAGTTCAAAAAAATGGTTCTCTAATATCAGAAGGACTTAGGGGAGAAGGAGCTATCCTTGTAAATAATAAGGGAGAAAGATTCTTTAATGAGCTAGAAACTAGAGATAAGGTTTCAGAAGCTATCCTTAACCAAGAAGGCAAAAGCGCTTGGCTAGTGGTAGACCAAGGCATGATGGACCAATCAAGCACCATCCAAAAATACTTTGAAAAAGGCTTTTTAGAAAAAGCAGATGACTTTAAAGCTCTTGCTGATTTAATAGGTTGTGATGAGTCTAGTATTGAAAAAACAATCAATGACTGGATAAAAATAACAGCTGACAATAAGGACCCTGACTTTGGTAGAGAGGGGATGGAAACTTCAAAATCTGACCTATCAAAAGCTCCATACTATGCAGTACAAATAGCCCCAGGAATCCACCACACAATGGGTGGTGTAGAGGTAAATACAAAATCAGAAGTCCAAGATGCTAACGGATCTTCTATACCAGGATTGTATGCTGCAGGAGAAGTAACAGGTGGTATCCACGGTGGCAACAGACTAGGTGGAAATGCAGTAACAGATATAGTAGTATTTGGTAGAAATGCAGCTAAAAACGCTAAAAGCTATATCGAAGAAACAAAATAATTAAAGGGCAAGAACTTAAGTTCTTGCTTTTTTTTATGCCATAAAAGAACTTTTGTTTTTATATCAATTAATAAACTGTATAGTATAGGTAAAAACAGAGGATACTATGAAAAAGAAATCATATACACTATTACTCATTCCAATACTTATCATAGGACTTTTTTTACTCAGTCGTCACCAAAGTCGTGAGGTCTACGAGTACAACTCAAAAGCAGTTTATGTTTACAATTTGACTGATGATAGAAAAGTGACAGGCAAAAACGAAGATGATAAACTAGCTATGGCTTCCCTTACTAAAATGATGACAGTTTATGTAGCCTTGGAAAAAATAAACGATTTGAGTGCTTATGCACCAGTAGATACAGACTCCTATCAGAAGTTAGTTGCTGAAAATGCATCTATGGCCGGTTTTTTTGGTGGAGAAATGACTACATATCGTGATTTGCTTTATGGAGCCATGCTTCCATCTGGAGGAGAAGCAGCTGACTCACTTGCAATTAATATTTCTGGATCAAAACTAGGATTTGTGGGACTAATGAATGAAAAATGTGAGGAATGGGGACTAAAAAACACCCATTTTCAAAATGTAGATGGGATGGATGATATAGGGCATTATTCATCAGCAAAAGATATGGCAATGATATTAAAAAATGCATTAGAAGACGGTAATTTTAGAGCGATATTTACAAAGAAAGACTATCTGACTGCACCAAATGATCACCACCCAGAAGGTTTATATATGACAAGTACAGTTTTTGATAAGCTAGAAAATTATGAGCAAGATGGTTTTGAAATAATTGGTGGCAAATCTGGTACAACTGATAAAGCTGGTTTATGCTGGGCGACACTTTCTGTCAAAAATGGGAAAGAATATATTATAGTTACCATGGGTGCTCCTTACGATGACATCGACAATCCAGGAGATGGTCAAATCCAGGACACACTTGATATTTTATCTAGACTTTAAGGAGAAAATATGCAAAAAGTTTTAATTTTAGAAGGTAAGTTTGTTGACAAAGTTTGGGGCGGGTCCCGACTAAAAGACGAATTTGATTATGATATAAATTCTGATAGCGTTGGTGAATACTGGGCTATATCTGGTATAGATGAGGCTAGCTCTGTTGTAATAAATGGAGAGTTATCAGGCCAATCTTTAAAAGATGTTTATAAAAATCACAAAGAGTTATTTGGAGGAGACGACGAGGAAACTTTTCCTCTTTTGATAAAAATAATTGATGCCACAGATGACTTATCTATACAAGTACACCCAGATGATGAAATGGGAGCAAAACTTGAAAATTCAAGAGGTAAGACTGAATGCTGGTATATATTAAATGAAAATCCTGCTTCAATCATTTACGGACTAAATGTAGATAGCAAGGATGAAGCTATTAAAAAAATTGAAAATAAAAAATGGGATGATGTTTTAAAAGAAGTCCCAACCAATAAGGGAGATTTTTTCTTTGTGCCAGCAGGCACAGTCCATGCCATTAAAAAAGGATGTCTAATACTAGAAATCCAACAAGCATCTGATATAACCTATAGGCTCTACGATTACGATCGCCCAGATAAAGAAGGCAATCTGCGCGAGCTTCATATAGACAAATCAATTGAAGCTATAAAACTAAATGAAGTAAGTAATGAGCAAAAACAAGAAGAATCTGCTAATATAAAAATAACAAAACTAACTGAAAATGAGTTTTTTGAAGTAAGAAAATTAGAAGTAAGCGGACATAAAGAATTGGTAAGAGCTAGTGATTACCTATTAGAGTCAGTTGTTGAGGGAGTAGGCATTTTAAGAGTAGATGGTGAAGAATACGATATAAAAAAGGGAGACTTTTTTATACTAACCAATGAAGTATCTAGCTACGAATTTGACGGAGAGCTGACAATAATCGCATCAAATATAGCAAAAAATTAAGAGTCATAGAGCTCTTTTTTTTATGAAAATAATTTCATAATACTTTTAAACTTTTAAAATTTATGAAAATTTAATCTATATTTAATAAATCGTTGATAAAAATCAGGGGATAATTTAGAATTATATAAGAAAGAGTAAAAGATTGACAAAAATATCAACTTGCTCTTATAAAAATGACAATAACTGAATTTCTTTATAATGAGGAGGGTAAGTTGGCAACATTAAGTTTAAGAAATATTGATAAAATATATCCCAATGGTGTACAAGCGGTATACGATTTCAATTTAGATATAGCTGATAAGGAATTTATAGTTTTTGTTGGTCCATCTGGATGTGGCAAATCGACTACTTTAAGAATGATAGCAGGTCTTGAAGAGATAAGTAGTGGAGAACTTTACATAAATGATAAGTTGATGAATGAAGTAAATCCAAAAGATAGAAATATAGCTATGGTTTTTCAAAACTATGCTCTATATCCACATATGAGTGTGTTTGACAATATGGCTTTTGGATTACAAATTCAAAAAAAAGATAAAAAAGAAATCGAAGAAAAAGTAAAAAAAGCAGCAGAAATGCTAGAATTATTGCCTTATTTAGATAGAAAACCAGCTGCTTTATCAGGAGGGCAAAGGCAGAGGGTAGCCTTAGGTAGAGCTATTGTTCGCCAGGCAGATATATTTTTAATGGATGAACCCTTAAGTAACTTAGATGCCAAACTTCGTAGCCAAATGAGAACAGAAATTTCTAGAATCCATGATAGCTTAAATACTACAACTATATATGTAACTCACGATCAAACAGAAGCTATGTCAATGGCTAGCAGAATTGTGGTTATGAAAGACGGCTATATCCAACAAATAGGAAGTCCAGAAGAAATATATGATTATCCTGCAAACGTATTCGTAGCAAATTTTATAGGATCTCCTCCTATGAACTTTTTTAAAGGAGAAATAGATCAAGGAAAACTTATAGTTGGCAATGATAGTATTGATCTTTCTGAAAAAAATAAAGATGCACTAAAAACATTTAAAGATAAAGATTTAATTATAGGTATACGACCAGAAGCATTTTCTCTAAATGATTTAGATGGGAGAGAAAATTATATTAAAGCTCAAATTGTAAATATAGAAATGCTAGGTGATGAAACTATTATTTATGCAGAAGATAAAAAGTCTTCAGTAACTATAGAAGAGGATGGAGATAATAAAATTGCAGTAAAGGTTTCTGGTAAGTCTAAGGATAGAAATGTTGGTGATAGCATAAAGTTATTTGTAAACTTTGATGATATCCACTTATTTGATAGTAAAACGCAAAAGAGAATAAATTAATGGAATCATTTGCTAAGGGCATGTATAAACTGGGTGAAGTAATTTTATATGCTTTTGTAAGTATATTTTATAGCTCATTAATACTTTTGCCCATATTTTTACTAAATTTATTTTTGACGGAAAATATTAGCAAATATTTAGTCTTATTTGTTCCCTTAAGTGGACTTATAGGATTTGCTTTAGAAAGACAGGCAAATTCTTTTACAGCTACTTTTGTAAATGACAAAAAGACCTTAGCATCTTATTTTAAAGAAACTTTTGATGAGAATGGGCTTTCTAAATATTTGCTTTATGTATTACTTTTTTCCTTATATTTTTATGCAGATTCTTCTTTAAGAATAATTTCATCAACAAATGGAATTATAGGAATATTAACGATCATACTCTTGTATTTTTATAGGGGAATTATATTTTATACAATCTTACAAACTTCTCATAGAAAATATATGGGAATTATTCAAACTATTAAAAATTCACTCATACTTACATATAGATATTTTTTCTATTCTATAATAGTTTATCTTGTATGGGAACTTTTTGAAAGACTTATAATAAATAATAATTTTTGGCTGCTTATCTTTATCTTAATATTTGCAGCTATGGTAAATACTATAAATGAATATACTATTAAGAAATTATAGAGGAGGCTGGGATGGAAGATAAACAACCAAAAGAACAAATGAAAGAAACAGCTATTTCTAACCAACCTGGGATAGAAAATAAAAGAAAAGCAAAAAAGAAACCTTTTAAACAAAGGTTTAAAACAAATTTGCCCCTTTTAGTATTTTCCTTGCCGGCTTTTATTTGGTTTATAATATTTGCCTATTTGCCGATGTTTGGCTTGATTATACCATTTAAAAGATATAAAATTTTTTCTAAAAATTTCTTTTATAATCTCTATAAAAGTGATTGGGTAGGTCTAGATAACTTTAAGTTTTTCTTTAGAAGCAAGGATGCTTGGATAATTATTAGAAATACTATTGGCTACAATTTTATTTTCATAGTATTAAATATAGTTTTAGCTATGTTTACTGCCATTGCCTTACATGAGATTTTAAACAAAAAGGCTGCTAAATTTTATCAAACGTCTATGTTTTTGCCTCACTTTTTATCATGGGTTGTAATAAGCTATGCAGTTTTTGCATTCTTATCTCCTGATAAGGGTTTGTTAAATAGACTGATAGTTAGCCTTGGTGGGGATAAAATTAACTGGTATACAAATACAAAATTTTGGCCATTCTTTTTAGTACTTATTAACTCGTGGAAGGGTCTAGGATATAATACAGTAGTTTACTTATCAGCTCTTTCGGGCATAGATAGGACCTATTATGAAGCAGCAGCTATGGATGGCGCAACTAAGTGGCAGCAAACAAAAAAAATTACGATACCACTTTTAAAACCTGTCATTATAATAATTTTTGTAACATCACTGGCAAATATATTTAGGGCAGATTTTGGTTTGTTTTTCCAAGTGCCTAGAAACTCAGGGCCATTATATAATGTTACAAATGTAATTGATACATATGTATTTAGAGCGCTTTTACAAACAGGGGATATAGGATTATCTTCAGCAGTTTCGCTACTACAATCAGTTGTTGGTACTATTTTAATTCTATTTTCTAATAAAATTGTAAAACGTTATGATCCCCAAAGATCGCTATTCTAGGAGCTTATATGCAAAAAGAAAAGACACAAAAAAAAGTATATGATCCTTTAAAGATAAGTAAAACTTCTAATGTAGTATTAAATATTGTATTAATACTTCTTACTATATCCGCTATACTACCATTTTTGTTTGTGGTAATGATATCTATAACAGATGAAGCCACTATAAAATCAAATGGTTATTCCTTAATACCTGAAAAATTTTCCTTAGAAGCTTATAAGTTCATATTTAAAAGTGGTGGACAAATAGCAAGGTCATACAAAAATTCAATTATTATTACAGTAGTAGGTGTAATACTTGCCTTAATTCTTACCACTATGTATGCATATTCTTTATCCAGAGAAGATTATGAATATAAAGGGTTTTTTACCAAAGTATCTACAATTCCTATGCTATTTAGTGGAGGACTTGTAGCAAATTATTTAATTATGACACAGTTTTTGGGACTTAAAGATTCTATGTGGGCTTTGATTTTACCAGGACTTGTTGGTTCATATAATATTATTTTAATGAGAACATATTTTCAAACAAGCATACCCAATGCACTCGTAGAAGCTGCAACAATTGATGGGGCAAATGAGATGCAAATATTCTTTAAGATTATTTTGCCACTTTCATTACCGATAATTGCTACAGTTGGATTATTTTTAACTTTAGCTTATTGGAATGACTGGTATCAAGCTATGTTATATATTGATAGTGAAGATAAGATACCTGTTCAATATATGCTTATGAGAATTCAAAACTCAACAAACTTTTTGTCCCTTAGAAAAGATGCCTTGGGAGGACTAGCAGGCGAGATTAGAAAAACCCTGCCTCAAGAATCTTTAAAGATGGCGATAGTAGTAATTACGACAGCACCAATCCTTATTGCATATCCATTTTTCCAAAGATATTTTATAAGTGGATTAACTTTAGGGGCTGTTAAAGAATAAATTTTATATATAGGAGGGGTAGAGGGGTATATGAAAATATTTTCAAAAAGTGGAAAAGTTGCTATCTTGCTAGCTTTGTTAGTATCATTAGGAGCTTGTAGTAATCAAGCAGAAAATGATGAAAGTAATTCTAAAAATCAAGTAAAGCAGCAAGAAAATAATTCAGATGAAGTGCCTACATTGGTTTATTACAATGTAGGACCACCACAAGCAGACACAGATGAGGTGGCAGAAAGTATAAATCAATACTTAGATAACAAAGATGCAGGATACCATATAAGTTTCCAATATTTTGATTGGGGAGATTATCAGCAAAAATTGCAATTAGCATCCAATGCTGGAGATGATTGGGATATTGCATTTACTGCCAGCTGGGCTGGACCTTATAAGAATATGGCTGAAAAAGGTGCGTTTTTAGACATAACTGATCTTATAAAAGAAGATGGAAAAGCTATTTTAGACTCTGCTTCTGATGAAGTTATAAAAGGAGCTAGCATAAATGGTAGACTTTATGGAGTACCAGCTACAGCAGAAAATATAGTACCAGCTGATTACTTTATCTGGAACAAAGAATATGTGGATAAATATGATATTCCTATTGATGATATAAAAACAGAGTCTGACTTAGAACCATATTTAAAGGAAGTTAAAGAAAAAGAAGCTAGTGTAGAATATCCATTTGTTGTGCTTAGTGATTATATATTTCAGACAAAAGATCCACAATCTGTAGCTACACCAGGAGTGGCAGTAAAAAATGAAAATGGAAAGCTTATTGCATATAATAAATGGGCTAACAAAGAGGTAAAAGATTTAGCCTTTACTATGAAAGATTATATGGATAAAGGTTATATCGATCCGTCAGCTCCACAGCTAGAAGCATCCAATGCCCAATCAGGGGATACTTTTCTTGTAGCAAAAGGTGAGGGAGGAGTAAATCCTGATAACATATGGTCCAGAAGCTATAATACTGAAGTGGTTTCTTCATTTGCAGAAGATAAAGCCCTAGTTACAAATGAAAAAGCAACTGGATCTCTTGCAGCAATAAATTCTCAAACTGAACACGCCAAAGAAGCTATGGACTTTTTAAATAGAATGTATAGTGACCCAGAACTAATGAGATATTTAGTTTATGGTATAGAAGGCAAACACTATAATTTAGTTGATGAAAAAGTTGATATTATAGAAGATAGCGGCTACGAAGTACCAGGATTTACATTTTTAGCATCAGAAATGATGACACCAACTGTAAATGCTAACACAGATGAAAAAAGTAAAAAGGAAATGCTTGATACATACTTAGACAGGGTAGAAGCTTCACCAATTTTAGGATTTAACTTTGATAAAACTGGCAATGAAAAAGAAGCAGAAAATGTAGAAGAAGTCATTGAGCAATACGAAAGGAATATAAAAACTGGAGCCTTTAGCGAAGAATACTACCAAGAGTTTTTAGAAAAACTTGATATTGCAGGCATAGATAAATTAGTAAAAGATGTTCAAGAACAATTAGATAAATGGGAAGATAAATAAATTTAATGAGATTTTAATTAAGTTATATATTTATATCTTATTAAAATAATACATTTTCATAAGGAGAAGAGTATGAAAACATTTAATTTGAAAAAGAAATTTGCTTTAATTTTAGCATTAGCACTTGGAGTTACTGGCTGTGGAAATAACTCTGAGAATAAAGATACTGATAACGGTGAAAAAGGAACTACAAGCTCAGAAAAAGCTAATGATGTAACAACAAGTGATAGTGGTGATATACCTACACTAACATATTTTAATATAGGAGAAGAACCAGTTAATCACCAAGAGGTAGTAGATGCAACAAATGAATACCTAGATAGCGTAGATGCAGGATATCATATAAATACAGTATTTTATGATTGGGGAGATTACCAACAAAAATTACAACTAGCTGTAAACTCTGGAGAAGATTGGGATTTAGCCTTTACATCTAGTTGGGCAGGTCCTTATAAAACTCTAGCAGACCAAAACGCATTTTTAGACTTGTCTGACTATTTAGATAATGAACTTAAAGGTGCTAAAGAATTAATAGATGATAGGATGATTGAAGGTACAAAAATAAATGGACCTTTATATGCATTGCCAGCAGCGTATCCTGGAGTAGTTGCAGCTAATCAATTTGTATGGAACAAAGAATATGTAGAAAAGTATGACATACCATACCAAGATATACAAAATACTACACAACTAGAAGAATATTTAAAAGAAGTAAAAGATAATGAAGATCAAGTTGAATATCCATTCAATGTTGCAAGTGACTTTTTACTAGCAAGGGAAAATCCTGCTTTTGAAGTTGAAAAAGGTATAGGAGTAAAAGAAAAAGATGGCAAATTAGTAGCCTACAACCTTTATAAAGATCCTGACTTTAAGGCAGAGATTGATCAAATGAAAAAGCTTTATGACGATGGTTTAATAAATCCAGATGCACCACAAATCCAAGCTGATGAAGCGAAAGGAGCTTATGAAGCATCACTTGTAGGAGAATACGAAGGAGAACCTGGATCAGAGGCTATTTGGTCAAAGGAAGAAGAACCAAAAGTAGCTTCTATAATAGGAGAATCTATTCCTGTAGATAATGAAAAAGCTACAGGAAAATTAGTTGGAATCAATAGCCAATCTGAATACAAAGACCAAGCTTTAGACTTTGTTGAAAGAATGTTTACAGATAAAAAACTTCAAGACCTATTATCATACGGTATTGAAGGAGTAGACTATGAATTAAAAGATGGAAAAGTTAAAAAGCTTGGAACAAAAGATGAAGTATATGATGTAGCAAGCTTCCAATACTTATCAATGTTTAATAGAACTCCTATGGCAGATGGTGTAGGAATTGGAGATCCTGAATTTGATGAAGAAGTAAAAGAATTTGAAGATAAGTTAGTAGCTTCACCAACCCTAGGATTTAGAGTTGATAAAACAAATATCCAAGGTGAATTAGAAAATATTCAAGCTACAGTTGAAAGATATTACAACAATCTTAAAACTGGAGCATTTGATGATGCTTACTATCAAGAGTTTTTAGACCAACTAGAAACAGCAGGCATTGATAAAGCAATAGAAGAAATCCAAAATCAACTTGACACTTTCAGCAGTGAAAAGAACTAATATTAAAGACTTACACTTTTGTGTAAGTCTTTAATTATAAATAGCAAAATGAACTTATTTTCATTTTTAAATTAGGATTAAAGATAATAAAAAAATATTTTCAATATTAAAAGGAGTTTCTATGACAGAAATTAAAAAAGGTGTCATTGAAGGTTTTTATGGAATACCATGGACTTTTGAACAAAGATATTCTATGATCAATTTCTTATCGGATATAAATATGAACCAATATATATATGCACCTAAAGATGACCCTTACCACAATGTAAAATGGAGAGATTTATATCCAGATAATAAGCTTAAAGAACTAGAAAAACTAGCAAAACTTGCTCAAAGAAAAAATATAGACTTTGTCTGGGCTATACATCCAGGGCAAAACTTAATTGATTTTTCTGATTATAAAAACGAAATAGAACGTATATATAAAAAATATGAACAATTACATAGTATAGGAATAAAATCTTTTGCCCTTTGCATGGATGATGTCGATCAAAAAAAGGCTTATGAGCAAAGAGAATATCATCTACAATTAGTAAAAGATATATTAAATTTTATATCTGATTTTGAAAATAGAGAATTACTCTTTGTCCATCCATGGTACAACCAAAGCTGGATTGATGATAAAGCATGTTCATATTTTGACTTATTTAAAAATATTAAAAACTTAAAAATAATGTGGACAGGTTATGATGTAGTAGCTCCTTTAAGATATGATGCAAACGAAGAATTTATAAAACTTGCTAACCAAAAACCAAATATATGGTTTAATTGGCCGGTAAATGATTATAAAAGAGATCAAATCTTTATGGAAGTATTTGAATTTTTTGATAGCAGATCATTAAATTTTGATTCATTTTTAATAAATCCTATGAATCAAGCAGAACTTTCCAAACTATCCATTTTTCAGATAAATGAATATTTAAAAGATCCGAGTAATTATAAAGCAATAGAAGTCTTTAAAAAAGGACTTATATATTTAGATAAAGGTGTAGCAGATGATTTATATCTAATAGCAGATTCTTTCTTTGGATCAGATATCTATAGCAGAGAAGAAAATAAAAAGTATTTCGAAGATAGTAGGTTAGCAGCTGCTTTTAAAGCAAGAGATTATGAAAAAATAATTTACTTGATAGACCAAAAATTAGAGGCAATTGATAATTATGAAAGTAATTATAGTAACCAAAATCTTTATAAAGAAGTAATTTCATTTTTTACAAGTCTAAAATACTTATTAAAAGCTGTTAAATGTGCTATAAACAAAGATTATTCTAAAGCTGCTGACTTTTATAAAAAATCTAAAGAATGTAAGGTAAGAATTTATAAAGAGTTTAGCTTAGATGAAATAGAAGATAGAGTAGTTAAAACATCTAGCGTTTTAGAAGAAATTTATAAAAAACTAATGGAAAGCAAAGAGAATTTATGAAAAAAACAGTTCATATAATATCCCATACACATTGGGATCGAGAATGGTATATGCCTTTAGAAAATCATACTATGAGATTAGTAGATCTTGTTGATGGTGTAATAGAGGCTTGTGAAGATGAAAGCTTTAAGTACTTTCAATTTGATGGCCAATATTTACCAATAGAAGATTATTTAAAAGTAAAACCAGAAAATAAGGAAATCCTCTATAGACTAATAAAAGATGGAAAAATAATTATAGGCCCTTGGTATATTTTACAAGATGCATTTTTGACTTCTGCTGAGTCTAATATAAAAGATTTACAACTAGGTCTTAAAAAGTCTAAAAAATTAGGAAAGCCTGCACAAATTGGATATTTCCCAGATACTTTTGGAAATATTGGACAAGCTGCTCAGATACTTAATAAAGCTAATATAGATGTTGCATATTTTGGCAGGGGAGTAAAAGCTACTGGGTTAAACAATGTAGTTGTAGAAGATTTTACATCCAAAAATTCGGAATTATTTTGGCAAGCTCCAGATGGCTCGCAAGTTTTAGGCATTCTTTTTGCAAATTGGTATTGCAATGGAGTAGATATACCAATAGAAACTGCTAGGCTCAAAAAATATATGGATCAAAAAATAGCAGATATGGAAAAATATGCATCCACTAACCAACTTCTTTTAATGAATGGCTGTGACCACTCACCAGTTCAAAAAAATATAGGAAAAATAATTGAAAAAGCAAATAGCCTATATGATGACTATGAATTTATACACTCGAATTTAGATAAGTATTATGAAGCTGTAAAAAAAGAAGTTGATCCAAATAAACTTGCTACAATCAAAGGAGAATTGCGTTCTCAAGCTACCGATGGCTGGTATACTTTACAAGGCACTTCCTCATCTAGGTATTATTTGAAAAAAGCTAATAAAACTTTAGAGATGAGACTTGAAGAAATTAGCCAGCCTTTGTATACAATTTTTGTAAATAAGGAACTATATCCTAATGATAGTTTTGATTATATCTATGAAAGATTAATATCAAACCATCCTCACGATAGCATATGTGGATGCTCCATAGATTCAGTGCATGATGGAAACGAAAGAAGATTTAAGGATGCTAGTGAGGCCTTAGACTATTTGGATGATAAGGCAAGAGAAATCATTGCAGATAATACTTATAATGATTCTAACGATATAAGTTTTGCTCTAATAAACACCCTTCCTTATAAAAGAAGTAGGCTAGTTAGTGTTGATTTGGATTTTAAAAAAGAATATTTTGGAGAAAACTTTAGAAAAGTTGTCAATGAATTAAAGGCGGTAAGCTTACCAGAACTAAAATTGATAGATCAAAAGGGATGTGAAATAGCAGTCGAGATAAGAGATATGGGAACTAATTTTTCCTATGAATTGCCAGAGGATTCATTTAGAAAACCATATTTTGCAAGGCAGGTAAATATAACATTTTTAGCAGATCTAGATTCTTATGAGAAAAAAATCTTTAGGCTAGTAAAAGGAGAAGGCAAATTTAAAGATTTAAAAGTAAAAAAAGATGTAATTTCAAATGATTATTTTGAGATTAGGATAAATGATAATGCTTCTTTAAATATTACTAATAAAAGTACAGGTAACGTATACAAAAATATTTTTATGATAGAAGATAGTGGAGACATAGGCAACGAATATATTTATAGGCAGTCTTATGATAAAAAAAGAATTTTAGGTGGCAAACTTATAAGTAAAGATATTCACAAAAGTTCAGATAAATTTACTATAAAGTTAAAAGAGAAGATATCCATTCCAAAATCAGCGGCAGATAGCTTAAAAGAGGAACAAATAACTCTTGTAGATATTACTAACAGAAAGTCTAACAGATCAGAAGAGTATGTTGATATGATAGTTGAAAAAACTATAAGGATTTATGACAAAAAAAGAACTATTGATTGCCATATAAAACTAAAGAATATTGCTAAAGACCACAGGATGAGGATACTTTTTGGTCATAGTTTAGATACTTCAGTTATTCATGCAGAATCTATTTTTGAAACTGTAAAAAGAGATATGTATCCACCAAAAACATGGGTAAATCCTGATTATTCTCAAAATTTAAATAGATATGTTCAAGTAAAAGACGAAAAAGACAACGGATTTACTATTTCTAGCTTAGGTATAGCTGAATATGAGCAGGTAAAAAATGAAGGCTTGTATCTAACCTTATTTAGATCTATTGGTGAATTAGGAGATTGGGGATATTTTCCAACACCTGAAGCTCAACTTTTAGGAGATAAGGCAGAAATGGAATTTGATTTATATTTAGATATATTTTCTGAAAAAGCGAATACATCTATTCAAAGAGCCTTGACTGAGAGAGTGCCGTTTTTTGATGTTAAGCTAGGTAAAAATATTGCAAATCAAAAAGAAAATATAATCCCAAATGTAGATCTTGGTGAAAACCTATATTCAGTCCTTTACAGAAATGATAAGAAAGAAGCAATTTTTAGAGCTTATAATCCAGATGATAAAGAAAAAAATATAAATGCAGATGGTGTAATATATAGTATTTTGGGCGATAAAAAAGAAGAAAAAACAGTAGATAAAAATACCCTAGATGCCTTTGAAATTAGAACCATAAAGTTAGATATATAATTAGGAGGCTAATATATGGAAAATATAGTAAATCCCCTTATAGAATATGTAAATAATTCTGATAAGTTAAGTGATGAAATAAAAAAAATATTTGCTATTGC
Organism: Anaerococcus sp. mt242; assembly: GCF_016798225.1. Lineage (GTDB taxonomy): Bacteria > Bacillota > Clostridia > Tissierellales > Peptoniphilaceae > Anaerococcus. The sequence continues at coordinate 40,014 of NZ_JAEUYX010000004.1, read as the reverse complement.
TATAAAAAATACCTTTACCACAACTATAAAACTTACAGATAGAAATGATGCTTTTGTAATCACAGGCGATATTGATGCCATGTGGTTAAGAGATTCAAGCGGACAAATCAGACCACTTTTTTATATAGATAGTAAAGAGGCTGATGATTTAATAAAAAAAGTATTAAAAAGGCAAATTTTTTTAGTAGACAAGGACTACTATGCCAATGCTTTTAATATAAAGGCTAATGGACGTTCTTGGAGCAAGGAAGATATAACAGATTTTGAGTCTGATTGGGTTTGGGAGAGAAAATACGAACTTGATTCCTTATGTTATGTAATGCAAACTGCTTACCTTTACTATGAAAAAACTAAGGATAATTCTATTTTTGATTATGAATTTATTAGAATATTAAAAAATATAGTAGATTTAATTGCCTTAGAACAAGACCATAGCAGATCTAGCTACGAGTTTGAAAGACCAAATCCATGGAAAGAGACAGATTCTTTAAGAACTGGAAAAAGAGGAACGGAAGTTGCTTATACTGGTATGAGCTGGACAGGTTTTAGACCAAGTGATGATTCCTGCCTTTACCAATACTTGATTCCTGCAAATGCTTTTGCAGTGGTTACTTTAAACAAATTAGCTAGTTGTCTTATTGATGCAAAAAAAGATAAGCAATTAGCAGAAAAAATGCGAAATCTTGCAACAGAAATCAATCAAGGAATAAAAGACTATGGAATAATAAATGATCCAGATTTTGGAGAAATATTTGCTTATGAAGTAGATGGATTAGGAAAGTATTTATTTATGGATGATGCAAATGTACCATCTTTATTATCTTTACCATATTTGCAATATATAGATAGGGATAATTCTCTTTATAAAAATACTAGAAAAGCCATTTTATCAAATAAAAATAAAAATTATTTTATGGGAAGAGCAGCAGATGGAATAGGATCAGACCATACGCCAGAAGATTATATCTGGCATATAGCTTTAAGTATACAAATGATGACAAGTACAAATGAAGGTGAGAAAAATAAAATACTAAAATATTTTGAAAATACACATGCAAATACCTATCTTATGCATGAAGGATTTGACAAAGATGATCCTAATAAATACACAAGAGATTGGTTTTCTTGGTCAAATTCTATGTTTTGTGAGGCTATTTTAAATTATCTAGGATTAGAAATAATTAAAAACTAATTGTTTTGATAAATCTCACAAATTATATCCATAGTAATGAGAATAGGTGCCATTTTTGATATTTCATAACTATGATTAGGGTAAGCAGGAGTGCGTATTATGTAATCGGATTTTTTTCCTAAACTGGAATCGTAGTTTCTAGTTATGGAAAAAACTGGGGCTCCTTTATCAATAGCGTTATTTACGCCTTCTAATATTGTGTGATTTTCCCCACTTAAGGAGATAGCAATCAAAAGGTCATTATAGCTTAAATTTTTTGTTAAAAGATTTATCGAATAAGGCTCTTTGGCATAATCTGAAGTAAATAAATCAAGCTCTCTTAGCTTATAGACAAATTCATTTGCGCAAAGCCCAGATGAACCTATGCCAATTATAGCTATTTTTGGAAAATTATTTAAACTTTTTATAAGCTTAATAGTCCTTTCTGGCAATTCTTTAAAAGAACTAACCATATTTAGATATATATCTTGGCTTTTGTATATAGAGACTTCTTTTGTTTCACTAATGGCATATCTTAGTTCTTGATATCCAGAAAAACCAAGCTTTTGAGAAAAGCGAGTTACAGTGGCATTTGAAACAAAAAAAGTTTTAGCAAAATCTGCTATATCAAAATTTGTAATATCGTAGTTATTTATTTTTAAGGTATTTAAAATGCTTTCTTCAGATTTTGAAAGGCTAATATCATTGGAACTTATGATATCCATGATAAATTCATAAGAACTAACAGTCATTGTAGCTCCTTTCTACAAGTAAATTATAACACAGGAGATAAAAATTGTATTTAGTATTTGATATAGGTGGTTCAAGCAATAAATATGCTTTGATAGAAAATGATAAAATAGTTGAAAAATTTTCTTCAAAACAGGAGAAAAATATGGATGATCTTTTAAAGTTTTTTGAAGATAAAATTAATTCTTTTGCTAAAAACCACAAGCTTGATGGCATAGGATTTTCTTCTCCAGGAACTGTTGATTCTTCTACAGGCAATATTTATGGAAAATCCGCAGTTGAGTTTATTACAGAATATAATTTTGCCATGGAAATAAAAAATAAATTTAATCTCCCAGTGGCCATTGAAAATGATGCAAATTGTGCTGCCTTAGCGGAGATTTTTTATGGGAAAGTTGATAAAAATTATCTAGCTTTTTTAATTATAGGCTCTGGTATAGGTGGAGCTATAACAAAAAATGGCAAAATTATAAAAGGTAAAAGCTTAGAAGCTGGAGAATTTGGCTATATGCTTTTAAAAAATGAAGAAGGTAATTTTGATAATTTTTCTAAACTAGCAACTCTACCAAATATCAGGCGAAAAATGATAAAAAAATATGGTATAGATGAAAGTACGTATTTAATTTTTGATAAATACATGCAAAAAAAAGAACCTTATTTTACAGAAGTAGACCAGATGTTTACTTACTTAGCCATGGGAATATACAATATTTTTTATACTGTAAATCCAGAAATAATTTATTTAGGAGGGGCTATTTCTAGTGATGAGAGATTTGTAAGAGAGATTAAAAACAAATTAAACACAGGGGTTTTCAAATCTATAGATATAGAGATTAGCCCTGTATCGTTTTTTAATGATAATAACTTATACGGGGCCTACGCAAATTTAAAACAATCTATAGAAGAAAAAAGATTATTAAAGTAAAGGAGGAATTATGATTAAATTTCCTAAAGGATTTTTATATGGAACGGCTACATCAGCCACTCAGTCAGAAGGTGCAGGAAATATAGACAATAAATCTGAGAATATATGGGACTATTGGTATAAAATAGATCCGTATAAATTTTATAAGCAAGTAGGGCCAAGTAAAACGACAGATATTTATAACAATTATAAAACTGATGTAGACTTGTTAGAAGAAACTGGACAAAATGTTTATAGGACATCTATAAACTGGGCTAGGCTTATACCAGATATAGATGGAAAGATAAATCAAAAAGCTGTTAGTTTTTATAGAGATTATTTTTCTAGGATTCGCAAAAAAAATATTACTCTTTATATAAACTTATTTCACTTTGACTTGCCAATGTATCTTATGGATATAGGTGGCTGGACTAATAAAAAAACCGTAGAAGCTTATAAGGATTATGCTAGAAAATGCTTTGAACTTTTTGATGATTTAGTAGATGGTTGGTTTACCTTTAATGAGCCGATAGTCCAAGTAGAATGCCAATATCTTTATGGTTATCACTATCCAGCAGAAGTAGATCCTAAAAAAGCAGTCCAAGCAGCATTTAACACTCAGCTTGCTTCAGCCTTAGCTATTAAAAACTATAAAGAAATGGATTTTAATAAAAAAATTGGAATAATTTTAAATCTAACACCAGCTTATCCAAGAAGCAACAATAATGGTGATTTAAAAGCAGCAGAAATGGCAGAATTAATCAATAAATCCTCATTTCTAGATCCTTCAGTCTTTGGAAAATATCCTGAAAAACTTATTAACTTAATAAAAAATGAAAAACTCACTCCGGAATATAGCCAAGAAGAGCTTGAAATTATAAAAGAAAATACTATTGATTTTCTAGGAGTAAACTATTATCAGCCCCTAAGAGTGAGGGAAAATCCTTATCAATATAAAGAGGATGCACTTTTTATGCCTAGCAAATATTATTTAACTTATGATATGCCAGGCAAACGTATGAATCCATATAGAGGTTGGGAAATATATCCAAAAGCCCTTTATGATATTGCAATAAATATCCGTGACAATTATAAAAACATAGAGTGGATAGTTTCAGAAAATGGTATGGGTGTTGAAAATGAAGAAAGATTTAGAGAAAATGGGCAGATAAAAGATGATTATAGGATTGATTTTATAAAAGAACACCTATACTGGCTAAGTAAGGCTATCAATGAGGGAGCAAACTGTAAGGGTTATCAACTTTGGACTTTTATAGATTGCTGGAGCTGGCTAAATGCCTATAAAAATAGATATGGTCTTGTAGAATTAGATTTAAATACTGGCCAAAGAAAAATAAAGAAGTCAGGTCAATGGTTTAAGAAATTAAGTGAAAATAATGGTTTTGAACTTTAAATAGGAAAAAATTATATGTCTATAAAAGAAATTTTAAATGATTTTAGATTTACTGATACAAGGATTGGAACGGACTCTAAAAGAGAATTTTCTAATGGAAATACCTTACCATTAGTAGGTGTGCCTCATGGAACAAATTATTTTGCAGTGCAAAGTAATGTTGATAAAAATGAATGGTGGTTTAATCCAAATGAAGATAACTTTAAAGGTTTCAGATTAACCCATCAACCTAGCCCATGGATGGGGGATTATTCATATCTTACAATACTCCCTTTTGATTTAGAAAAAAATATTAAATATGATACCACTAGCTCTATTTTTAGGCCTAATTATAATAAAATAATATATGAAGATGGGTCAATAGCAGAAATTACTAATGATATTTATTCTGGAATTATTAGCTATAAGGCAAATACAAAAGCGAATTTTTTAATATATGCAGATGGTCTTTTTCTTGAAAAAAAAGATAAGCTAATTTTAGGGAGTGTAAAAAATTGCTATGATAGCGAAGATGAAGATTTTACAATGTATATTGTAATTGACTTAGATAATGATTTTGACTTAAAAAATACGGAATCTGCTTATAAAATAATAACTGATAGTAAAAATACAAATTTATATATAAGCACTTCATTTATTTCAATCGACCAAGCTATTATAAATCATCAACGATTAGAAAAAGATTTTGAAAAATTAGTTTCATCTACAAGTAAAAAATGGGAAAAAGTTTTTAATAATTTTGAAATAAATATAAGAAAAGAAGATGATTTATACCAAAAATACAATTCATACAGCAAGGAAAAACAAAGAAAATTTTTCTACCACTGCTTATATAGAGCGTACTTATTTCCTATGAGATTTTTTGAAATTGATAAAGACGATAAAGAAATCCACTATGATACTTTTAATAAAACAATAAAAAATGGAAAGTTGTTTACAAATATAGGATTTTGGGATGGGCAAAAAACTTTATTTCCTCTTCTTAGTTTAATTGACACCAAATTTTTAGAAGATCTTTTAGAAGGAATTATAAATACTTATATAGATACCGGATTTTTACCAAAATGGCTATCGCCAGATGAGAGATCAATGATGCCAGGAACTTTAGTTGATAATACTATAGCTGATCTTTTATCAAAAAAAATAGGAAATGATAAGTCAGAAATACTGCTAGAAGCAATGATAAAGTCCGCAAAACCAGAAAATAATAAGAGTAAGTATGGCAGATTTGGTGCAAATCTGATGGATGAATTAGGATATGTACCAGCTGATTTACACGAATCAGTAAACCAAACTTTAGATAATAGCTTGTCAGATTTTTCTATAGGAAAAGTAGCTGAAATCTTAGCTAAAGATGAATTAGCAAATACTTACTATAAAAAATCTAAAGCTTATCAAAATCTTTTTGATAAAGATATAGGATGGTTTAGGGCCAAGGATAGAAATGGTAATTTTACTGAAGAGTTTGATAAATTTAGTTGGGGTTCGCCTTATACTGAAGGAGCTGCTTTTCAAAATAGTTTTAATGCTTACCATGACATTGAAGGTATTGTCAGTTTATTTGGATCAAAAAAGGCCTTTGAAGATAAACTTGATGAAATAGCAAATGAGACATCCGATTTCAAAGTTGGATCGTATGGAGAAGTAATCCATGAAATGAAAGAATTAGAAGTTGCACACTTTGGTCAAATAGCAATATCAAACCAACCTTCATTTCATTTGCCTTATTTATATTATTATGTAGATAAGCCTTATAAAACACAACTTTTAGTAAAGGAACTTTTACTAAATTATTTTTCCTATGATTTTAAGGGATATCCAGGCGATGAAGACAACGGCTCACTTAGTTCTTGGTTTATACTATCTAGTCTCGGTATATATCCAGTTGCGCCAGGGAAAGAAGAATATATAATAGGTATTCCATTTTTTGATGAAATAAATGTAAAACTTGCAAATAGAAATATTTTAAAAATAACTACTGAAGAAAATTACCATCAAAAGAAATTTATCAAAACAATGAAAGTTAATGGTAAAGTTTACAGGGACAGAAAAATGTCTCATAGAGAATTTATAAATGCAAGTGAAATTAAATTTACTTTAGGCCTAGTGCCAGAAACAGGAGAATAATATGTATGGTTCAATAGAATTAGGTGGTACAAAAATTAGGTGCGCCATATTTGATGAGAATGGAAAAATAATAAAAGAAATAAGGATAAAAACAGAAGATCCAAATAGAAATTTAGAACAAGTAAGCGATTTTTTTAAAACAGAGAAGATAAAATCTATAGGAGTAGGAGCTTTTGGACCTATTGATTTGGATAAAGATTCTAAAAGTTATGGTTACATTTTATCAACACCAAAAAAACTTTGGAGAAACTTTGACTTGATAGGAACTTTAAAGAATAATTTGGATATCCCAATCAGACTTACTACAGATGTTGGAGCATCTGGGATAGGAGAATTTTTCTTAGGAGCTGCTAGAAATAAGAAGAGTTCTTTGTATTTAACAATTGGAACAGGCATAGGTGGATCATTTATAGTTGATGGAATGATAGTCGAAGGCTTTTCTCATCCAGAAATGGGACATATTGAAATATCAAGAGAAATTGATGATAACTTTAAAAGCGTTTGTGACTATCACGATTCCTGTTTTGAAGGACTCTGTTCAGGTCCTGCTATTGAAAAACGAGCGGGTAGCAAGGGTGAAGAGTTAGATATTGATCATCCTGCTTTTTTAATAACAGCAAGATATATTGCTAAAGTTTTATATACTTATACTGCAATTTTAAGACCTCATATAATAATAATCGGTGGAGGAGTTGCAAATAAGGATGGTATGATAGAAAAAATTAGAGAGGAATTTGATAAAATCAAAGGAGAGTATTTGATTTTACCAAGTAGTGAAGAATATATAGTATTCCCAAATTTAGGAAATGAAGCAGGACTTATAGGTGGCTATATACTTGCTAAAGAAGAATATGAAAAAGGAGACTTTTAGCTAGTCTCCTTTTTCTATAAAAAATATTTATCTATAATCCTCTTTTAGCCTCTAAAATTAGATTTTGCTTTAGACTCCATAGGTCTTGGGATAAGTCTACATAATAATTGTGCGGTTGGTCAAATCTTTTTACCTCATCCCATATACTATCTAGTTCTTTTTTGCAGTAGTCGTGGATTTCTTCTATAGATGGTTGGTCATAGACTAATTTTCCGTTTTCAAAAATAGGAACTTGCATAAGACGCGCTTCGTAATTGTCCATTTTTTTCATTTTCCAAGTAAATAATGGATCAAAGATAACTAGTGGTTTGCTTTCATCAACTTCTTCTTCACGAAGAGTGATATAGTCAGCTTCTGCCTTGCCAGTTTCCTTATCATAAAGTCTGTAAACTTTTTTAAATCCTGGTGTTGTAATTTTTTCTACGTTTTCAGAAACTTTAATACGAGCTTTTAATTCATCATCTTCGTATATTCCTACCAGTTTATAAACTCCACCAAAAACTGGATCAGATTTACTAGTTATAAGTCTTTCACCAATACCAAAGGCATCGATTTTTGCTCCTTGGGCAGTTAAGGAGTTGATTTTAAATTCGTCTAGTGAGTTACTTGCAACGATTTTAGTATCTGTAAATCCATTATCATCTAGGATTTTTCTAATTTCTTTGGATAAGTATGCAAGGTCTCCAGAGTCAAGTCTTACCCCACCAGTAAGCCCTTTTGGTTCCAAAACTTCTCTAAATACACGCATGGCATTTGGCAATCCACTATTAATTGTATCGTAGGTATCAATTAGTAGAGTACAATTTTCTGGATAAGTTTCTGCATAAATTTTAAATGCTTCATACTCACTATCAAAGGCTTGAATCCAAGCATGGGCCATAGTTCCAGATGGCTTAAAACCATATGTTTTTGCAGAAAGAGTATTACTTGATACTGGTGCGCCAGCTATAAAAGCAGCACGAGCTCCTGTTAGAGAAGCATCTGCACCTTGGGCACGGCGAGCACCAAATTCCATTACGAGCCTGTCGCCAGCTGCTTTTACTATTCTACTTGTTTTTGTAGCTATCAGCGAATTAAAATTCATAGAAAGCAATAGGTAAGTTTCTACTATAGAGCATTCTATAATTGGTGCCTTAACTGTGATGATTGGCTCATTTGGAAACATAACTGATCCTTCAGGAAAGGCCCATACATCACCTGTGAATTTAAAATCACGAAGATAGTCTAGGAAACCATCTGAAAAATCTCCCACTTCTTTTAGATAAGCTATATCATCTTCTGTAAAATGTAGATTTTCTATAAAATCAATCACATCATTTAAACCTGCAAAGATGGAATATCCTCCTTCATCAGGATTTGTCCTATAAAATGCATCAAAAACAGCAATTGTATCCTTCATACCATGGTTAAAATATGCATTGGCCATGGTAAATTCATAAAAATCACTGAGCATGGATAAATTTCTTACATTACTCATAAAAACCCTCTTTTCAAAATCTTTTTCTTCTTTCATTGTATATACAATGGGACAAAATTGCAAACATTTGCAAAATTATTCTTACCAATAATTATGCCCTTTTCTCATACTTTATCCAAAATATTATTAAAATATTATTCTATTAGGGTAAAGATAGACTAAGAGCTTAAATTTTGTAAAGGAGGTAAAATGTATATATTTGACATCGACGGGACACTTTTAAATACTATTGATTCAATAAACTTTCATATAAACGAAACTTTCAAAAAATACGGATTAAAATCAGTTCCCAAAGAAAAAACTAGAGAGTTTGTCGGCAATGGCCCCAGAGTTTTGTTGGATAAAACTTTAAATTATGTTGGATTTACCGGAGATGAGCTATTAAAAGAAGAAATCTATAATAGATACAACGAGTCTTACAACAACGATCCCCTACATCTAACCAAACCCTTTGATGGAGTCAAAGAGTCCTTGGATAAGTTAAAGGAAAATGGGGAAATATTAGCTGCTTTTTCTAATAAGCCAGATGAAACCAGTAATAGAGTGTTAAAATCTATTTTTGGCGAAAAATATTTTGACTACATCCTAGGTTATAGGGAAGATTATAAAAGAAAGCCATCTCCAGAAGGCATTATGATTATCGCCAACCATTTTGATGTGCCATTTTCAGATATTTTATACTTTGGCGATAGTGAAGTAGATATGAGATGCGGGAGAAATGCTAGCATATTTACCATAGGATGTTCATGGGGCTTTAGAGATCGTAATGTGCTAGAGGCAGAAAATCCAAATGCAATTATAGATGAACCAAGTGAAATTACATCTATAAAAAGGCTATAATAAAGCGTTAATTTATTAAATATATTTAAAATGTTATTAAATACTATTAATAAAACTAGATATTATAATTTTTCTCTGATATCCTTATTGTGAAATAATCTTGGGATGGGAGAAAAAATGAAATTAGTAATCGAAAACTTATCAAAACAATTTGAAGAAAAGAGTGTCTTAAGAAATTTAGATGCTACATTTGACCAAGGGATTATCTATGCTCTTTTGGGAAGAAATGGAGCTGGAAAGACTACTCTTTTTTCTTTGATTGCAAAAGAACTTAAAAAAGATAGTGGGGAGATTTATCTAATAGATAATGACGAAAAAATAAATCTTGATAGTAAGGATGTATTCTTTATGCTAGCAGAGCCAGAGTTACCAAGATTTTTAACTGCTAGGGAGTTTATAAATTTTTTTATAGATGTAAATAGAAAAAGAATTGCAGGGTCCCTTGATCCTAATTATTATTTTGACCTAGTAAAATTTGATGAAGATGATAAGGATAGACTTATCCAAGGATATTCGACTGGGATGAGAAATAAGATTCAAATGATGATGTTTCTTATACTAAAACCAAGAGTTATTTTAATGGATGAGCCCCTTAATTCCCTAGATGTAGTTGTTCAAAAAGAAATGAAAGACCTCATAAAGTCTATAAAACATGATCATATTATAATATTTTCAACCCACATTTTAGACCTAGCCAAGGACATATCAGATGAGATAGTTTTATTACATAAGGGTCAAATAGAGGAAGTGGATAGGGAAATAAAAAATAATCCTGATTTTGAAGATAGGGTCATTGACCTACTCCAAAAGGAGGATTAGTATGGAATATTACAAAAAATATAGGATTATAGAAAACGCAAATCTGGCCAAAAATATCAACCAAATTATTTATTTTTTCCATCATCTACCAATAATTGGCAAATATACAGGAGAAAAATATAGGGCCTATGGATTAAAAAAACTTGTCTATGCCCTAGGGCCCATATTTTCTGTTCTGGGTCAGATTTTAAAAAGCGTTGTTGCTTACTTTATGGCTTTGGCTTTTGTGGGATTTATCCTTTGGCTTATAAAAACTCCAGGACAATTTGATGGACTAGGGACTAATCAATTTGTCGACCTATCCCTCTCAAACCTATCATTTTTAGCCTTTTACCTAAGTGCTGCCATAAATTCAAACAGCATTGCGGGAAATAAGGTTGATATGCGTAATCTAAATAATCAGTACAGATTGGCACCTAAAGAAAGTGGATTAATCAGAGGAGTTTTTGACCCCCTTAGGATAGGATTTGGAAGAGCCTTTGCTTTTGCGATATTTCTAGGTCTCAAAAATGGATTTTTACTAAGCTTTATCCTTGCATTTGTAAGAATAATTTCAAACACCTTTACACTAAGGATTTCAAATAATCAAAAGGAAATTTATGCGGATAAGTGGTGGGTAAACATCCTATCCTTTATAATTCTTTTTGTAATCCTTATGAATGTAAAGACTTATAACACTCTTATATTGCTGGTAATATTTGTAATTAGCCTTATAGGATCTATTTTTGCAATGAAATATCTATTAAAATTAGATGACTATGGCAAGGTATTAGAGGATGCAAAGGACGAAGAAGTTAATATAAGTCTAGATTTTGATCAAATTGCCAATGATAGCTTGGCCTTAAAAGATACTGACATAGAAGCTGGTAAAAAAGAAAATGGAAGTGGCTATGAACTTTTAAACAATTTATTTTTTACAAGGCACAAGAGACTTCTTGGCAAACCAATTTTAAAAAAAGCTGGTATTATCTTTGCTATAGCTGCCCTTGCCCTAGGATTTACAAAGTATAAATTTGGTGAATCTAACTTTGCTATGGAAAATATTTTGCTATTAACTCAATCAATATTTGTATCGATACTTTTTAACAATCCAAATTCTAGCAGGGCTATGTTTTTAAACTGCGATAGGTCCTTGCTCCAATATGGGTTTTATAAGGAGGAAGAGGCAATTTTTGCCATGTATAAGCTTAGGTATAAATCTTTATTAAAGATAAATTTAATTGGCCTTTTATCGGGGATTTTGATAAATGCTTTAGCTTTTATACTTTTCCCAGCACTAGGCATTAAAAATTTAATTGTATGTGAGATTTTTGTGCTAGCAAGTTTTTTATTTTATATGGCCTTTGAATTATTTATCTACTATATTTTCCAACCCTTTAACTTTGAGGCTGCTAATGTTGGACATGGCTACAAAGTTTTATACAATATATTAAATTATGCAAATGTAATTTTTATTCCATTGATTATTGGAAAAACATCTAAGGGACAATTAACTTTAATTATTGTAAGCACTATAATGCTTATTTTAATAATTATTTTTCATACACTAGTTAAAATTTATGGCAAAAATACTTTTAGGATAAAAAAATAAGACAGTATGAGCACCGTCTTATTTATCTTTTAGATTAAATTTTTTGCGCATCCTTATTTTCACTATAAGAAATAATAGCAAAAGAAAAAGGATTGTTAATATAATTATAAGGCCTGTCATATAGGATCTTTCAAGCTTAAGATATAGGCAAATAGGATAAATAATTCCAAAAAATAATATGCCTAGGATAATTGAAAGATTGCCTGCAAATTTGTTGCCGTATTCCCAAGTATCCTGATTATAGCAAACTTCCCATAAGTGAAAACCTACTTTCATTTCTGGATAGCCACTATGAAATTGCCTAAAAAATATTCCTATATAAATACTAAATATTAAAAGCATGATGTCAGTTGCAATTAGGGGTCCCATTTTTCACCTCATTTCAAATAAACTATACTAAAATAAATTGATAATTAAAGATGAATTGTAAAAAGGATCAATAGCTAATATAGTAATATGAGAGGAATTTATGAAAATACTTATAACAAGCGATTGGTACTATCCTGTTGTAAACGGGGTAGTTAGATCAGTATTAAATTTAAAAAATTATTTAGAAAGTCAAGGTCACGAAGTAAGAGTCTTAACACTTTCAAACACCATTTCTAGTTATCAAACTGAGGAAGTGTACTACATAGGATCTCTTTCTGCAAAAAGAATATATCCAGAAGCTCGTATTACAAATATTTTGGCCAAAACTCATTTAAGAAATATCAGAAAATGGGAGCCAGACATTGTTCACAGCCAATGTGAGTTTTCTACATTTGTAATGGGAAAAACTTTGGCAAAAATTTTAAATATCCCCCTTGTCCACACCTATCATACAGTGTATGAAGATTACACCCACTATTTTACAAAAAATAAACGCGCAGGTGTAAAAATTGTGGCAGCCTTTAGCAAAAACTTTTCAGATATGTGCGATTATATGATTGCCCCTACTGAAAAAACTGCAAATATTTTAGAGTCTTATAATATAGATAGAGAAAAAATTGCAGTAATTCCAACCGGAGTCCATATTGGAAAATTATATGATGAGGATTTAAGGGATGAGCTTGATATACCAAAGGATAAAAAAATATTATTATATCTAGGACGTTTGGGCGAGGAGAAAAATATTGAGGAATTGATAGATTTTTACCATAGGCTAGATGATCCTAATATTGAATTTTTTATAGTAGGTGGTGGCCCTCACAATGATAAGCTTATAGCTTATAATGAAAAAATAAAGGCAAATGCTCATTTTGTGGGCATGGTTGATCCAAGTGAGGTAAATAAATATTACCAAGCAGCAGATATATTTACTACATCATCCACTTCAGAAACCCAAGGACTTACTTATTATGAAGCACTTTCAAATGGTTTAGTTGCCGTTTGCCGTGATGATGAGTCCCTAGATGGTGTTTTAAAAAATGGCTTTAATGGATTTAGATTTAATAATTTTGATGAATACAAAGAATATATTTATAAAGTTTTAGAAGATCCAGACTACCAAAAAGAATTATCAGCAAATGCTAGAAAATATGCTTTAGATAATTTCTCTGTAGAAAGTTTTGGTCGCAAGTGTGAAAATTTATATGAGAAAGCAATAAACGAGTTTGATTATGAAAGTTCTTTTATATACAAAAGATTATGATACAGTTAAAGAAAGTGGAGTAGGCAAGGCAATTGACCACCAAATCAAGGCCTTATCACTTGTGGATTGCAATTTTACCCTAAATGAGAAGGAAGATTTTGATATTGTCCACATAAATACAGTTTTTCCAAAATCTGTGAGCTTTGCAGAAAAAGCAAAAAGAAAGGGGAAAAAGGTAATCTATCATGCCCACTCTACAAAGGAAGACTTTAAAAATTCTTTTACCTTTTCAAATCAAATTGCCCCCGCCTTTAAAAAATGGCTAGAATATTGCTACAACAAAGGAGATTTGATTTTAACCCCTACTGATTATTCTAAGGAAATTTTAGAATCCTATGATCTAAAAAGACCTATTGAAGTCGTTTCAAATGGGATTGACTTAGATTTTTGGCAAGATAGGGATTTTGATAGGGACAATTTTTATGATAAGTATGGCTTAGATAAGAGTAAAAAATCTATAATATCAGTAGGTTTGCCTATTAAAAGAAAGGGTATTGATGATTTTGTTTACTTAGCTAAGAAGATGCCAGAATACGAATTTGTCTGGTTCGGTAAGCTAAATCATGCAGTAATGCCAGCAGAAATTAAAAAATTAATTGAAAAAGTCCCTTCAAATCTACATTTTCCAGGCTATATTTCAAGTACTGACCTTAGAGAAGCTTACAGCGGATCAGACTTATATGTATTTTTAACCCACGAAGAGACAGAAGGAATAGTGCTTTTAGAAGCCCTAGCTTGTAAGGCAGACATTCTAATTCGTGATATAGAAATATTTGAAAATGATTATGTAGATGGCAAAAATATTTATAAGGGGTCTTCAATTGATGATTTTGAAACAAAAATAAAAGGAATACTAGAGGGACAATTACCATCATTAAAAGAAGAGGGCTATAAAAAAGCTGCCGAAAAATCTATAGAAAACACCGGCAAACGTCTGGTGGAGTGTTACGAAAAGGTACTTAATTTATGAGATCTATTTTAAAATTTTTGGGTCTTTCCATTATTACAATCCTGATCCCAGCCCTATTTATGGGCCTTGCAACAATTTTTAATGCAGGAGAGATAATGGTTTTAATAGCCCAAATGTTTGTCATATTGGTATTTGTATTTATTTTTACAAATATTTTGAAATACCAAAGAAAATATGAGGCTGAAACAGAAAAACTTTTGCTAGATACAAGAGATATCCAAAAGTTAAAAGATTTAAGAGAAGAACGCAAGACCTACAAATCAAAAGCATCCATTACCAGCAAAATTCTAAATCAAGATAACAGCCAAAATGAAGTTGATAACTTGCTAAAATATGCTACAAGTAATGAAGACATGGAGCACTATTACTCAGCAAAAATTGACCAAGCAGATAAAAATAAACGTGAAGAACTAAGAAGAAAAAGAGATGATTTTGCAAATCGCTATGGCAAAAAGCAATTTATATTTCCAGATTTTGATGGCAATTTAAAAACCAGCATAAAATGGATAGTATTTTTCTTTGTATCAGCATTTTTATATAATTTTCTTCCCCCAAAAATATTTAATAATGATATAAGCATGGCATCATTTTTACTATTAGGAATGCTATTTTTGGCAGTTGTTATGGTAAATACCATATTATGGATAGTCCGTACATTAAAATCATATTGGATGAAAGATTATTTATAAGACTTGAAAATTCAAGTCTTTTTTTATTTGCTCAAAAGTATGATTCATCAAATTGTAATTCATAAATTTAAAAATATAACAAAAAATATTAAAAATATTAAAATAGACTTTACAAAAATTAAAAGTGATAGTATATTATTATCAAAAGGAGGCTATCAATGATTAATAAATGTCCAAACTGTGGTGACGAGATGATCATCACATCATATAGATGTAATAGTTGCTATACAGAAGTAAGTGGTGAGTTTGAAATTGATAACTTTTCAAGACTTGATAAAGAAGATAAAGAATTTATAGAATTATTTTTACAAAAAAGAGGATCTATTAAAGATGTAGGAGAAGAAATCGGTATTTCTTATCCAACAGTTAGAAATAGAATAGATAAATTAGTAGCAAAACTAGGTGGTAAAATCGATAAAAAAGAAAGCCGTCTAGATATCCTTAATATGCTTGATAATGGTGAAATCACAGCTGACCAAGCACGTGAATTATTGGAGGAATTAAAAGATGAATGATGAAAAACAATTAATTTTAGAAATGCTTAAGGAAGGTAAAATCACTGTCGAAGAAGCAAACGACTTACTAAGTGCCATTGGCAATAAAAAAGGCCGTAATGATAGCGACTTTATGGCAAGGATTAACCAATCTATCGAAAGTGTTATCAAAAAAACAACTGATGCTTTTGAATCACTTTCAAATATTGACCTAGAAAATATTGACATCAACCAATACAACATCAAAGGTCAAGTAAATACAAATAAAGAAATGAGAATTGATGATGAAATCAATAACATCAATATTGATATCCCATCTGGTAAAATTTTAATCGAGCGAGCAAATGACTCTGCTATTACAATTAACCAAGATATTTGGTCAAAAAAAGGTGAACTTCTTGATTATTTAGATATCGAAATCATTGAAAATGATTTAAATATCAGTGTCAATGAAGCCTATCACAACCTTGAAGCAACTTCAATTATAAAAATTGCCCTAGGCAAAAATTTATACGAAAATCTAAATATCAACCTAGTAAATGGTAATATCGAAATTGAAGATGTTGACTTTACAGATACCAGCATTAACTCAATCAATGCAAAAGTAAATGTTATTAACTCTCAAGGAGATATCGACATTCAAAATACAAATGGAAAAGTTGATATCAAAAATACAAATGGTGATTTAACAATTGATAATGTAAATGGATCTATTTATCTTGCTAATATCAGCGGTGAAAAAGCAGAAATTGATGCAGTTAGCGGAAATATTAGAGTTGATGGCCTAAATACTAAAAACTTATTTGCAGACACAGATTCTGGAAATATTAGAATTTATAATATCAAAGAAAGCGAAAAAATCGACTTAAACTCAGGATTTGGTAATATCGTAATAGATAGCGAATCATACACTGGCGAAATAAAAGCAGAGGTTTTAAGCCAAGGATTAAACTTAAGCGATAAATTTAAAAACAAAATGCAAAAAGAAAAAGGCTATGAAGTTTCTACAAATCTAGAAAAAACAGATATAGAAATCTTTGCATCAGCAGCCTTTGGTAAAATAAATCTTAGATAATAAAAAAAGACCTAGAAAGGTCTTTTTTTTATTAAGTAATCCTATTTGTTGTTGGATTGTAATCGTTTTTAATATTAGCTGGCATCCATCTATAGACAAGAGGCACTAGGACAAGTGCTAAAATTATTCCAGGAAGTCCCTTTACAAATGATCCAGTTATAAATGGAATGATGCTGATAGCTTCCATATTAAATACATTAAATACAATAGATGCAACAATTCCTGCTACAATTCTACCAATAATCATAGCTCCGATTAAAGGAAGAAATACATTTTTTTGGTATTTTTCGTAAAAATATCCAGCAAAAAATCCATAAGCCGCTAACTCAAAAACCATAATTGGAACCATAGGCACCATTGGAGGCATACCAGTAAGTAGGCTTGATAAGATTGGGGTTACTAAACCAATTAATAAACCTGGAATAGGTCCAAGTGTTAAAGCTCCTAGAAAAATAGGAATATGCATTGGCAATAGTACTTGGCCAGGTAGGCCTAAAGTGTGAAATATCATTGGAAATAATATCCCTAAAGCCAAGAAAACTGCTGAATATACTAATTTTTTTGTATTCATTTATTAATTTTCTCCTTAACTTTTGCTATTAACTGATCAGCATCATCTGTGCTTAGGGAAAGTTTTTCCATAGGACACATATCAGTGTTATCCCTATTCCTAATCTCCTTTACTTTCTTATTATATTGATACTTAATATTTGTATCATCCAGAATACTAATGGCATTTTCTGATATAAGCTCTGTGTAAAGTTCACTTATATTTGCCTTTATCAAAATAAGTGCGGCAGCCCTACCTATAACTTTATCTGCAACAGCTGCACCCTTTAAGATGTTTTCATCACTGTCATAAATATCGATAATAGGTAATAAGCCATTTTTATCCGACTTATAAACAACTTTATCTTCTTTAACTACAACTATAGAATGGTTATTTTCTAATAGTGTAGTCTTTGCTAAATTAATATTATTCATAGTATTATTTTAGCATATTTATTTGTTACATTCAAAAGAGCTAAAATTTTTATGATTTATTATTAAGGAAATATATCAAAATAATTTTTTATACAAAAAAACAGCCAAGGCCGCAGCTTGACTGTTGATTACTCTCACTAAAATTTTTTGCAAAAATTTATGCTAAGAAGAGTTTTTAAGTTTGTGAGAGAAGCACAAAAGTTTGAGGGTTTAAGACTTTTGTACCCGGAAAGGTAAACAGTTGACACAAATTTATTATTAAGGAAGAGCACGCATTTGCGATGAAAATCAATCTGTCAGCTTCAAACTGTTTCCTTGGTATTTATGTTAATGCATAAATGTTTTGCATTTATAAAAGAATTGTAAAGTTAGTGTTAAATTTAGAATTTGTTTAATATTATAAGTAAATTAAAATGTTGAATAATTTATTTAAATGATATAAATTTATGTTGAAATATTATTTCGGATGTTATAAAATAATCTTGAAAAAGTTTTCATATAAGGAGGTAATTGTGAAAAAAAGCATTTTGATATTATCTGTAGCTTTACTATTTCCAGGCGTTTCTTTTGCTTCTGATGTCAATTATAGTAATGAGGATTCAACTAATGAAAACATTATCTATTATGATTATTCGTTTCCCAAAGATATAAGTGAATATGACGATTCCATATTACTAAATTCATCTTTTGCTTTTGATGCAAAAAAAGGGGAAAGCGAAGTTGAAATTGATGATTTTGACGATAGTGAAATTTATTTGAATGGAAAGAAAGTATCTGATCAAAAAGAGGTAGATGAAAATATAGCTGATGGTAAGAATTACTTAGATGTCCTAGATTCTAAAGATCAAACTAATGTAAGTATTAAAGCAAGTAAAGAAGAAAAGCCTTTAGAAACAAAAAAAGAGACATTGGATAAAGGCACCACTGATTTGCTTGAAAAAATTTTAGATGAAGAAGTTAAGAAAGACTTTGCTGGTGGTCAAATCTCTATAATGAAAGATAATAAAGAAATTTATAATCATAATTTTGGATATAAAAATAATTATTATAAAGATGGAAGACCAATTGAAAAGGAAAAAAGAGATAGAGTTGATGACTTAACTATGTTTGATCTAGCTAGCAATACAAAAATGTATGTTACTAACTACTCTCTTCAAAAATTAGTTTATGAAGGAAAAATAAACTTAGATGATAAGGTAAATAAATATTTTGACGATTTTAAAGATTCTGATGCTGATATCATAAAGGGAAAAAATAATATAAGTATAAGAGATATTTTGATGCACCAGGCAGGTTTTCCAGCAGATCCTCAGTATCATAATGAAAAATATGATAAAGATGATGGTGTAAAAAACGGGAAAAATAACTTGTATTCTCAAAATAGAAATTATACTCTAAATATGATTTTTAAAACACCTCTTAAATATGAACCTGGAAAAGATACTATATATTCTGATGTAGATTATATGCTTTTAGGTTTTATTATTGAAAAAGTTACAGGAATGCAATTAGATGAATATTTCAATGAAAGTTTTGTAAGACCTCTTGGGCTTACTAGAACTACATTTAATCCTTTGGAAAATGGTTTTGAAAAACATGACACAGCAGCCACTGAACTAAATGGAAATACGAGAGATGGCGAAGTTCATTTTAACAATATTAGAAGGGATACAATTTGGGGTCAAGTCCACGATGAAAAAGCATTTTACTCTATGAATGGGATAAGTGGACATGCGGGTTTATTTTCAAATGCCAGAGATTTATCAAAACTTGCTAATATTATGTTAAATAATGGAAAATATGGGGATATTATTTTTTGGGATAAAGAAACTCAAGATTTATTTACTAGACCAAAACAAATCGATCCATCTTATGGTTTAGGTTGGAGACTTATGGGAAATGGTAAGTACGCATGGGCATTTTCAAATCTTGCTAGCTCAAAAACCTATGGTCATACTGGTTGGACTGGTACATTAACAGTTATAGATCCAGTAGAAAATATGGTTATAACTTTACTTACAAATAAGAAAAATTCTCCAGTTTTAAATAAGGAAAACAATCCAAATGTATTTTATTCAGACCAATCCTTATCAGCGGGATATGGAGCAATTACAACTTTGCTTTATAAATCATTACAAGAGTCCTCTCCAGAACAAATTATTGCCTTATCAGATGAGCTTTTAAAGGGCAAAGAAAGATTAATTAGAGAAAATGATGACTACTTTAATATTGGCCAAATTAATGACTATATTGCTTTAAAAAATGTAAATGACTATTATAAGGAAAAATATAAGACTCTAATAGAAGTAAATAATATTTTAGAAGAATTTAAAAAAGCTGATAATATTTTAAAAGAAGAAAAACCAAGTCAAAGAGTAACTAGCACACTTTATTCTCCAAATTTAAAACTCGATTGGAACTACAATGTATATCTACCAAAAAATTACGATCCTAAAAAAGCTGGTGGTTATCCAGTTTTATACATGTTACACGGATTGGGAGGCAATCATACAAATTTATTGGAGAGATTTGACTCTAAAACTATCTTGGATAAAGTTATTAAAAAAACTGGCAAAGATATGATAGTAGTATTTCCAGATGGATTTAATAGTTTTTATATTGATCAAAACGATGGTATGAAAATGGAGAAAGCTATTATGGAAGATTTAATTCCATATATTGATAAAACTTACAATACAAAAAACTCTAGAAACTCTCGAGCTATTGGTGGCATATCTATGGGTGGATATGGTGCAGCAAGATTTGCCCTTAAGTATCCTGACAAATTTTCAAAAGCAACCTTGATATCTCCAGCTGTTTGGTATAAGCTTGATGAAGATAATAATATAAGAAAAAATAATCACGCTTTTAAAGAAGCTAATAAGCCATGGTCTGATGATTTTTATCAAAAAATGCATCCAGAAACTTATATAAAAAATAATTCAAATGTTGACTTTTATATAAGAACTTCATTAGGTGACTCAACTGTACCATTTGATGATGTAAATAAATTTGTAGATGCTTTAAAACTAAGTAATATTAATACTGAGTTTAAAATAGATTCAAAAGAAAATGAGCACAACTGGAACTATTGGAAAAATATTGCCTATGACTTTTATAAATGGACAAGTGAATCCTTAGAATAAAATAATAATATACAGGTCTGATTAAATGAATATTTCAGACCTGTTTTTTATTTTTTTGCCTAAAATTCTTTTTAAAATTTTAAGGCAATGATATAATATTTCATATTAAGGGGAAAATATGGGATTTGCATTATTTACTTTAAGTGAGCTTTGCTTATTTTTAATCAACAATTTCATAAAATTTAAGGACAAAAACAAGAAAAATCTTGCTGCTGGACTGATGTTTTTTATAATGTTTGCCTTTGCAGCTTTTAGAGGATCTGGAGATGCAGATTATTACAACTACCTGTGGTTTGCAAAAGATATTGGAGTAGATTTTTCAAAAGTTTTAAACTTTTCCTATCCAGTAGAGTTTGCCTTTAGATTATTTTCTTATTTGATAAATATTCTTAACCTTTCAAGGCAGTGGATAATTGTAATTATGAATGCCCTTTCCATAATACCAGTGGCATATATATCCATAAAGAAAAGTGCAAATCCATTTTTATCTGCAATTATATTTTTGCCAATTTTTATCCAATTTGATATGCAAACGGCAAGAACTGCAACTGCCATAGGACTTGGGCTTTTGAGTATAGATTCTTTTGTCAGCAAAAAGTTTTTTAAAAGCTTATTATTTTTCTTATTTGCTATGACTTTTCATAGGGCTAGCGTAATACTGTTGCCATTTTTATTTTTTATGGCCTTTGATATTGGTAGATTTTTTAAGATACTAACTGCAGGTGCTGCTTTGCTGGCATCAGTTTTTTCTAGCTTAATGTTTAGAATCCTTGCCCAAATTTTATCGGCAATTGGTTTGGGGCGAATGGCAACTAAGGTTTTAAACTACACCTTTACTGGACAATTTGCTGGGGCAATGAAGTTTTATGATCCAAGGATAATTTTTGCAGCAGCCTTATTTATCACTACATTGATGTACTTTAAGAAAGAAGATTTTGAAAAATTTTCCCTAGAAGAAGCAAGTATCAAGGCTATGTGGTTTGCTCTTTTAGTACTTTTAGTATTTAGGTCATCAACAGCCATAGCCTTTAGATTTTCAACATTTTTTACAATTTTGGAAATCATTTATATACCTTTAGTCTTAGAAAAAGTAAAAAATATAGATAAGCTAGGCAAATTTTTAATTGCCCTTGCGGTAGTGTTTTTCCTAATCCCATACGCCATTTTCTTAATGGCAAAGGCGCCAAGCTATGACTTTTTCTTTACAAATTTAAATGCAATTCACTCATTAAAATAGGAGAGATTTATGTTAACAACACAAGAAATTAGAAAAGCAATCAAAAAAAATAAATGGCTGATTATTATTCCAGCCCTACTAATTGGATTTTTGGCTTATTTTACCCAAAATATCTTGCCAGGAGATTATGAGGCTGAGGCTGTATTGATTGTAACAAGTAATGATGATGAGCCAATTACCTATAATAAGCTGATTTTAAATGAAAAACTTGCCAATGTATATTCTCAGTTTTTAGAATCAGAAAATTTATTTGAAACTGTTACAGAGAAAATAGATCCAGATTGGGATAGCAAAATGGTTTCAAAAAACTTTGATTATGATGTCAACCCTCAAGGCGGGGTAATTAGTTTGACTTACAAAGATTCAAATGAAAAACGAGCAGAAGATACACTAACATTAATTGCAGAAGAATTTAGGTCTTATGCAAGAAATTATCTGCGTATGGAAAATATCGAGTATTTACAAAATGTAGTTGTAAATAAGGCCTCAAAGTTACGTGGCATAATTTTTGCGGTTTTAGGCTTAATAGTAGGAGCACTAATTGGAATATTACTTCTTATACTTAGAGAACTAATTTCAGATAAGATAAGCTCTGCTGATGATATTCGTGAACTAGATTACGAAGTTTTAGCTGATCTTACAAAAGATAAGGAAGCTGAGCTTGCAAAAGTAAAAAGAAAAATAAAAACAAATGCAGGTTCTGCCGTGATAGGTATATCCGAGCTTAATAAAAATAATGATAACAAAAATATTAGTACAGATATTTCAGAAGTACTAAACGCAGTAGAGATTAACCCTCAAAGTGAGAAAAATATTTTAGAAGAATTAAAGGGACTGAAAGCAAATTATCCTTATATTTTAATTAAGGAATCAAATTTCAATAGCTCAGATGCAATTGATCTTGCAGAATACGAAGATTACAAAATCCTTTTAGTTTCAAAAAATGCATTAAAAAATGATTTGAAAAACGCAGTAAAAGAACTAAAAAGACTTGGGATTGATCTTTTAGGGGTGATTTATTATTAAAAAAGTTTTACTAATTCTTTGCCTTATTATGTTAACTTCTTGCAAGAATGAGGACAGTTACCAGGATCAAAACATAGAAATTTATCAAAATCAAAAGCAAGATCAAAAACAAGATAGTCCACAAATTGGTGGACTTTATGAAGTAAGTGAAAAAACTGATATTTATGCAGAAATGGATGAATCTACTGCATATGATAAATTGGATGAAGGAACGGTTGTTAAGATTTTAAGTGAAAGTGAAAATGGCTTTATAAGGGTAGATTTTAACGGTGATTCTTTATATATAAAAACAAAATATCTAAAAGAAATATAGGGCGCTCTGCCCTTTTATTTTTGCATTTTTTTATTTATGTAATATAATAAATATGCACTAGGGGTGCCACAAGGCTGAGAACATACCCTTAACCTGGTCAAGGTAATGCTTGCGGAGGAAAGTGTCTAAACCTCTATAAGTATGTGCAAAAGGAGGTATTTTTTATGCAAAATAATCAGACAAAATCATCTTGGACAACTAAGATGCTAGTGGAAGGTGCACTTGCAATTGCCCTATCATTTGTTTTAGCGCGTTTTACATTATTTAAAATGCCACAAGGTGGAGAAATCACACCGGGCCAAATGATTCCACTAATCATATTTTCACTTAGATACGGTGCTAAAAAAGGATTTTTAATCGGAGCTGTATATGGAATCTTAGATATGATGTTTGGTGGATATATAATTCACCCTATACAAGCAATCCTAGATTACCCATTACCATACGGACTAATTGGTCTATCAGGACTTTTCTCAGATGAATTTAAAAGGACACGTTCATTTGCTCCAGTATTAAAAGGAACATTTATTGCAATTATTGCAAGATATATAACACACGTATTATCAGGTGTAGTATTTTTCTCATCATATGCTCCAGAAGGACAAAATGCTTTAGTATATTCAATAGTTTATAATGCATCATATTTAGCGGTAGAATACGCAATTGCCCTAGTAATACTATTCTTATTAAAGAATTTCATTACAAAAGATTTACTAGATTTATAAGTGAAATAAAATTTGCAACCCATAGAGGTTGCTTTTTTTATCTAAATTTTGATATTTTTTTCTATCTAATATTTTTTTATTTTTCTACTTGCAAAAATAAAATATAGCGGTTATAATATTATTGTACTAAGATAGTAATACAATAATACAAAAATAAATGGAGGTGCGGATGGAATTTGATGCATCAAGACCGATTTATCTGCAACTTCTAGAAGATTTTAAGGTAAAAATATCAACTGGTGAATGGCAAGCTGGCTCTAAGATTGATTCTGTGAGAAATCTAGCAAGTCTTTATCAGGTAAATCCAAATACTGTCCAAAAGGCACTAGCAGAGCTTGAGCGAGCCGGTCTTACAGAAACTCGTAGGACTGCCGGCAGATTTGTAACAGATGATCAAAACTTAATTTCTAAATTAGAAGATAATTCTTTTTATAAAATAGCGGATGATTTTATAAGCGGTGCAGAAAGTTTAAACTTAAAAAAAGATGAAGCGATTAACCAATTAAAAAAATATTGGGAGGAGAAAAATGATTGAGATAAAAAATTTAACCAAGGTTTATGGCGGTAAGGCAGCCCTTGATAATGTAAATTTAACTTTAGAAGATGGTCAAATAATTGGTCTTGTCGGAGAAAATGGATCTGGTAAAACAACTTTACTTAGAATACTTGCAGGACTTGAAAGAGACTATATGGGTTCTGTCAAAATAAATGGCTCTAAACCAGGAGGGCGTACAAATACTATAGTTTCTTATCAACCAGACCACTTGCCTTTGGATAAAAAAACAAAAATAGATGAAGTGGTTAGCATATATGAGAAATTTTATGATGATTTTGATAGCAACAAATTTTATGAACTGATAAAGGGTTTTGATATTTCAAGTGAATTAAAACTTGGAGAATGTTCAAAGGGTATGC
This sequence comes from Anaerococcus sp. mt242, assembly GCF_016798225.1. Classification (GTDB taxonomy): domain Bacteria; phylum Bacillota; class Clostridia; order Tissierellales; family Peptoniphilaceae; genus Anaerococcus. Next base: position 14,846 of record NZ_JAEUYX010000004.1, on the reverse strand, counting down.
GAGAAAAAATCCAAATTGCCCTAACACTTAGCCGACAAGCAAAAATTTATTTATTAGATGAGCCAATAAGCGGTGTTGATCCAAAATCAAGGAAGATGGTAATAAATACTATTATTGAAAATTTTGATTATAATGGAATTTTGCTAATATCTACTCATTTGATTGCTGAAATTGAAAAAATTTTGGATAGGGCTGTTTTTGTAAAAAATGGACAAATAATTATAAATGAAACTGTAGACGATATAAGATTAAAACATCAAATGGGTGTAGAAGATTACTTTACGGAGGTTATGTAATGGGAAAATTACTCGGACAAATTTTTAAGGAAGATATTAAATCTATAATTTTGTGGTTATTTTTACCCTTAGCTGCAGTTATGATTTTTTCTCAGTTAATCAATGTTTTTAATAACTCAGCATTAGTCGGTATTGCATTGGTACTTTCTGGGATACTTTTAGTAATAGGACCACTTATTGCTCTGGTAATTATGACTAAAAATGATGACAAGAGATTTTATTCTGATAATGCATCATTTTACTCAGCATTGCCATTTGATGCGAGTCAAGTAACAGGAGCAAGATATATAAATTATATACTTTTAGGCTTGGTAATTATTGTTTCTATGTTTATAAATTTTATATTGTTGATGAGAACTCAATCAACTGAAGCAATCAGCATTTGGCAAATGCTTAGAGATATATCAACTACTATTAGCCAGATGGATAGCAAAATATTTTTTGGAGTTATTCTAAATTTATTTATGCTTGGGCTTGCTTTTGCAGCTATGATTACTTTTGCAAACACAGCAGGACATCTTAGAATATTTGGAGCTTCAAAGTCTGCTTCAGCAATTGTATTTTCAATTATATTTATAATTGTTGGATATACTTTCTCTAAATTCCAAGGGTGGATTTTAGCTGACTATATGACAACTGCCACTTCAGGAGAATTGAGGGTTGAAGTAGCGGAAAATGCACCATTTTTGAAAACAGTGATTCTGCCAAGTTTATTTAACCTAATTATCACAGCAATATTTTATATATCAACTTTTAAAATCCATAAAGACAAGCTATCCGTAGCGTAAATTAGATGCCAGATTGGCATCTTTTTTATTTACAAAAATCCGATAAAGTGTATATTTTTCTTAAATAAAGAAATAAAGGAGATGCCATGAAAGATGCCCTTTTTGTCTACAATCCAAATAGTGGCCAAAGGATTATAAATGAATACTTGCCGTGGATAGTAGATTATCTTAGCGAAAGAGAATATTTAACAAGCATTTATGCAACTCAAAGTCGAGGGGATGCTCGCTACATAGTAGAAAAAATGGGTCATCGTTTTGATGAAATCTTTGTAAGTGGTGGAGATGGAACCCTTGATGAAGTTATATCTGCAGTTTGTAAAGCTGATATAAATCCGCTGGTAGGATATATTCCAACAGGATCAACAAATGATTTTTCAAAATCATTAAATATTCCTGCAGATATTGAAAAAGCAACAAAAGTTGCTAGCCGTGGTTACCAGAAAAATATAGATATTGGAAGACTAGATGAAAAGTATTTTGTATATGTAGCAGCCTTTGGAACTATTGCAGAAGTTTCTTATAGCACAGGACAAGATGTAAAAAATATTTTTGGCCGTTCTGCCTATATTTTTGAAGGATTAAAGCAAACTTTACCTCTAGTTAACATACCAGCATATAAAATGGAAGTGGAAGTAAATGGCGAAATCATAGGTGGAGAATTTATCCACTTTATGGTTACAAATTCTGTTTCTGTCGGTGGTTTTGTAGGCATAACTGGTGAAAATGTAGGACTTTCCGATGGGATTTTTGAGCTAACCATGGTAAAACGACCTCAATCTCTTGCTGATATAAATAAAATAGTTTTTGGTCTAACAAATAGAAAAGAAAATGATATGCTAATCTTTCGCCAAGGTAGCGAATTTATAGTAAGAACTAATCAAAAAGTAGCCTGGTCCCTAGATGGAGAATATGGAGGGTCAACAACCCTAGCTGATATTAGGGTATTAAGACAAAAAATTAGAATGAGAACAGGACTTAGGTCTAGGATTTAACAGATTTTATCAAAAGTTTATTTTATTTACTAAAGGGTTCAAATTTGTTATAATAATAGTGAGAACCTAGGAGGTAAAAATGTTTAAAATCGGCGATAAAATCGTATATCCGAACCACGGTGCGGGTACTATTGATTCTATTGAAAAAAAGGAATTTTTGGGAGAAGTAAAAGATTATTACATCCTAAAAATGCCAATTGGTTCTATGGATATTTCAATTCCAATAGCAAATATTGACAAAATGAACATAAGAGATGTCATCGGCAAAGAAGAAGGCGATGAAGTACTTAAGATTTTGGATGATGAACCAACAGAAATGTCTAACAACTGGAATGTAAGATACAGAGAAAATCAAGAAATTATTAAGTCAGGCGATATTTTTGAAATTGCAAAGATGGTTAGAAATCTTACAATTTTGGATAAGGAAAAAGGTTTATCAACCACAGAAAAGAAATTGTTAAATAGAGCAAGAAGAATCATGGCTAGCGAATTGGTCATGGCAGGTTCTCTAGATAAAGAAAAAGCTGAACAAATGATAGATGAGTCTATCGGACTTTAAAAAACAAGGAGTGTTATGAAAAGAATTTTTGAAATTCTTATCACGCTAATTGGGGTAGTCCTTGGCATAGTAATTTTAAATGTAGTCAATGCCGCAAGTTTCATTATTGAACCAAGCGGCATTATATTTATTATTGCAAATGTCATAGCAGGCCTAATTGGTGGGGTAATATTTTATGTAATATTTGCATCCTTTGCAAATAAGTTTATAGCCAGTATTTCAAATCTTGAAGGCCAAATGAGTGACATACCGGCAAGCAAACTGATAGTTGGAACAGTTGGTGCAATACTAGGTATTTTAATTGCAACTTTAATCTCAAGACCTTTAACCAGCCTACAATTACCTTATGTGGGCAATTCAATTTTTGTGCTATTATCTATTTTATTATATCTTGGTTTAGGTTTTTTAGGTTGGAGAGTGGCAGCTAAAAATAGCGATGATTTTGTCAACTTGTTTAAAACTAGTAAGGATAGTAAAGACTTAAAATCTACTTTTAAACTTGATAGGAGCAAATCTCCAGCAAGTCCAAAAGTACTTGATACATCAGTAATTATTGATGGTAGAATAGTAGATATTATCGAAACAGACTTTTTAGAAGGAGACCTAATCATTTCTGAATTTGTATTAGAAGAACTCCAACACATTGCAGATAGTCCAGATGATCTTAAACGTGAACGTGGTCGCAGGGGACTAGATATCGTAAATGCTATTAAAAAGTCAGATAAGATAAATTTAAAAATAACAGACCAAGACTATCCTGATATTAAGGAAGTAGATAGCAAATTGCTAAAACTTGCCATAGATTTGGGAGCAAAAGTATTTACAAATGACTATAATCTAAACAAGGTTGCAGATGTCCAAGGCATACCTGTTTTAAATATAAACGATCTTGCAAATGCCCTAAAACCAGTTGTAATCCCTGGTGAACGCATGAGAATTGATGTCATCAAGGAAGGAAAGAGTAAAAATCAAGGTGTAGGATATCTTGACGATGGTACAATGGTAGTAGTAGAAGATGGAGATAAATTTATCGATCAAACTATAAATGCTGTTGTAACCAGTGTTTTACAAACTTCTGCAGGACGTATGATATTTGTAAAAAGTGAAGGGGAATAAATGTTTGATGGCAAATTTTTATCAGCTATAATCACATCTGCAGGCTCAGGCAGACGTATGAATAGCGATATCAACAAACCCTTTTTAAACATAGATGATAAAAAAATAATCGAACGTACTTTAGAAACTGTAACAAGTATAGATGAATTTGATGAAATAATTTTAGTCATCAGAAAAGAAGATGAAGATATTATCAAATCAATACTAAAAAATGACAAATTTTCTAAAAAAGTAAGATATGTTTATGGTAGCAGCACACGCGAGCTATCGACATTTGAAGGGCTAAAAGCCTTAAATAAAGATTGTAAATTGGTCTTAACCCACGATGGGGTAAGACCTTTTGCAAGTAGAGAGCTTTTTTATAAAACTCTTTGTGAACTAAAAGAATATAAGGCAGTGATAACTGCAACAAAAACTAAGGATACGGTAAAGATTTTGGATGAAAATATGGTTGTTGATTTTACACCAAATAGGGCCTTTGTTTATAATGTCCAAACTCCCCAAGCCTTTGATAAAAAAACTATCTTTTCTATGTATGAAAAATACGTAAAAAGCGAATTTAAAATAACTGATGACAGCCAGCTATTTGAGTTTTTTGATAGGGAAACTCCAGTAAAGGTAGTGGAGGGAGAGTATTCAAATATCAAAATTACCACAAATGAAGATATCCTATTTGCAAGAGCTTATATAAAAAATCAAGAAGAAATTGAGGAAAATAAATGAAAATTGGAATAGGCTATGATGTTCATAGGCTAGTAGAAAATAGAGATTTAATCCTAGGTGGCATCAAATTTGATTATGAAAAGGGCCTTTTGGGGCATTCTGATGCAGATGTTTTAATCCATGCCATTATGGATGCGATTTTAGGGGCTTTAGCTAAAGATGATATAGGAAAATTATTTCCAGATACCGACCCTCAATATAAGGATATATCTTCCTTAAAACTACTTGATCATGTAGTTGAGCTTATGGAACAAATGGGCTATAAAATTGGCAATCTTGATACGGTTATCATTTGTGAAATGCCAAAAATCAGCCCAAGACGAGATAAAATTAAAAACTTATTAGCAGAGCACTTAAAAACTGACCCAGATAATGTATCCATTAAGGCATCCACAAGTGAAGGCCTTGGTTTTACTGGAGAGGGTCTAGGAATTGAAGCTCGTGCAGTTGTAATATTAGAGGAGAAATGATGCGTAGATTTATAGCTAGTGAATCAGTAACAGAAGGACACCCAGATAAAGTTTGTGATAGAATTTCTGATGCAATCTTAGATGAGTGTTTAAAACAAGATAAAAATGCAAGAGTAGCCTGTGAAACTGTAACATCAACAGGCCTAGTTTTAGTAGTTGGAGAAATTTCTACAACAGCTTATGCACCAGTAGAACAAATCGTCCGCCAAACTATAAAAGAAATTGGATATGATGATCCAAATATTGGATTTGATCACTCAAATGTAGCCGTTCTTACATCTTTAATTGAGCAATCACCAGATATTGCCCAAGGGGTAAATAGTGCCCAAGAATTTAAGTCAACAAATGATAAATACGATCAAATAGGGGCGGGAGATCAAGGAATTATCTTTGGATATGCAGATAATGAAACTGAAGAATATATGCCAGTTTCTATAAACTATGCCCATAAGCTTGCTCAAAGACTTACAGAAGTTCGTAAAAATAAAGTTCTTGACTACCTAAGACCAGATGGCAAAACTCAAGTGACAGTAGAATATGATGATGATAAACTAGTTCGTATTGACAATATAGTAATTTCTGCCCAACATACAGAAGATGTATCCCTTGATCAAATTAGGGAAGATATCATAGCTGAAGTAATAAATAAAGTTATCGATCCATCTTTAATTGATGAAAATACTAAAATTTACGTAAATCCAACAGGTAAATTTGTAATCGGTGGGCCAAAAGGCGATAGCGGGCTTACTGGTAGAAAAATAATTGTAGATACCTACGGTGGATATTCAAAATCTGGTGGTGGAGCATTTTCAGGAAAAGACCCTACAAAAGTAGATAGATCTGCAGCTTATATGGCAAGATATGCAGCTAAAAATATGGTTGCAGCAGGTCTTGCTGATAGACTTGAAATCGGTATTTCCTATGCAATTGGTGTTGCCCGTCCACTTTCAATATATGTTGATAGTTTTGGAACAGGCAAATACGAAGATGAAAGACTTTTAGAAATTGTAAAAGAAAACTTTGACTTTAGACCACAAGCAATTATTGATAATTTGGATCTACTAAGACCAATTTATAAAAATACATCAAGCTACGGTCATTTTGGTAGAAACAATCCAGAATTTACCTGGGAAGCCCTTGATAAGGTAGATGAACTTAAAAAATATTAGGAGAAAAAATGGCGAGGATTAGAAGAAGTGTAGCTATAGACCTTGGTACAGCCAAAGTTTTAGTTTTTGTAAATAACAAGGGAGTTGTCCTTAGTGAGCCATCAGTAATTGCCGTTGATGTTTTAAAAGATGAAATACTTGCTGTGGGAGATGAAGCCAAAAAACTAGTTGGTAGAACTCCAGGAAATGTAAAAGCAGTTATGCCCTTAAAAGACGGAGTCATAGCGGACTTTCCATCTACTGAACGTATGCTAAAATATTTTTTAGATAAGTCATTAAGCAAAGCTCTTTTAAAACCAGACGTACTAATTTGTGTGCCAAGTAGGGCAACTCAAGTTGAAAAAAGAGCGGTTCTTCAAGCAAGCGAAAATGCAGGAGCTCACAGAACATACCTAATAGAAGAGGCCTTAGCAGCCGCAATTGGTGCTGGAATTGATATTACAGATGCTGGTGGAGAATTAATAGTAGATATTGGTGGGGGAACTACTGATATAGCTGTAATTTCTATGGGACAAATTATAGCAAGTACATCAGTGCCAGTTGCTGGTCTTACTTTTGATACTGCAATTAAAGATTATATTAGAAAAAGATATGGACTACTCCTAGGAGATAATAAGGCTGAGGAAGTGAAAATTAAAGCAGGAACTACCGACTTTGATGGATCTATCGAAGTTACAGGACGAGAAATTTCAACTGGACTTCCACAAAAAGTTTTTGTACCTGTGGGAGAAATAGAGCTTGCTATCAAGCCTTATGTTGATTTGATTGTAGATGGGGTAAAAAAAGTATTAGAGGTAACTCCTCCAGAGCTTGCAGCAGATATTTACGAAAAACAAATTATTTTGACAGGTGGTGGGGCATACACAATTGGCTTACGCCAAAGACTGGCTGATAAATTTCAAATAGATGTAAATATTGCGGAAAATGCTGACCAGTGCGTAGTAATTGGTACAGGACGAGCACTAACATGGCTTGATGAGATTGACCAAGGTGCTGATGATTCCGTAAAAGCTAAGCAAAAAGAGTTAGAAAATAATGAAAAACTAAGGAGAAGATAATGACAAAAACATTAGTAATGGTAAGACACGGCCAAAGTGAATGGAATCTTGCAAATAAATTCACAGGCTGGGTAGATGTAGATTTATCTGAACAAGGCCAACAAGAAGCAATCGAAGCTGGTAAAAAAATAAAAGAAGCCGGCATAGTTTTTGACCACGCTCACACATCAATCTTAAAAAGAGCAATCAAAACTTGTAACTATGTCCTAGAATATTCTGAACAATTATTTGTCCCAGTAGAAAAATCTTGGAGACTAAACGAACGTCACTACGGCGCCCTACAAGGATTAAACAAAGCAGAAACAGCAGAAAAATATGGGGATGAGCAAGTTCACATTTGGAGAAGATCTTATGATACACTTCCTCCAACATTATCAGAAGAAGCTCAAGAAGAACAACTAAACATGAGACAATTTAAAAATCTGCCAAAAGATGTAATTCCAGCAGCAGAAAACTTAAAAATTACTCTAGAAAGAGCTTTACCATATTTCTTTGATAATATTGCACCACAACTACTAAAAGATGAAACAATTCTAGTAGCAGCTCACGGAAACTCTCTAAGAGCACTAGCTAAACACATCGAAGGTATCTCTGACGAAGATATTATGGACTTAGAAATCCCAACAGGTCAACCACTAATTTACGAACTAGATGATGATTTAAAAATGACTAAAAAATACTATTTATAAATTTTGATATAGGACTTGCCAAAGGCAAGTCTTTTTTTTTCTTGACAAAGTTCAGTCAAATTTGTATTTTATATTAATGCAATGCAAATTTATATAAAAAATCTTTACATTTTTATGCCAAAAGGCTATAATTAATGAAGAAAAGGAGTAGATATGAAAATAGCATCAGTCGAATACGAAAACGGTGTTTCATCTCTCTTAAATTCCCAATTTGATAAAAACGAAGTAGTTATACATAAATTTGAACAAATGGAAGATCTGATAGGTCTAGACCTTAGTGAATACGATTTAATTTTGGTTGATATGACTTACAATAAGTGTCTGCAGGTGATTCAATACATAAAGCAAACAACTACTACACCTGTTATTTATCTAACAGAGAGAAACACAGACAATCCTTATGAGCAAAAACTAGATGATAAAGACTTTGTCATCCATTCAAATACTCGTGAGGAATTTATTAACTCAGTATTTGAAAAAGTAGAAGAGATCAATGATACAAATATTGTCCGACTTGGGTTTTGTACAATGGAGGAGGATAATGGCATATTTAGGATTGGGAATGATATCCTAGACCTAACCAAATTTGAAATTAGTATTTGCTCAGTTTTAATTTCAAATATGAGTAGAATTTTAAGCAAGGATGATATTGTGGAAGCCATGAACAAAAAAGGCATGAAGACTACAGAAAGGTCTGTAAGAGAACATATCAGAAAAATCCGCCTTGAGTTTAAAAAAGCAAATCTCAATCCAATAGAGACCATAAACCGCAAGGGCTATAAGTGGGTTTTGGATAGTTGTAAACCAAAAGATTGATTTTTGTGAAATTGTTTTCAAAGGTAATTGATATTGAGTTTTGATTGTGATATAATATTGTCAAGAACTAAATAGATTAAAAGTCCATACGGTAATAGGTAATCATCTTGGCGTCTGCGGTAATTCCGTGCCTAATTGGCACGAGTCCTCTATATGCCGGATAAGTTTCCTCGGGCGTGCCGCCTTGCGGCCACTCCGTGGAGGGTCCTCCTCTAGCCGGACGGGCTTGTTTTCGGGGTAAGGTGAAATTCCTAAACCGGCAGTTATAGTCTGCGAGCCATTTTTTTGGTTGATTTGGTGCAATTCCAAAACCGACAGTTATAGTCTGGATGGGAGAAGTATATATATTTTGTATTTTTTTCGTGCCCCAAGATCAGGGCATTTTTTATTGCCCATTTTAGGAGGTAATTATGATTCAAAGAAGAAGTAAATCATTTAGTTTAGACAGAATGGTAAAAGTTGGTATTTTAGCAGGCATCTCATATTTATTGATGTTTATTCAATTGCCTATTCCAATAGCTCCACCTTTTATGAAAGTTGATTTAGCTGATGTACCGGCGCTAATTGGTGGTTTTGCCATGGGACCTTTGTATGGTGTTTTAATTCAGCTTATTAAAAATGTCCTTAACCTAAGTAAAACTATGACAGGCGGTGTTGGGGAACTATCTAACTTTGTTGTGGGATCTACCTTTGTTTTGGTATCTTCACTTATTTATCGCGACAAAAAAACACGCAAAAATTCGATTTTAGCCCTAGTTTTGGGTGTCATTGCTATGAGTGCAGTTGCAACTTTATCAAATGCCTTTGTAGTTTTCCCAATCTATGGCAAGGTGATGAATATGGATCTTGAAGCATTTGCAGGTATGATTCCTGGTAATTCACTAGTAAATAATTACATCACACTTATGATTTTTTCAGTAGCTCCATTTAATATTATAAAAGGTGCTATCGAATCCTTGGTTACCCAAGTGCTTTATAAACGCATATCACCATCGCTTAAATTTTAAATTTAAAGTCATCCCTAGCTTATATCTAGGGATTTTTTTATTATAAATAGTATAATACTTAAGATAAAGAGGATTTATGATTATAAGTAATTTAAATGAAATGAAGGGCTTTGCATATAAATTTGCATCCCTTCTAAAAGAAAATGATGTTATAAATTTAATAGGAGATATGGGTGCTGGCAAAACCACCCTTACCAACTTTATTGCTGAGTATTTTAATATAAAAGATAGCTCCTCTCCGACATTTTCTATAGTAAATATTTACGATGGAGATAAAACCATCTACCACCTTGATTTATATAGAATAGAGAATCCTGATGAGCTTTTAGAAATCGACTTTGAAACATATTTTTATCCAGATGATGCCATTACTTTTATAGAGTGGGCAGAAAATGGAGGAGATTTCTTGCCAAAAGATATGATAAATGTTGAGATTTCAAAAATAGATAAAGATACTCGTGAGATTAAAATCCTAGATGATACAAAAAGGGGGCAAGAGATAAATGAATATTTTAGCAATTGACACCTCAACTATGATTTCTACAGTAACTATTGCAAGTAATAATGAAATTATTGGGGATTTTAATGTAAACCAGCAAAAAACTCACAGTGAATCCTTGGTTCCTATGATTGAAAATTTATTGGATTTATTAGGGATGACTATCAAAGACATAGATGCCTTTGTAATCTCTAAGGGGCCAGGATCTTTTACAGGTCTTAGAATTGGAATGACTGTGGCAAAAACTCTAGCGCAAGTAAATGAAAAAAAACTTATACCAATTAGCACGCTTTTGGCCCTTGCAAATAATTCTTCAAGTGAAAAACTAAAAGCACCTATGCTAGATGCTAGGGGCAATAGGGTTTATGCAGCAGTTTATGATAAGGATTATAATGAAATCATAAAAGAAGACCTATATGAAATAGAAGATTTTATAAAACTTGTTGATGATTTAAAAGAGGACGTAGAGCTTATAGGAGAAATCAGCGGAAAATATTGTGAGCAATTTAAAAGTGCCCACACTTTGCCTATAAATTTTAATAATTGTATTGGCAAGTCTCTTGTAAGATTAGGACTTATTCATATAAATGATAGTCCAGATTTATTTGAAATTAGCCCAAATTATCTTAGAAAATCCCAAGCAGAAAGAGAATACGAGAAAAAGAATAAGGTGTAAAATGATTAGAAAAATGGAAATTTCAGATGCAGATGAGGTTTATAACATAGAAAACCAGGCATTTTTTGAACCGTGGTCTAAGAAAAATCTTATAAAAGATTTGAAATCTAATTCATTTTTAAATCATTATGTTGCAGAAGTAGACGGCAAGGTGGTTGGTTTTTATATATCAAGCCATGTAATGGATGAGGCGGAAATATTTACCATAGCAGTGGATCGTGATTTTCAAAAAAAGGGAATTGCCACAAGCCTCTTAAACCACCTAGTAGAAACAAGTCTTTCAAAAAATATAAAAGAAATTTGGCTAGAAGTTTCTACAAAAAATACTGCAGCAATCAATTTATACAAAAAATTTGGTTTTGAAGTAATGGGCATCAGGAAAAATTATTACCAGAAAATTGGCGCAGATGCCTACAATATGAAAAAGGAATTGTAATGACAGATTTTTATACTATGGGGATTGAAACCAGCTGTGATGACAGCTGTGTAGCAATTCTTAAAAATGATAGAGAGCTTTTAATAAATTTAATATCATCTCAAATTGACATTCATACACTTTTTGGTGGGGTAGTGCCAGAGATTGCAAGTAGAAAACATCTAGAAGCTATAAATCCTTTGATAAAAAAAGCCTTGGATGATACAAATCTTAGCTATGATGATATAGATTTGATTTCTGTAACCAAGGGGCCAGGACTTATGGGTTCACTTTTGGTCGGAATTTCTGCAGCAAAGGCCTTATCCCTTGCAACAAATAAACCAATGATTGGTACAAACCATATGCAAGGCCACATTTGTGCAAATTATCTTGCCCACAAGGATTTAGAACCACCCTTTGTAACCCTAGTAGTAAGCGGTGGCCACACTTATCTAGTAAAAGTAAATTCTTATACAGATTATGAAGTAGTAGGCAAAACTCGTGATGATGCAGCGGGTGAATCCTATGACAAAGTTGCAAGAAAAATGGGGCTTGGCTATCCAGGTGGTCCAAAAATTGATAAACTTGCCAAAGAAGGAAATGGATCTGCCATAGATTTTCCAAGGGTAAGACTTGAAAAAGATTCATATGATTTTTCTTTTTCAGGACTTAAAACAGCGGTCTTAAACCATATGAACCAAGAAGAACAAAAGGGAAATGAAATCAATAAGGCAGACCTTGCTGCAAGTTTTCAAGAGGCAGTTGTGGATGTTTTGGTAGAAAAATCCATGAGACTTTTAAAAGAAACAGGCTTTGACAAATTTGCCCTAAGTGGCGGAGTTGCAGCAAATAGTAGATTAAGGGAACGTATGGCAGAAGAATGTGCCAAAGAAAATATCAAATTTTATTATCCATCCCTTGAACTTTGCACAGACAATGCAGCAATGATTGCCATGGCAGGGTATTTAAACTATCAAGCAGGTGAAGTATCTGATAAATTTATGAAAGTTTACCCAAATTTAGAAATTTAAGATATAATATAAATTATGAGAAGAAAAAGAAGTGAAAACTTAGACTTATTAAAAAAATATAATAAAATGCAAACGATAAGTTCTGTAATTTGGATACTAGCTGGTATTGGGGTTTTGGTATTTGGGATTTATTATAAAGAAATCTTTGAAATTATCTTCGGAATCCTTGCATTTATTTACGGGATAGCTGTATTAAGAATTAGAAATGTAAGTCTAGGTGCAATTGCAAGAAGTGAGAGGAAAAGATTAAATATCCTCGTTATTGCAATTGTTGTCTTTTCACTTGTAAATCCAATAGGAAATATCCCTGTAATCTATGATTTGTTAAAAAGGGATTATGTACTTAGAGGAGGATTTGATGAAAAATAAGATTAAGATTTTTTGTCTAGTCCTCGTTTTTATGCTAACAAGTACCTCTTGTGCAAAAAGAAGATTAGACCAACTAGAAGCAAGGCGAACCGAAAGTATTGTCAATGATGGGGGATTTAACGGTAATGATGATGTTTTTTTCCCAGATAATATTGATAAATATGATATTGCCTCTTATTTAAAATGGTATAAAGACTTACAAACACCACCAAAATTACAATTGCCCGCTCCAGAAAAACCAGAAGATCTAACAAATAAAGAAATGATAGAAGATTTTAATTATGTTTTTAAGGAGCTTAAGGCAAATTATCCATTTTTTGGAGTTTTAAAAAGAGAGTATAATGTTGATTTTATTGGCTCTTATAATAAATATCTTAAACGCATAGAAAATGCAAAAACTGACCAAGAATTTATAGACGAGATGACAGGAATTATAGGAGAGCTTAACAATTCCCACGCTAGGATTGCAGATAAAGCTTATGTTCAAAACACGTTAAAATATTATTCCAAAAATTGGAATACACCATCAATTTATTATGAATTTTTAAAAATGAACAAGCAAGTAGTGAGAAATCGCTACGACCTAGATGGCGAGCAAACGTTAGATTCAGGTCAAAAGTCCCAAAAAAGAGCCCTTTCATTTATGAATAAAAAACAAGAGACGAATTTAAGTCTTGAAAGTCCAGCAGAAGGAATTGCTATTTTAAAGATAAATTCTATGGTTGACCCAGAAAAATTTAGCCAAGATGAGGCGATTTTAGATGAGTTTTTAAGAAATAAACACCTTTATAAGGCGCTAATAATAGACATCCGTGAAAACTACGGGGGCAATATGGATTATTGGCAAAAATTCCTTTTACCAAAAATCCTAAAAAGCCCAAAATCAGTAACTAACCACTTATTTTTCAAAGACTCAGATAGGGCCAAATTAATCTTAGCAGATGATACCTTAAATATCGAAACCCTAAAAAATGTTGATATTTCAGGGGTAAAGCTAGAACATTCAAGTGATCTTAAAAACTTTGACTACTATATAAAAGACACGATTACAGTAAACCCTGATGAATCTAACAAAGAATATGGATTTGATGGAAATATTTATCTAATGGTTGATAAAGCGGTATTTTCAGCCGCTGAAGGCATGGCAAGCTTTATGAAAAATTCTGAATCAGCAAGCCTAATCGGTGAGACAACCGGAGGAGATGGGATAACCCTAGGAGTGATAAATGATGTTATGCCAAATTCAGGCCTAGTTTTTACCTATACAAATACTCTAGGCTATGCGCCCGACGGATCAATAAATGCAGAAAAACGCACAGTTCCAGATATAGAATCATCTTCCTTTAAAAACTCTATAGAAACAATAGAAGAAATAGAAGCTGGTAATTTTTAAAAATAAATTTAATATTATAATAAGAGAATAAAAAAATATGAGAATTTATCAAATTCTCATATTTTTTATTACAAATTTTATATTCAAAATTTACTTGTCAGATTTTTTAGCAAAATTTGGACTATAAATTATTAGTTTTTTTAAGCCAGTATATATTCTATGAATAGAGTATATAAGTAAAGGTGGCTTAATTAAGAAATACGTATAATAGTTTACATCCACCGTATAGACATTCCCTCCGGTCCTACTTAAAATGAGGTCTGAAACATTACTTGGTGTTATATTACGAGCTATAATAATCCCTATTACCCCAAATATAAAGTCTAACCACATTAACTTTAATAGCATTGACTTACTTTTTTTGTCATCATCCATCTCTTTGTTTCTCCTCAAAAAATACTTACCATATAAATGGGTTTTAACAACATTGTCTCTTTTCTTGTAACTTTTTCGGTTATTTAATATAATCTTACTTCTGGTTATATAGTATTCAAGCTCAAAAATTATCTTTTTAACAACTATATTTAAAAGTACACAAATTGGTATTTTGTTATGAGGTAGCATTTAATGTAAATAAAATTATATACTATCTATTATAAAACAGTAGCTGAATATCTTTAAAACTTAAAATGAATAGTATATATAAATAATAAATTTATATTAAAATTAGGAGATTAGATAATTAGTCATTGGAAATTATACAATTAAAAAAGCTAGGATAAAACTGAGCTGAACCCCAAAATCCGGAATATGGATTGAGGGGTTTTTTTCATGCCAAAA
>NZ_JAEUYX010000042.1 GCF_016798225.1 Anaerococcus sp. mt242 | reverse complement strand
GAAGGACGTAAGTGAACGAAAACTAGGGAAAGCTCACAAAAAGCACTGACCCCTAGGTATCCGAATGGGGAAACCCGGCTGTGGAAGACACAGTCATCATAAAGTGAATACATAGCTTTATGAAGTAAGACCCTGCGAACTGAAACATCTAAGTAGCAGGAGGAAAAGAAAGAAAACTCGATTTTCCAAGTAGCGGCGAGCGAAAAGAAAACAGCCCAACCCAATAAGAAATATATTTTTTAGCAGAATCATTTGGGAAGATGAACCAAAGAAAGTGACAGTCTTGTAAGCAAAAGAAAATATATTGTGGGGGCAAGTAGCAGTGAACACGAGAAATTTGCTGTGAAGATAGGGGGCCCATCCCCTAAGGCTAAATACTAACATGTGACCGATAGCGAACAAGTACCGTGAGGGAAAGGTGAAAAGAACCCCGAAAGGGGAGTGAAAGAGAACCTGAAACCTTGAGCCTACAATCAGACAGAGCACAACAGTGTGATGTCGTACCTTTTGTAGAATGGGCCAGCGAGTTATCGTACTTAGCAAGGTTAAGTCTTTAAGAGACGGAACCAAAGCGAAAGCGAGTCTTAATAGGGCGAAAGTTAAGTGCGATAGACCCGAAACCGGGTGATCTATCCATGGTCAGAGTGAAGGTGAAGTAAAATTCACTGGAGGCTCGAACCGGGTGCGGTTTAAAACGCATCGGATGAACTGTGGATAGGGGCGAAAAACCAAACGAACCCGGAGATAGCTGGTTCTCCTCGAAATAGCTTTAGGGCTAGCCTATGATTAAAGATTTGCGGAGGTAGAGCACTGACTGGCCTAGGGCGGCTTACCGTACCAAAGCCTATCAAACTCCGAATGCCAAAAAATCAGATCATGGAGTCAGACTTAGAGGGATAAGCTCCTAAGTCGAAAGGGAAACAGCCCAGACCGACAGCTAAGGTCCCAAAATCTGGATTAAGTGGAAAAGGATGTGAACCTACTAAGACAACCAGGACGTTGGCTTAGAAGCAGCCATACATTTAAAGAATGCGTAATAGCTCACTGGTCAAGTGGGTTTGCGCCGAAAATAAACGGGGCTAAAATTCAGTACCGAAGCTTCGGATTGATAGAGAATTTAAA
>NZ_JAEUYX010000041.1 GCF_016798225.1 Anaerococcus sp. mt242 | reverse complement strand
TCCCCATCCTTGATCTGAATGAATTATTCTTCTTTCTTTGCAGTCACTTGTTATATTGATGGCTTCTTCTAGTGGGGTTAAGATTGCTTTTATTGTTGGCCTTTTACTTATGGAATATGATATTATCTCACTATTATACATATCTAGAAATGCATTTAAGTACAGTTTACCTATTCTAGTATTACCTTTATCATCAGTGGCGTAATATTTAAATTCTGATGTATCTGTTGTTATCTTTTGATGAGCTAGGTCTGATTTAAAATTACGATTTATTAGGTTGTCTGATAACTTTCCTATATGCCCTTTGTATGATGAATACTTAGATTTTCTTCCAAAGCTTGTAACTTGTAGTTTTAGTTTTTGGACTAATCTTTGTACTTTCTTTTTGTTTATTAGTATTCCTTGATTTCTTAAATGTCCATATATTCTACGATATCCATAGTTTTTATGATTAGCTCTAATATTTAATATTTTTTCTTCTAAATCAGCATCTTTGTTAGTTCTACCGAATCTTTTTTGCCAATACATATATGTTGATTTTGGAAAGTTTAATTTATTTAGTAAATCTTTCAATTTGTATGTTTCTCTAAGTTCGTGTATTATCCTAGCTATTTCTTCTTTTTGAGTTTGTCCCTTTGTCTCAATTCTCTCTTTTTTTTTAAGAAATCTACTTCCATTTGTAGCCAATATACTTGATCTTCAAGTTCTTTGATTCTATCTTTTTCTTCTTGAGTATATTGTTTATCTGTTGATTTACTAACTTTTTTATCTTCTTTAGTCATACTTGAAGGCCTTCCTCGTTTTTTAGTTTCCAGTCCCTTAATTCCATATTTTCTATATTTGCCAACCCATGTACATATCATAGATGGATTTGATATATTTAAATTATTGGCTAGGTCTAGATAGGACATTTCACTTGTTAAATACAACTTTACTACTTTTAATTTATATTCTGTAGAGTAATCCTTCTTATTTCTAGATCTTTTTAATCCTTCATAACCTAGTGTTTGATATGCGTTCACCCATACTCTTAGTTGATATTTATCAGGAATATTGAATGATTTAGCTAAAGATTCATAACTTTCGTCACCTTCTAAATATCTTTTAACTAGTTTATATTTGAATTCTGTTCTATATTTTGCCATAAAAAACTGACCTCCTTAAGTTG
>NZ_JAEUYX010000040.1 GCF_016798225.1 Anaerococcus sp. mt242 | reverse complement strand
AGTCAAAGTGCTTAGCGGTGTAAGATGGACTTGCGTCTGATTAGCTAGTTGGTGAGATAAAAGCTCACCAAGGCAACGATCAGTAGCCGGCTTGAGAGAGTGTACGGCCACATTGGGACTGAGACACGGCCCAGACTCCTACGGGAGGCAGCAGTGGGGAATTTTGCACAATGGGGGAAACCCTGATGCAGCGACGCCGCGTGATTTAGAAGGCCTTCGGGTTGTAAAAATCTTTTGTATAGGAAGAAAATGACAGTACTATACGAATAAGGTCCGGCTAATTACGTGCCAGCAGCCGCGGTAATACGTAAGGACCGAGCGTTGTCCGGAATCATTGGGCGTAAAGGGTACGTAGGCGGGTTTTTAAGTTAGAAGTCAAAGGCTATAGCTCAACTATAGTAAGCTTCTAAAACTGGGAACCTTGAGTAATGGAAGGGAAAGTGGAATTCCTAGTGTAGCGGTGGAATGCGCAGATATTAGGAGGAATACCGGTGGCGAAGGCGACTTTCTGGCCATTAACTGACGCTGAGGTACGAAAGCGTGGGTAGCAAACAGGATTAGATACCCTGGTAGTCCACGCCGTAAACGATGAGTGTTAGGTGTCTGGAGTAAATCTGGGTGCCGCAGCTAACGCATTAAACACTCCGCCTGGGGAGTACGCACGCAAGTGTGAAACTCAAAGGAATTGACGGGGACCCGCACAAGCAGCGGAGCATGTGGTTTAATTCGAAGCAACGCGAAGAACCTTACCAAGTCTTGACATATTACGGAGGGCATCTAGAGATAGATCCTTACATCTTCGGATGACTGTAATACAGGTGGTGCATGGTTGTCGTCAGCTCGTGTCGTGAGATGTTGGGTTAAGTCCCATAACGAGCGCAACCCCTTTTGCTAGTTACCATCATTAAGTTGGGGACTCTAGCAATACTGCCGGTGACAAACCGGAGGAAGGTGGGGATGACGTCAAATCATCATGCCCTTTATGACTTGGGCTACACACGTGCTACAATGGCAGGTACAGAGGGAAGCTACAGAGTGATCTGATGCAAAACTCAAAAAGCCTGTCCCAGTTCGGATTGCACTCTGCAACTCGAGTGCATGAAGTTGGAGTTGCTAGTAATCGTGGATCAGAATGCCACGGTGAATGCGTTCCCGGGTCTTGTACACACCGCCCGTCACACCATGGAAGTTGGCAATACCCGAAGCCTGTGAGCTAACC